>CAIXEA010000025.1 GCA_903918315.1 uncultured Acetobacteraceae bacterium | reverse complement strand
GTGCCGGGCCATGGCCCGGCACAAAGCACGAACGAAGCGGACAGATCATGAGCTACATAAACCGGACAGATTGATTAGCTAGCGACAGGATGGTTCTGCGTGTTTGTCACAATATTACGGACCATCGCACTGGTATAAATCTTGCTTGGACGCATGCGATGCAAAGGGAGCAAATCCGCATGGCCGACTACGACCTGATTATCCGAAACGGCACGGTCGCGACCGGTTCCGACGTCATGAACGCCGATGTCGGCATCACCGATGGGCGTATCGCCGCCTTGGGCCATGATCTGGGCACTGCGGCCGACACAATCGACGCCACGGGTAAACTCGTCCTCCCCGGCGGAATCGATAGCCACGTGCACATCGCCCAGCCCAGCGGCCCCGATGTGGTGCAAACCGACGGCTTCGAAAGCGGCACCCGGTCGGCGGTGTTCGGCGGCAACACCACGGTAATCCCATTCTGCCTACAGGAACGGGGACAAGGTCTGCGCCAGGCCATCAAGGACTATCATGCAAAGGCCGACGGCCAGTGCTACACCGATTATGGGTTTCACCTCATTGTCTCCGACCCAACGCCCACTGTGCTGGGTCAGGAACTGCCCGCCGCCATCGGCGACGGCTATTCGTCCTTCAAGGTTTTCATGACCTACGAAGGTCTGGCACTGACGGATGCCGAAATCCTGGAGGTCATGACGGTCGCGCGCGGCACGGGCGCGCTGGTCATGGTGCACGCCGAGAACTACGACATCATCCGCCATCTGACCGCCAGGCTGGAATCCGAGGGCAAGATCGAACCGCGCTACCACGCGACATCCCGCCCAATCCCCGCTGAGCGCGAAGCCACCCACCGCGCCTGCACCCTCGCGGAAGTCGCCGACGTGCCGGTCGTGATCGTCCATGTGTCCAATGGCGAGGCAATCGAGGAAATCCAACGCGCCCGCGCCCGCGGCGTGAAGGTGCTGGCCGAGACCTGCCCGCAATACCTCGTCCTCACGGCCAAGGATCTGGAAGGCCTGAACATGGAGGGGGCAAAATATGTCTGCAGCCCGCCGCCACGCGACAAGCAAAGCCAGGATGCCTGTTGGACCGGCATTGAGAACGGAACGTTTGACTTTTATTCGTCCGATCATAGCCCATTCCGGTTCAATGACGAAAAAGGCAAACTCCTGCCGAAGGGGCGCACCAGTTTCCGCTGGGTACCCAATGGCATACCCGGGATCGAGACGCGGCTGCCGATCCTGTTTTCGGAAGGGGTGATGAAGAAGCGGATCGATCTGCCGCATTTCGTGCGGATCACCGCGACCAACCATGCGAAGGCGTACGGGCTCTACCCGCGCAAGGGCAGCATCGCCATCGGCGCCGACGCGGATATCGCGATCTGGGACCCCACCATCACGCGGACCATCCGGCACGCTGATCTGCACGATAACAACGACTACACCCCTTATGAGGGCATCGCTGTCACGGGGTGGCCGGTGACGACGATGGTCCGCGGGACGGTGATCGTGCGCGATGGCGTTTTGGCGGCGCAAAAGGGTGTCGGGTCATTCCTGAAGCGCGGGAAATCCGCCTTCGTGCCGGATTGAGGGCAGCACGGAGGGCGCACCCGCCCGCTTGTTGTGCGGCGTGTTTCACGATCGCGGATGGCGCCGCTTCAGGCGGCGCCGCCCTTTATTCCGCGATCACGCTGACATGCGCCGCGACCACCCTCCAGCCTTCGGGCATCCGCACCCAGGTCTGCATCTGCCGACCGACTTTGCCTTGCATCGTATCCCGATGAAACAGGGTCGAGGCGATCGCCATATCCGGGCCGTATGCCGTGATCTGGGTGAGCGCCAGGGTCCGGTTCAAACCAACCGGGGACCGCCCCGCCCGAAAGGCCGCGATCTCGGCCGGACCATAGAGATTCTCCCCGATCCCATATCGGATCGTGTGCGGGCCTTCCCAGAACAGCGCATCAAGGACAGCGACATCGTTGCTGATCAGCGCCGCCTCATAGCGCTCAAAGGCCGCCGTGACTTCGGCGACCACGTCGGGACGATTGACTTCCATCACCACTCCTTCGGGCGTTGTGCGACAGCAGCATCGGATGCTTCCAGGAACCGGGCAATCCGCAGTGCGATATCCTCCCGCCAGGGCGGTGCGATCACCTGCACCGCCATCGGCATCGCCCCCGCGACCGGCACCGCGACCACCGGCAGACCGATGAAGGAAATCGGCTGCGTGAAGATCCCCATGTTCGGACGCACCAGCAGTTCCATACCGTCCAGCACGAAGGTCTTCTGCCCGATCAGCGGGGCGGAGCACGGGGTCGCGGGCGCGACGATCGCGTCCACATGCTCGAACAGGCGGAGCACGGCGGCGCGAAACCAACGGCGGAATTTCTGCGCCTGGATCACCATCCCCGCCGGCACCATCGCGCCGGCGATCAGGCGGTCGCGCACATCGGGATCGAAATCGGCCGGACGGGTGCGCAGGCGGCCGAGGTGCAAAGCGGCGCCCTCGGCCGTGGTGATCAGATAGGCGGCGGCGCGGGCGCGGGCGGCTTCGGGGATATCGACATCCTCGGTCACGCCCAGGGCAGCGCAGACACGATCCACGGCGGCGGCGGCCTCGGGCATCATGCCGCGGCGGAAATACCCACCGGCGCGGGCGATCCGCAGGCCGCCGAGGCCGAAATCCAACCCCGGCAAGACCGCTTCAGCGCTGCGTTCGGCACAAAAAGGATCGTCCTCGTCATGGCCCTGCATGACGTCATAGGCCAAAGCCAGATCCGTGACCGAGCGCGCGAAGGGCCCCAGATGGTCGAGGCTGGAGACGAACGGGAAGCTCCCGGTTCGCGGCAGGCGCCCGAACGTCGGTTTCAGCCCGAACAGCCCGCACAAGGATGAGGGCACCCGGATGGAACCGTTGGTGTCCGAACCCAAAGCCAGCGGCACCAGGCCGCCCGCGACGGCCGAACCTGAGCCGCCGGAGGACCCGCCGCTCATGCGCGCCGTGTCGTGCGGATTGCGGGAGGCACCGTCGTGCCGGTTCTCCCCGGTGAAGTCATAAGCGTATTCGCCCATGTTCAGCGCGCCGATGAGGATGGCGCCGGCGGCTTCAAGCCGCTCTATCAGCACGGCATCGCGGGTCGCGGCGGGGCGGTCGCGGTTGATCAGGCTCCCGGCCCGGGTGGGCAGGCCGGCGACGTCGAACAGATTCTTGACCGCGAAGGGCACCCCGGCGAGCGGACCGGTGACGGTGCCGGCATCGACCGCCTCGGCCCGAGCCCGAGCGCGGGTGGCGGTGACATCGGTGAAGGCGTTCAGGACCTGATCACGGCTGGCGATCCTGGCCAGCGTGGCCTCGGTGACCGCACGGGCGGTGGTAGCGCCGCTGGCGATCGCGGCGGCGGTGTCCGTAGCGGTCTGCCAGGCAAGCTCATGCATCGCTCAGGCCTCATAAACGGGGGCGGGTTCGGCTTCGTCCGGGAGGGAGAATCCCTCCACCAACGCAGCCATCCGCAGGGTGACAGACAGGTTGGCGCGGATCGGTGCCTGCCACTCAGGCCGCACGCCCAGCCCCAGCAGCGCCGCGGAGGCGCCGATATAGGCGTCCAGTTCGTCGTCGGTCATGCATGCCCCTCCCGGGCGAGCCAGGCCCGCCAGCCGCCATATGATGAGATGTCCGGTGTCCCCTCGACCCCCAGGGCTTCGGCGACGAACCCCAGGCAAGGCCCGTCTTCCAGCAACGCCTGGCCAAAGCCAAGGGGCGCGGGCACTTGCGCCAGCAATGCGCCGATCGCGGCGGTGGGCAGGGCCCAGACCTCCCCCGCCACGGATACGCCCGATGCCACCCGCACCATCCCGGGCCGGTTCCCCATGGCATGCAGGCGGTAGATCGGCAGCGTCCGCGCCGCCCGCAGGAAGCGCCCGCCCAGGGCGGTCACCTGCGGGTTCAGCGGCAAACCGGCCATATGGGCGCCGATGCAGAACAGCGCTGTCTCATCCGATTGCACGGGATCGATCACCGCGGGGGGCAGACCATCCACGCAATGCCGATGGATGGCATCGGCGATGGCGGCGATGCGCCCCTCCGACCAGGCCGGGCCAATCACTGTCACCCCCACGGGCAGCCCGTCCGGACCGAAGCCGGCCGGCACGGCAATCGCGGCGAGGTCGCAGAGATTCACGAAGTTGGTGAAGGTGCCAAGGCGGCTGTTGGGACCGATCGGATCCGCCTGCAACGCCGCGAGGGTCGGGGTAAAAGGCGCGGTGGGGAGGATCAGTGCCTCACACCGGGCAAAGAGTTCGCTGGCGATCCGCCGCGCCTGCGCCAGTTGGTGGAAAGCGTCGAACGCGTCAACGGTTTTGCGGGTCAGTCCGCCGGCGACGATGGCGCGGGTGACTGGATGCATGATCTCTGGCTGCTCGACGACGATCGCGCGCAGTGCCGCCGTCCGCTCGGCCACCCAGGGGCCGTCATACAGCAGCCTGGCGACGGCCAGGAACGGTCCAAGATCAACGGTTTCGGTGGTCCGGAACAGCGCGGTCGCCCGGCGATAGGCGTCGGCCACGGGCGGGTCGCACAGCGTTGCCACCTCCGCCACCGCGATCCGCAGGTCGGCGGGCAAGGCCGCCCGGCGCATGAACCCCGCGGGAGCCTGCCTGGAATAAGGATCGGTCCGATCAAAGCCGGCGATCACCCGTTCGACCGCCAGCGCCGCGTCAACCGTTTTGGCGAAGACTGAGATCGTGTCCACCGACCGGCAGGCGGGCACCATGCCGGCGGCGGATACACTGCCGACCGTCGGCTTCAGCCCCACGATGTTGCCAAACATGGCCGGCACCCGCCCGGATCCGGCGGTATCGGTGCCGAGCGCGAAATCGGCGATCCCCGCCGCCACCGCGATGGCGGATCCCGATGATGAGCCGCCTGGCACATAGGCCGGATTGAACACGTTCCGCGGCACGCCATAGGGGCTGCGCACCCCGACCAGCCCGGTCGCGAACTGATCGAGGTTCACCTTCCCCAGAATCAACGCCCCGGCATCGATCAGCCGCTGTACGGCTGCCGCCGATCCAGCGGGCATATGGCTAAATTCAGGGCAGGCCGCGGTTGTCGGAAGACCGGCAACATCAATGTTATCTTTGATGACTGCCGTGAGGCCCCAGAGCGGCCGGCCGCGCGGACCTTCACGTTCCAAGGCCTGGGCCTGGGCCAGAATGGCCTCATCGGGCAAGCGGGTGATCCAGATTGCCGGGTCAGCCGCAGCGCGGTCAGCGGACAGGGCGGCCTGGGCGGCGGCCAGCGGCCCGCGCGTCAAACCGGCAATCCCTTAATGGCTACGAGAGGCTTTGGATTCTTCATGCAATCTCCATCCAGTCCGCGCCATGCAAGCACGGTGCCATGGATGGAGGTCATTTGGTCGGAGCGGCGGGATTCGAACCCACGACCCCCAGTCCCCCAGACTGATGCGCTACCAGACTGCGCTACGCTCCGACCGCGGGGACGCACCCTTTACCAGCGGACTCCGAACACCGCAACGCCCTTACGGCAGCAAAGCGCGGAGGTCTTCCAGTTCTTCCAGTACTTCGGCCAACAGCGCCCGCAACCGCTCAACCTCCGGGTCCACTTTGGGGCGCGGCGCGGCGCGCACGGCGCGCGGCTCCAACTGTGGCTCGGGTTCGAGATCGAGGCCTGGAATCAACATCTCAGGTTCCGGTGGTTCGACGGATGCACGTTCGGCCTCCGCTTCCGCCCGCTCATCGGCCGAAGGCGGAGGAATGTCGTCAGACAGACGGCCGCCGCCTTCGCGCAAAAGGCGTTGCACGCCCTTGATCGTGTAGCCCTGCGTGTAAAGCAGGTCGGCCACGCGCCGCAGCAATACGATGTCATCGGGCCGGTAGTACCGGCGGCCGCCGCCGCGCTTGAGCGGCTTCACCTGCGGAAAGCGGGTTTCCCAAAAGCGCAGCACATGTTGGGGAATGTGGAGTTCGTCCGCGACTTCACTGATGGTGCGAAAGGCATTCGGCGCTTTTTTTGGCCGCAGCCGACCGCCAAGCGCGTCGAGGTCGTCATCGCCGGCGGCGTCGCTCATTCGTCCTCATCCGCGCCCGGGACGAGGCCGTTGATCCGTGCCTTCAGAACATGGCTCGGACGGAACACCAAAACCCGACGCGGCAGGATCGGCACTTCTTCCCCGGTCTTGGGATTGCGTCCGATCCGGCGGCCTTTCTGGCGTACAGAGAAGGTTCCGAACCCACTGATTTTGACAGATTCACCGTCCTGGAGAGTCGCCGCAATCCGTTCCAAAACCGTTTCTAACAGGTCAGCGGATTCGTTCCGTGACAAGCCGACTTCGGCGTAGATCATTGCAGCGAGTTGGGCGCGCGTGACTGTTTGCATGGCAAGACGCTAGGCAGACGGCGCCGCTACGTCAAGTTTCCAAAACAGAAAATCGCCCAGGATCAGGCGGTTGTACGCGCAATGATCAAATTCGAACGAGTGCCGAACCCCATACGAGACCACCACCCAGCGCTTCGAGCAGGACGAGATCGCCGCGCTTGATCCGCCCATCCTTCCACGCCTCGGCCAGTGCGAGCGGGACTGAGGCGGCGGACGTGTTGGCGTGATGATCCACGGTGACGACCACCCGATCCGCCGCCAGGCCCAGCTTACGGCCCATCGCATCAATGATCCGGCGGTTCGCCTGATGCGGCACGAGCCAGTCGATGTCGGCTGGTGTCAGACTGTTGGCAGCCAGCGCCTCCTCGACAGCTTCGGCGAGTCGGGTCACGGCGTGGCGGAAGACCTCCCGCCCATGCATCACCAGATGCCCAGGCTTGTCGGGCTGTCCGACGGCACCATCCACATAAAGGATGTCACCGAGCGTGCCCTGGGCGTGGATATGGGTGGACAGAATGCCCTGATCGATCCCGGCGCCCTCCCCCGCGGTCAGGAAAACCGCACCGGCGCCATCGCCAAACAGGACGCAAGTGCCCCGGTCCTGCCAGTTGAGGATGCGGGTATAGACCTCCGACCCGATGACCAGGATACCGCGCGCCTGGCCAGAGCGGATCATCGCGTCGGCGACAGACAATGCGTAGACGAAGCCGGCACAGGCCGCGGCCAGATCGAAGCCGAAGCCCTTCGTCACGCCCAATGCGGCCTGCACGCGCAGGGCCGTGGCCGGAAAGGCCTGATCCGGGGTGCTGGTGGCGACAATGATGCCGTCGACGTCGCTGGGCTGCGCACCGGCATCGGCCAGCGCGGCACGCGCCGCGGCGGTGCCCATGAACGCTGCGGTTTCATGCGGCGCGGCGAAATGGCGTTGGGTGATTCCGGTCCGTTCCTGGATCCAGGCATCCGTCGTGTCGACGGTGCGAGCCAACTCATCGTTGGTGACGACACGCTCGGGTAGATAGGCGCCGATACCGGCAAGGATTGAGCGGGGTGGCATCGGTCTTCCTGGTCAGCGGCGCCTGGTGGCCCCGAGTCGGTTCATGCGGGCGCGAGTTTCGCCGCGCTGCCGTTTTTCTCCCGCACGGCGCGCTTGTCCAGTCCGATCCGGGCCAGATCTTCGCGGATATGGTCGTTAAACCGGTGCACCACCATGTCCATCGCCACATCGATCGCATGGGCGAAGCCCTGCGCGTCGGTGCCGCCATGCGACTTCACGACCACACCATTCAGACCGACCATGACCGCGCCATTATAGCGCCGCGGATCGAGCCATTCACGCAGCCGATCGAGGCCGGGTTTGGCGAGGAGATAGGCGATTTTCGAGAGGATGCCGTTGTTGAAAACCTGGCGCAGCAGGCCGCCGATCAACTTCAGGGCGCCCTCGGCGGTTTTCAGCGCGACATTGCCGGTGAAGCCATCGGTAACGATGACGTCGGTGGTGCCGGCCGCGATGTCATGGCCTTCGACGAACCCATGAAACTGCGGGCCGATATGGCTGGCGCGCAGGATCTCCGCGGCCTTACGCACGGTGTCGTCGCCCTTCAGCTCCTCAGCCCCGACATTCAGCAAGCCGATTGTCGGCGCCGTCAGACCCAGTACGCAGCGGGCGAAGACATCGCCCATCACCGCGAATTCCACGAGGTTGCGCACGTCGCACTGCACGTTGGCACCGAGATCGAGCATGACCACGTCGCCCCGGGCCGAGGGCCCGATCGCCGCCATGGCCGGGCGATCGATGCCAGGTAGGGATTTAAGGACGATTTTAGCCAAGGCCAGCAGCGCGCCGGTATTACCGGCTGACACGACGCCCGCGGCTTCGCCACTTGCGACGGCGTCGATGGCCATGCGCATGGAGGAGTCACGGGTCCGCAACGCCGCTGTCGGCTTCATGTCGGAACTGATCTTCTGCGCCGCATGCCGGATCGTACAGGCCGCACGCGCCCGGCGCCGCTTGCTCAGCAGCGCGGACAGACTCGGTTCATCGCCGACAAGCAGAAAACGCGCGTGCGGATGACGTTCCGCCGCGATCTCCAGCCCGTCGATGACCATGTCCGGCGCATGATCGCCGCCCATGGCGTCGACCGCCAACGTGTAAGTGCCGGTCAAGGCCGGAGCGCGGACACGCCGGTGCCCGATTTCAGGCCCGGACGGCGCCCTTCAGCGCACCGCCGGCGGCGACCACTTCACGGCCATCATAGTGGCCGCAATGGCTGCACACATGATGCGGGCGCTTCAGCTCCCCGCAGTTGCCGCATTCGGCATGCTGCTCCTTCGGTAGCGCCTGGTGGCTACGGCGCATGCCGGCGCGGGAGGGGGAGGTCTTTCTCTTCGGTACAGCCATGGGACAAGGCCCCTTTTCATTCTGAGCATCCTCCCGGCCGTTCGGAACGAACGAGAGGCTTTTATACTCGGGTCATCGTGCGAGCCGCGCCGTCTAGCAGAGGGGCGGGGCGGTCGCAAGGCGTTCTGACGTTTCCATCGCTTATAGCGGCGATTTCCTTAAAGACGGTTCTGGAATGCCGGCATCACAGCCTCACTCACCCACTGGAACTGCTCCAGCATCCGGGCCTGCGGCGTGCCCATGGGCGTGCTGAGATTGATGTGCTCCATGCCGGGATACCGGTTTTCCAGATCCTTGAGGTAAGCAACCAGCTCCTCCGGCGTGCCGGCGAACCAGGCGCCCGTCTCGATATAGCTTTCCAGCGTCGGCACCCCGGCCTCATACCAGCCGCCGCGCTTGCCGATGGCTGCGATATGCGCCGGAGTCGCACCGGGCAGGAAGCCGAGCGGGGCGAACATCTTGGCATGCTCTTCATAGACCGGGCGCATCGCCGCGATCGCCTTCTCCCGGCTGTCATCGAGGTGGAAGAAGATACCGAGCATCAGGTTCTCCCCCAGTTTCAAATCGAGCCCGGCCCGAGCCGCCGCATCCTGGTAGCCAACGATCGGGCCGGCCTGCAGCGTCGCCGCACCGCCGCCCACGGCCCCCTTAATGCCGTGTTTGACCATGAAATCCAGGCCGCGCGGATTGGCGCTGACGACCGGTTGCCAGGTTTCTACCGGCAGGTTGATCGGGCGCGGCACCAGGGTCAGCTCCTTGAGCTGATAACCACGATACGGAACCTCAGGCGGCAAGGTGTAATGCTGGCCCTTGTGGGAGAAGCGTTCGTTGTTGAAGGCCTTGAACAGGATCTCCACCTGTTCCTCGAACAGCGCTCGGTTTGCATCCTGGTCGAGCATAGGGGCGCCGAACACCTCAACCTCCCGCGTGTGGTAGCCGCGGCCGACACCGAAGACGGTGCGTCCTTTGGTCAGAATGTCGGCGGTGGCGTAATCCTCCGCCAGGCGCAGCGGGTGCCACATGGGCGCGATGTTGAAGCCGCAGCCGGTCTTCAGCGTCTTGGTCACATGGGCCAGATGCACCGCCAGCATCAGCAGGTTGGGGATGACCTCATAGCCCTCGAACTGGAAATGGTGCTCCGCCATCCAGAGCGTGTCCCAGCCGCCCGCGTCCATGACCTTGGCCACCGCCTCGGCCTTGGCGAAGACGCCCGCCAGTTCAGCATTGGAGAACCGCCGTTCATTCGCCGGAGTCGCATGTTGCCCATGATCCGGCAAATCGATATGGCCAGGGTAGACGGTCGCGAATTTGGTGATCACCGGGGGTTCTCCTTCGCTGTCAGGTCCTCAACCGCCGTAGTAGACGGCGTCGCCGAGGTCTTTCATTTCCAGGATCGCGGCATCGGCGCGGCCTTCGGGGGCCTTCATCAGATGCGCCTCGGTCACCTCCGCCACGACGACGCTATGGTCGCCCAGTTCCAGCACGTCCTTGACGGTACACTCGACCGCGGCGATGGCGATATCGAGGATCGCGCAGCCATTCGCACCCGTGCGGAAGCCGTGGCCGTTCAGCTTGCCGTCTTCGAGTTTGGCCGGCTTGAAGAAGCCGAAAGCCGCGCCCTTGCCGTCCTTGCCCAGCATATTCAGCGTGAATTTGCCGGTGCCTTTGACGACGGTATGCGCCCCCGAGTCGGCCTTGACCCCAACCACCACCAGCGGTGGAGCGAAGGACGCCTGCGTGACCCAATTGACGGTCGCGGCCCCCACATTGCCCTTCCCGTCATCGGCGGTGAGGATGTAGATTCCGTATGGAATCATACGAAGTGATGTTTTCTTGGCGTCGGCGTCCATCGTTCCCTCCCAGGATTATCAGACAGGGAGGAACGATAGCGGCGCTTCACCGGATCGAGCAAGCGGACCAGACTTCAGACCGGTTCAGTATCCAGCGCGTAACCGGCGGTACGCACGGTGCGGACCACATCCAGCTCGCCATCACCGTTGATCGACTTGCGCAGCCGGCGGATATGCACATCAACCGTGCGCGGCTCGACATGGATGTCCGGGCCCCAGACCGCGTCCAGCAATTCCTCGCGGGTAAAGACCCGGCGGGGGTGTTGCAGGAAGAACTCCAGCAGCCGGAATTCGGTCGGCCCCAGATGCACCCGGCGGTTGTTGCGGGTCACGCGATGGGTCGCCAGATCCATCTCGATATCGTGGAACGACAGCTGGCCCTTCACCGGCACCGTCGAGGACCGGCGCAGCAATGCGCGCATCCGTGCCATCAGGGCTTCGATGTTGAACGGCTTGGTGACGTAGTCGTCGGCGCCGGTGTTCAGCGCCCGCACCGCGTCCTGATCTTCCACCCGCGCGGTCACCATGATCACCGGCAAATCGCGGGTGTTCGGACGGCGGCGCAACTGGCGGCAAACCTCGATGCCCGACATCGCCGGCAACATCCAGTCGAGTAGCACCAGATCGGGGCGCGTTTCAGCGATGCGGGTCAGGGCTTCCTGCCCATCGGCCGCTTCTTCAACCCGGAACCCCTGCTTTTCGAGGTTGTAGCGGAGCATGGTCGCCAGCGGCGCCTCGTCTTCCACCACCATGATCAACGGCTTGGGGAGGCTGGAAACACCGTCCAGCATTTCGAATTTTCCGCTCATTCGGATGGCCTCACGACTGCATAGGCCGAGGTATCACCCTTCGGCCGGGTCTCAGGCAGGACTTCGCCTCGTACCGCGTAATAAACGGTCTCGGCGATGTTGGTGGTGTGATCGCCGACCCGTTCGAGGTTTTTGGCGATGAAGAGAAGATGGGTGCAGGGCGTGATGTTGCGCGGGTCTTCCATCATATAGGTGATCAGTTCACGGAAGATCGCGTTGTAGATGTCGTCCACGACCTGATCCGACCGCCAGACCTCCACCGCCTTGTCGATATCGCCCGCACCGACGGCGTCGATGATGGATTTCAGCTGTTCCTGCACCAGCTGAATCATGTGGGCGATACCAGCGAGGGAGAACGGCAAATGGAACTGGCTGAGCACGACGCTGCGCTTGGCGACGTTCGCGGCATAGTCGCCAATCCGTTCCAGATCGCCGGTCATTTTCATCGATGCGATGATGAACCGCAGATCAGCCGCCATCGGCTGGCGCAGCGCCAGCAGGCGAACCACGAACTGCTCGATATCGCGCTCCATCGCGTCGACTTTGGGATCCATCTCGACGGCCTTGGTCGCCGCCTCGGTATCGCGATTCAGGATCGCCTGCGCCGCCAAGGCAACCTGGCTTTCAACGATGCCCCCCATCTCGGTCATCATCGAGCGCAGGCGTTTCAGTTCGGTTTCGTAGCTTTTCACAAGATGTTCCGGTTCGTCCGACATGACGCGTTGTCCTTGCTCGATCAGCCGAACCGGCCGGTGACGTATTCTTCGGTGCGCTTTTCTTTGGGGGCGGTGAAAATCTGCTCCGCCGGCCCGACCTCAACCATTTCACCCAGGTAGAAAAACGCGACCTGATCGGCCACGCGCGCGGCCTGCTGCATGTTGTGGGTGACGATGGCGATGGTAAAATCGTTCTTCAACTCATCCACCAGTTCCTCAACCTTCAGCGTACTGATCGGATCAAGCGCGCTGGTCGGCTCATCAAGCAGGATCACCTCCGGCCGCACCGCGATGGTGCGGGCAATACACAAGCGCTGCTGCTGACCACCCGACATGCCCATGGCGGAGGTACTGAGGCGGTCCTTGACCTCGGTCCACAGCGCCGCGCGGGTCAGCGACCATTCGACGCGTTCATCCATGGCCGCTTTGGACAGCTTTTCGTGCAACTTCACCCCAAAGGCGATGTTGTCATAGATCGACATCGGGAACGGGGTGGGTTTCTGGAACACCATGCCGACGCGGGCCCGCAGAGCATTCAGATCCACCTTGGGATCGATGATGTTCTGCCCGTCCATGAGCACCTGGCCTTCCGCGCGCTGACCGGGATACAGGTCATACATGCGATTCAGGACGCGCAGTAGCGTGGATTTTCCGCACCCGGAGGGACCGATCATGCCGGTGACCTGCTTTTCCGGGAAGATCAGGTTGATCTTCTTGAGCGCCTTATGGGCGCCGTAATAAAAATCGAGATCCCGGATTTCAATCCGCGGCTCCCCAATCGCAGACGAGGCACGCACCTGCACACTGCCGTGCGTAGCAGGACCGGTCACCGCGTCGGATGTTGTCGTACTCATCGCGACCTCATTTTCCGTCGCGCAGCACGAAGCGCGCGATGATGTTGATGGCGAGAACGCCAAAGGTAATCAGCAAGGCGCCGACCCAGGCGAGTTGCACCCAGTCTTCGAATGCCGAGCCAGCATATTGGTAGATCGTGACCGGCAAGCTGGCCATCGGTTTGGTCAGGTTGGTTGACCAGTTCAGGTTCCCCAGACTGGTGAACAGCAATGGCGCCGTCTCCCCCGCCACACGGGCCACGGCCAGCAGGACACCGGTCACGATCCCCTGCTTCGCGGCGGGGTAGCAGACCAGCACGATCATTTTCCATTTCGGCGCGCCGAGTGCCATCGCCGCTTCCCTCAGCGCGACCGGGATGAGCCGCAGCATGTCCTCCGTCGTCCGGACCACGATCGGGATGACGATCACCGCCAACGCGATGCAACCCGCGATGCCGGTGAAACCGCCAAATGGCGCGACCGCGACGGCGTAAACGAACAGCCCAATAAGAATGGACGGTGCCGACAGGAGCACATCAGAAACAAACCGGACGGCATCGCCCAGTTTCGAACCCAGCGCATATTCCGACAGATAGGTGCCCACCATCAGGCCAATGGGCGTGCCCACCAGGGTGCCGATGGTGGTCTGGATCAGGCTGCCGATGATGGCATTGAGCAACCCACCATGCGACCCCGGCGGCAAGGTCGAGGTCGTGAAGACCGTCAGACTCAGCCCCGCGAAGCCGCGAATGAGCAGCGTGAACAAGATGGATGCGAGAAACACCAAAGCCAGCGCGGTGGCCGCCACGCATAACACTTTGACGATGGTATTGGTCCGATACCGCCGCTTACCAAGCCCAACGGACGCGGCGATGTTCTTGGCGGCCCCCGGAACGCTGGTCGAAGACATGACAGAGGTGCTCATGCTTTGGCCCCCGGCTTAAGCAACATGCGGGAAATCGCCAGCACGATGAATGAGATCACGAACAGGATGAAGCCAAGCGCCAGCAGCGCTGAAAGCTTCAGGCTGCCACTCTGACTTTCCGGAAACTCCAATGCGACGATGGAGGCGATCGTATTGCCCGGGCCGAAAATCGTGGTCGCGATGCGATTGGTGTTCCCGATCACGAAGGTCACCGCCATCGTTTCGCCCAAGGCGCGGCCGAGGCCTAGCATGATGCCCCCGACGACCGAGACGCGGGTGTAGGGGATGACGACACTGCGCATCACCTCCCATGTCGTGCAGCCGAGGCCGTAGGCGGATTCTTTGAACACCGCCGGCACCGTCAGGAACACATCGCGCATCGTCGCCGCGATGAAAGGAATGATCATCACAGCCAGGATCATCGCCGCGGTAAAAAGGCCGGTGCCGAATGGCGGCCCCTGGAAGAAATCGCCAATCAGCGGCAAATCCCCCAGATTGTCGATAATGAACGGCTGCACGTACTCCGCCATGATCGGCACGATCACGAAAAAGCCCCACATGCCATAGATGATGGACGGAACCGCGGCGAGAAGTTCAATCGCGGTGCCAACCGGACGGCGAAACCACTGCGGCGCCAGTTCGGTCAAATAGAACGCAATGCCAAAGGCCAGCGGCACAGCCATCAGGAGCGCGAGGACAGCGGTGATCAGCGTACCGAAGACGGGCACGGCGGCGCCGTAGACCTCCTGGACCGGATCCCAGTCGTCAGAAATCAGGAAGCCCGCGCCGAACTGCCTGAACGCAGGCAACCCGCCAATAAACAAGACAACGATGATGCCGCCCAGCAGCAACAGAACGAAGATGCCCGCCGCCCGGACCATGCCCGCGAACAAAGCATCCCCTAGCTGGGTTGAACGTTTCGCTGGGACGGAGGCGGCCATGGCGTGCGACAACGGAAAAACCCCGGTTTGGCGTAACGGAACGCCCGCCAACATAAGGTGTCGGCGGGCGTCGCACTATCTGTGTCGTCAGTAAACCGGCTTGCCGTCCGGACCCACCACCTGGGTGTGCCAGGCGGTGCGGACAACGTCCTGGATCGCCGCGGGAAGCGGGATGTATTCCAGGCTCGTCGCCAGTGCGCTGCCATTCTTGTACGACCAGTCGAAGAATTTGATCACATTCGCGCTGCGCTCACCATCTTTCGGATCTTTCGGCAGCTCGATGAAGGTGACCGAAACAATCGGCCAGCTCTTTTCGCCATCGCGGTCGATCAGATTGACGGCAAAATTCTTGGCCCCAGCCCAGTCACCGCTCGAAGCGGCAGCCGAGAAAGCCTCCATCGACGGCTTCACAAAGTGACCCGCCTTGTTACGAAGCTGAATGGTGGTCAGCTTGTTCTGCGTGGCGAAGGCGTTTTCGACATAGCCAATGGCGCCCTTGGTGTTGCGCACGGTCGCGGAAATGCCGTCATTGCCCTTCGCACCCGCGCCAGCTGGCCATTTGACGGAGGTCGCGGCCCCAACCTTCTCTTTCCATTCCGGGCTGACCGATGCCAGATAAGACGTGTAAACGAAGGTCGTGCCCGAACCATCGGCACGATAAACCGGCGCGATCGGCAGGTTCGGCAGAGTCACGCCGCGGTTCATCTCGACGATCTGCGGATCATTCCACTTCTTGATCTTACCCTCGAAGATGTCGGCCAGCATCTCACCCGAGATCTTCAGCTGATTCATCTCCACGCCGGGCAGGTTGACGATGATGACCACCGCACCCATCACTGTCGGAAACTGCAACAGCTTACCCGATTCAAGCTTCTCAGCGGACATGGGGGCGTCGGACGCGCCAAAATCAACCGTACGCTGGAGGATCTGGTTCTGACCACCGCCGGAACCGATGGCCTGGTAGTTCAGCTCAAGGCCGATGGCCGTTTTGGCTGCCTCGCCCCACTTGGTATAAACCGGAGCCGGGAAGGTTGCGCCGGCACCGGTAATCTGCTGCGCCTGAGCGCCAGCGGTGGCGGCTATCCCGAGAGCCAGAATACTCAGGGCGGTCTTCGTAATCATGATGCGCGAGTCCTTTGCGGGTGTCACGGCTGGTGTCTAAGGAGACTTCATGACAACCGGATTGCAGATTTATGAAGGTTCGATGACACCGACCATTGCGACAGATAGATGACCGTTCAACTGATCCAGATCAACCACCCGAAACGTTGATCTCACTCGTCTATCGACGCTGTCGCACAGGGCTTCGCGGGCGATCGTGTTCCGCCACCGCGGAACGATGTTTGGCACGGATTTAAGGATTTCTTCAACCGTCAATGGAGTGACATGTCCGGCGACCAGGGACGCGCCGGCGATGGCCTATCCGCCCCTAGAGCCCTCCGGTCGTGCGCCGCCGGGCGCACGACCCTGCCCGATACGAGGAAAGCGATTGCGCTTGCCGCCCCACCCGGACACACTCGACTTAATAAAAACAAGGAGGCATCACCCATGAATCGGCGTCTTTTCTCAACCGCGGCGGCCTTGACCCTCGCGATGACCTGGGGCTTCGCACAGGCGGCGGACACGCCCGGAGTGACCGCGACGGAGATCAAAATCGGCAACACCAGCCCCTATAGCGGCCCGGCCTCCACCTATGGTGTGCTCGGCAAGCTGGAAACCGCGTTTTTCGGCATGATCAACGAGCAGGGCGGGATCGCTGGGCGCAAAATCAACTATATCTCGCTGGACGATACCTACAGCCCGCCCAAAACGATGGAGCAGATGCGCCGCCTGGTGGAAGAAGATCAGGTTGCCTTCAGCTTCGCGACCCTTGGCACGCCCACGAACAGCGCCATCGTGCGGTATATGAACCAGAAAAAGGTACCGCATCTTTTCCTGGCGACGGGCGCGGACAAGTGGGGCGATTACAAGGCCAGCCCCTGGACCATCGGCTGGCAGCCGAGTTATCGCACCGAAGCGCAGATTTACGGGAAATACATCCTTCAGCAGAAGCCTGGCGCCAAGATCGCGCTGCTTTATCAGAATGACGATTTCGGGAAGGACTATTTCCTTGGCCTGAAGGATGTCCTGGGGGACAAATTCGACAAGATGGTCACCGTCGCGACCTACGAGGCGACCGATCCGACCGCTGACAGTCAGTTGACCACCCTGAAAGCCACCGGCGCGGATGTGCTGGTCGTCGCGGCGCTGCCAAAAATGTCGGCGCAGGCGATCCGCAAGGTCCATGACCTGGCCTGGACGCCGTCGCTGTTCTTCATGTCCAACGTGTCCATCTCCGTCGGCGCCGTCATGGTCCCAGCCGGTGCGGAGAATGGCATCGGAATCATCAGCGCGGCCTTCGTGAAGGATTCATCCGATCCGACCTGGGCCAATGACCCCGGCATGAATGAATGGCGCGCGTTCATGAACAAATACATGCCCGGCGCGGATCAGAACGACAACAACTACATCACCGCCTACGGGTTCTGTAAGACGATCCTGCAGGTGCTCAAACAGGCCAACGGCGATTTCTCACGCGAGAACATCATGGCGCAGGCCAATAACCTGCATGATTTGGAAATCCCCGTGCTGCTGCCGGGCCTGAAGGTCAATACCAGCCCCACCAACCATCACCCGGTGCGCGCGATGCAGCTGGAGAAATGGGACGGCAAGAAATGGGTGCTGTTCGGCGACGTGATCCAGGGCGAACCCGGTTAGTTCAGGGCTCCCCCGCCCGGCCGGACGGGGGAGCAAACACTCAAGCCTCCGCAGCCGCGCGACGGGCGGCGGCTTCTTCCGCGGATGAGATGCCGCCATGAGCGGCGGACCACGCGACGGGATTGTCGAGGAAGCGGCGCACTTCCGACATCGCGGACTCGGAGAAGTACGGGCGATCCTTGCAGGCCTCCAGCACGTCCCACCAGGTGCACAGGCTGTGCAGGCTGATATCCATGTTCGCCAGCGTCTCAAACGCACCGGGGAATACGCCATAGAAGAAGACCACGAAGGTGTGGTTCACGATGGCGCCGGCATCACGCAGCGCATTGGCGAACTTGATCTTGGAACCACCGTCGGTGGTCAGATCCTCCACCAGCAGGGTGCGCTTGCCGACGGGGACATCGCCCTCGATCAGCGCGTTCTGCCCAAACCCCTTCGGCTTCTTGCGCACATAAGCCATCGGCGCATTCATCCGATCGGCGATGAAGGCGGCGAAAGGAATGCCGGCGGTTTCGCCGCCCGCCACGACCTCGATATTCTCGTAGCCGACATGGCGGTCGATCTTCTCCACCGCGAGATCGGAGATCTTGGCGCGGGCGCGGGGGAAATAGATGATCCGGCGGCAGTCGATATAGACCGGGGATTTCCAGCCGGCAGTGAAGGTGTAGGGTTCTTCGGGGCGGAAATTGACGGCTTTGATCTCAAGCAGGATACGCGCTGCGGTCAGCGCGGCGTCGCGATCCCATTCGGTTGCGGCGGAACTTGCGCGGGCGGGCTTGGCCATGGGGGTAAGGTCCTCTATCCCTTCGTTAACCGCCCCCTGATAACGGAACACAGGACCAGGAGACAGTCCCATGACGCGTAAACACAGCATCGCCGTGCTGCCCGGCGACGGTATCGGCAAGGAAACCGTGCCGGAAAGCCTCAAGGTCCTCGACGCCGCCGCGCGCCGCTTCGGTTTTGACCTGGAGCTGACGCACTACGACTGGTCCTGCGAGACCTTCAAGGACACCGGCAAGATGATGCCCGATGATGGACTCGATCAGCTCGCGAAGTCCGACTCGATCCTGCTCGGCGCCGTCGGCTGGCCCGGCGTGCCCGATCACGTGTCCCTCTGGGGCCTGCTGATCCCCATTCGCCGCGGCTTCGACCAATATGTGAATCTGCGCCCCTGCAAGCTGATGCCGGGCGTGCGCACCCCGCTGGCCGGCCGCACGGAAAAGGACATCGATTTCTACGTCGTGCGCGAAAACACCGAAGGTGAATACTCCTCCGTCGGCGGGCGCATGTTCCCGGGCACGGATCGGGAGTTCGTCACGCAACAGGCCGTGTTCACCCGCCATGGCACCGACCGCATCCTGAAATATGCCTTCGATCTCGCGATGACACGGGACAAGAAGCACCTCACCTCTGCCACCAAATCCAACGGCATCATCCACACGATGCCGTACTGGGATGAACGGTTTGAAGAGATGGGCAAGAAATACCCGGACATCAGGACCGACCAGTACCACATCGACATCCTCTGCGCGCATTTCGTACAGCACCCCGACTGGTTCGACGTCGTCGTCGGCTCCAACCTGTTCGGCGACATCCTGTCCGATCTTGGCCCGGCGGTGGCGGGCTCCATCGGCGTCGCGGCGTCCGCGAATATCAACCCGGAGCGGGCATTTCCCTCGATGTTCGAACCGGTGCATGGCTCCGCCCCCGACATCGCCGGCAAGTTCATCTGCAACCCGATCGGTCAGATCTGGTCCGCCGCGATGATGCTGGAACACCTCGGGGAAGCCGATGCCGGCCGCGCGATCGTCGCGGCCATTGAAACCCTGCTGCGGGAAAGCGGCCCCAAGACCCGCGACATGGGCGGTCAGGCTGGCACGGCCGATGTCGGGTCCGCCATCGCGCAGATCTTAGCGGCCGGGTAACGCCGCAATCGGGCAAGCGGGGCACCGGATTTCGGTGCCCCGCCTTGACCTGGCAATGACGGAGCCGCGCCATGGCGATCACGACCTCCACCTGGGATCCTTCGCAATATCTGCGCTTTTCCAATGAACGGCTGCGCCCGGCGCTCGACCTGCTGGCACAGGTGCCTTTGGACGAAGCGCGGCATGTCGTTGACCTCGGCTGCGGCGCGGGCAATGTCAGCGCCATCCTCAAGCAGCGCTTCGCAACCGCGGACGTGCTGGGGGTCGACGGGTCGGACGATATGCTGGCCAAAGCCCGCGCCGCCGCGCCCGGCTGCCGCTTCTTGTCCGGCGATTTCACCACCTGGGCGCCTGAAACACCGCCCGATCTGATCTTCTCCAACGCGGCCCTGCATTGGGTCACGGATCATGACACGCTGTTCCCGCGTTTGCTGGGTCTACTGGCACCAGGGGGCGTGCTGGCAATCCAAATGCCGTCCATGCACGACGCGCCGCTGCGTCAATTGCAGAATGAGATCGCGGCCACCGGCCCCTGGGCCCCGCATCTGGCCGGAACCGATTTCGCCCGCGGCTTGCTCCCTGCCGGTGCCTATTACGACATCCTGCGGCCACGGGTGGCGTCGCTGGACCTGTGGGAGACGACGTTCCTCCATGTCCTGACAGGCGAAAACGCGGTCACCGAATGGGCATCCGGCAGCAGCCTTCGGCCGTTTTTGGATAAACTACCGCCCGACCTGCGCCAGCCATTCCGCGATGCCTATTCCGAGGCTCTGCGGCCGCATTATCCCCGGCGGGCCGACGGGACGACGCTGCTGCCATTCAAACGCCTCTTCATGGTTGCCCGCGTCGGGCACCAGCCCACCCCTGCTACTCCATGACCCAGCCGCGATCGCGCTTCAGCACCGCGGTATGGGTCTGCGCCAGCCGTTCCTCCTCGCTCAGCGTCAGCCAGGTCCGCAGCCGCTCCAGCACGCGCCGGGTCGGGATCGCCAGATCGAGGGCCATTGCCTCCTGCATCCCATAGAACCGCAGATTATCCAGTTCTCCATCACCGCCCAGCGTCCCGCTCACCCGATCGGCTGACACCACCAGAAACCGGGCGTTGAAACGAATGGGATTCGTCGGTGGCGTCACCGCGCGGGCCAGGAACTCCAGCCCCTCCAGATGCGCCGGTGAGCCGAGGGATAAGCCGGTCTCCTCCAGCAACTCCCGCGCCGCCGCCGCCCCGATGCCGTGCGCCAGATGGGCATTGGCATTCTTGCGCAGCAGGCGTTCGGTGTGAGGCGACAGGCCCGAGGCGCAGGGCGCCGTCAGATCCGCCCGATCCACCGCGCCGCCGGGAAACACCAGACGGTTCGGCATGAAGCGGTGTTTCGCGCCGCGCATGCCCATCAGCATTTCGGATTCCGCCCCCTTGAAGCGCAAAACCAGAAGGCTGGCGGCATGGCGGGCCCGGACCGCGCGCGGGCGCGGCGGTTCGCTCTGGTCAATCAGCGTCGCGTGGTCTTCAGGCAAGATCGAATCCCTTGGTCTTGAGGTAAGCCGCGAAGCCGAACCGCTCCGGCACCGACAACTGGCGTGCGACGTTCTCACTCCACCCCACGCCATCGCGCGGCTTGTAGACGTCATTGTTCTTCAGGCCGCTGGCAGCGACCGGGTCGCGGGTTCGGCGGCGTTCGTCATAGGCGGCGACCTCGTCCGGCATGCGGCTGTCGTCGTAGCGTTCGCGATGCACCACCACCGAGGGCGGCAGCCGCATCGACACCGGGCGGCGGAACGCAGGCCATCCGACGCTCAGGCCCGCGACCGGGTAGACCCCGCCTGGCAGGCCCAGCAATGGCGACACCCGCTCGATATGGCTGCGAACATAGCTGATGGGGCAGGTGCCCAGGCCAACCGCATCCGCCGCGGCCATGAACTGCGCCATCGCCAGGGAGCAATCGACGGCGGTGTTGAGGAACGTGTCCATGTTGTTGTTGGCATGCGGCATGTGGTGCATGTCGCAAAGCCGCTGGCCGCGCCGCATGTCGCCACACCACACCAGAAACACCGGCGCGGTGGCGATCCAGTCCATGGTGCCGATCCAGTCGGCGATTTGCTTGATGCGGGCGGGGTCGCGCATGACGACGACGGCGTATTGCTGCAAATCCGACTTCGCCGGCGCCGATTGCGCAGCGGCCAGAAGGGCGTCGAGCAGCGAATCCGGCACCGGCTGATCCGTGTAGCGGCGCGCCACGCGCCGGTCGATCATGGGTGCGATGGCGTCCGGCACCTCGGCCCCTGGCAGATCGATCCCGAACCGCGCACGCAGCAAGTCTCCTCCGTCGGCCATGGCCCATCCCCCTTGTTCGTTCGGCGCCACACTTGCCGGATCGCCGGCTTCGCGCAAGGTTAGGGGCAACCAACCTGGAGACATCCATGCCCGCCTCGTACGCCACCCACCGCGCCCAGATCAAAGCCATTCTGCTGTCCTGGGGCATGCCGGAGGACAATGCCGAAGTCACCGCCGACATCCTGTCCTGGGCCGATCTGCACGGGGTGGACAGCCATGGCATGTCGATGCTGCCGGGCTATGACGGGCTACGCCGCTCGGGCCGCGCCAATATGCAGGCACGCCCGAAAATCGTGCGGGAGACACCGGTCTCCGCTTTGGTGGATGCGGGCGGAGGACTCGGCCACGTGCCGTCGCATTTCGCCATGAACGTCGCTATCGACAAGGCCAAGAAGGTCGGTATGGCGATCGCCGCGGTTCATAACTCCGCCCATTTCGGCGCCACCGGCTACTACACACTCATGGCCGCCAAGGCCGGCCTGATCGGCATGGCCTGCACCTCGGCATCCGGCATTCAGGTGGCGCCGACATTTGGCAAGCAGGCACGGCTGGGCACCGATCCCTGGTCCTTCGCGGCACCAAGCGCGGATGGCGTGCCGTTCCTGCTGGATATGGCGACGACCACGGTGGCCGCCGGGCGTATCCGCAACAAGGCCAACGAGAACCTGCCGACGCCGGATGGCTGGGTGCTGGATAAAGAGGGCTCGCCGTCAAATGATCCGCTGGTGGCCAAGGAAAAGGGCGGCTTCCTGACCTCGCTCGGCGGTTCACCGGAAAATTCGTCGTACAAGGGCTATGGCCTGGCGGCGATGGTCAACATCCTGGGCTCATGCCTGTCGGGTGCCACGCTGATCACCGATCCCATGCATTGCAAGAAGCCGCAGGGCATGGATATCGGCCATTTTTTCATGGCGATCGACCCGGGTATTTTCCGCGATCAGGCGGATTTTGAGCGGGATGTCGCCCAGTTCTGCGGCGACCTGCGGGCAACGACTCCGATCGACCCGGCGCGGCCGGTGATGGTGGCGGGCGATCCGCAATGGGAATACGCCCGCAAGCGCATGGCGGAGGGCATCCCGGTTGGCCCTGGCCTGTTGCAGCAGGTACGCCAGATCGCCCAGGCCTCGGCCGCGGCCTGGATGCTGGACTGACCGCAAGGGCGGCCGCCCCGTGGGAGCGGGGCAGCCGCTTGCCGGCTATTTTTTACCGCCGCCAGCCATTGCGGACATATCAATCCCGTTGACCACCAACTTGTTGTCCTCGGAAAAACTGACGTGCCAGGTGGTCTTGGCGCCCTCGGCCTTACCGAACCCCTTCGCCATGGCCATGACGGCGACCGCCTGCGCCCCCTCCGGCATGGTTTGAGCCCGCTGCATCAAAGCGTCGAGCCCGACAACCGTGATATCGGCCTCGCCGCGGCCCGCGCTGGCATTCAGCATGGTGGCGTTGCCGGATGCCGTCAGATTGGCAAAACCGAGATCGACGTCGAGCTGTTCGATCCCATAGCGCACGCCAGATCCCGTGAAGATCCCAGCCATTTTCGCTTTGATCACCGCATCATTCGCCCCGCCCGCGGCGGATTCCTGCATGAGCGCAGTCAGCGCTTTCACGTCAAGATTGGCGACCGTCGGGCGCATCACGAACTTACGGGGCACCAAGTCCGCGAACTGCGGCGGCAGTCCGAGAAGTTTCAGACCGTCGACGCCAAATTCCATGAATCCCTGAAATTTGCTGCCCGGCGCGTCGCCACCCACGGCAAAGCGGATGCTATCGGCCGAACCACGGCCCTGCGGGACCTCGATGACGATGCCTTGAACGGTTTCATCGACCCGCATACCGGCCAGCAAACCGTTGATCGCCGCGAACACATTGCGCGTCATATCCTGCTTTGCCGCGGATTGCGCGCCGGCGGCACCGGCGCCCTTCGCGTCCCGCGCATCCAGACCAGCGGTGACCGCGAGGCGGATCAGCGTAGCGATCTGCCCGGTCATCACCGCCTTCATGTCGCCGCGGACGGACGCACTGCGGGCCGACACCCGAATCTGGCCAAACACATCGTTCGAAGTGACCTGGGTATAGCCCTCCATCGTGACATCACCCGAGAAATCGACGCCACCCGACGGCGTGGGATGCATGCGCGATATCCCGTGATAGCGCTCAACCGAGGTATGGGAGGAGTCGGAACCGCCCAGGTTCTTGGCATCATAGCTGACCCCTTCCAACACATAATCGAGGTGGGAGTCAGTGGCCTGCGCCGTATCGAAAATGCCCGAAGCGGATTGCGATCGCACGTGCCAGTCCAGGGAGGGTACGGCAACTGGCATCGGTCGGGGGGCGGGCGTGGCCGGCGAGTCCGGGCCGGCCACCTTTGGCGGCGCCGCTGATGGCTTCTGTGGGCTGCTCAGGTTGCCCATCGCGGCGGCGCTGGCGGTGGACAGGCGGAAGTCCATCGGCATCTTCATGCTTTCGATGCGCCAACGGGTTCCATCCTCCGGACGGGCGAGCACAACCAACGCGCCCGAGGTCGTTTGTCCGGCCGCATCCTTCGCTTCCAGGAGGCCGGGCGGGAACGGCACCGTCAGGCTATAATTATCCCCGGCCGGCTGAACCGAAAACAGGCCTGGCGCCAAGGGCACCCGATCCGTGACAAGCCCGGTCATCCATGCACGCACCTGTTCGGCGACGGCACGCGCCTGATCGTCCGTCACGGGAGCGGCTCGACCGGTGCTGGCCATCGAAACAGTCAGGACCGAGGCCAACAAAGCCGCGCGGTAGCCGTGAAACCTGGTCAACACCATGAGAAGTCTCCGAACAGAACGAGGAATTTCAAACTCTGGCGGCGACGGCGCACACCAAGGCGTCAAGGACCCGGGACGCACTACCGGGCCCCTAGTGCGGTCAGGTCGATCCCATTGACCATGACCTTTCCGCTATCGGAAAATACGATGTGCCAGACGATCTGCTCGTGCTCAAGCTTACCGAGCCCTTTGAGCGTTGCCAGCGCCGCCATCACGCGACCGCTATTGGGCATCCCCTGAACCTGCTTCATCAATTCATCCAGGCCGGTCATCGCGACGTCAGCCTGGCCTTTCAGGCCGCCAGTCTCAGCCACGGTCGCGTCAAACGATGCCGTCACGGTGGCGTATCCCAGATCCGCATCAAAATACTCGAACCGCAGCCGCGCGCCGTCGAGTCCGTTGAAATTAACCGGTTTCACCCCGGTCATGGTCGGACCGGTGTCGGGGAACGAAAGGTCTTGCAACAACCGATCGACAGCCGCCGCATCAAGGTTGCTGAACGCGGTTCGGATCGTGACGGAGCGAGGGACAAACACGGTGTACTGAGACGGCAAATCAGGGAAATGCAACCCACCGGTCGCCAGTTCCATGAACAACTGCAACCTGCCGGCGGTTGCCCCCGCGCCGATCGAAAAATGGGCGCGATCAATCGTCGCGGCGCCGGCCCGGCCGCGAATATCGAGCCCCTCCAGCGTCTCATCCATTTTGATATTGCCAATCACCCCGCCGGTACCGGGCACGAGCGAGCGCAAACCGGCCCGTCGCGCCGCCGCGTCACTGTTATGGGCGAATATGGCTGATAGGGCGGCGGTCAGGCGGCCTGGCATGACAGAACCGAACTCGCCCGCGGTCACCACCTGGCGTGCCGAGACACGCAATGCGCCCAGCACCGGATTTTCGGTAACGGATGTATACCCGTCCAATGTGACCTCGGCGCCGACATCCGCCACCCCGGCGGCGGTTTGGCGGAACCGTGACAGCCCGCTCGCTCGGCCGATCGCGACATGACGGTCCGGCCAGCCGGCGAAATGACGGGTGTCGAACTCAATACCCTCAGCCCGTAATTCAAAACGCGAATCACGTCCCGGATCATTGTCATAAAGGCCGGACAAACTGCGGCTTTGGGTCCGCAGCGCGATCATCGGTTCATCCGACGGTCTGCTGGGCCAGCCAGGACCGATGACCCCGGCCAGATGAATCGCTGCCTCCGGCGTCAGCCTTATAGACGCGGGAAACGCCGCCCGATCGAAACGCAGGCGTGTCCGCCCTTCTGGCCGGACCACCGCGGACAGCCAGCGGTCCGTCGTTTGCCCGGTTTCATCGGTGCGAATGACCCCGCTGGCCGCTGCTTGAATGATGACATTATAAGCCTCACCATCGTCACGAACGGTGAGCAGCCCGGGCGGAAACGGCTGCCCGGTACCAAGCAAGGCCGCCAACCCGCGTCCCAGTTGATCCGCTACGGCGTCATTCTGCTGCCGTCCTTCGCTGAGCACGCCGGTGAGGACGAACAGAGCCAGCGCGCCAGCGACGGCGAACGAAACCATGAGCGCGATGCGGGTCAGAAGGCTGGACATGGCTGGGGTGTGGTCACCCGTAAATGCGGTCCCATCCGTCTAGCATGGGCCCGTCCTGGGGTCAATTGTGCACACAGATGTTTGACCCAAAACAAAAAACCCCGCCAACCTTCCGGCGGCGGGGCTTTCCGTTGGACTCAGCAAGGGACTGAGCGCGTGATGACGGGCTTCAGACCTTCGGTGTTTCCACCTCCGGTCATCGCGCTTTACACTGGGTCCCAGTCGAACACTTCACCCGAGCGATCGAGCGGCATGAAGGAACCCTTCAGCGCCGGGCCGGCATGTTCGGCGATGCTGGACGGCGTCCAGCCCTCCGCCTTGTGCACAATCCGGATCGGGCGCGGGGAGCTGAACAGGATCAACTCGTTCATGCGGGTGCCGAACACCTGACCGGTCACGCCTTTGGAGGCATCCGACGACAGCCAGACGGCGGCCGGCGCGTTCTTGTCCGGCGTCATCTGCTGGATCTTGGCAACGCGGGCCTGCTGTTCCGGCGTGGTGGCCGGAATGGAGCTGGTCATGCGGCTCCAGGCGAAGGGCGCGATGCAGTTCGAGCGCACGCCATAGCGCTGCATGTCCAGCGCGATCGACTTCGACAGCGCGGTGATGCCCAGCTTGGCGGCGGAGTAGTTGGCCTGGCCGAAATTGCCGATGAGGCCCGAGGTGCTGGAGATATGCACGAACGTGCCGCTCTCCTGCTTGCGATAATGTTCGGCCGCGGCGCGGGAGACGAAGAAGCTGCCGTTCAGATGCACGGCGATGACCGACAACCAGTCGTCTTCGGTCATCTTGTGGAAGATCACGTCGCGCAGAATGCCGGCGTTGTTCACAACGGCATCGACCCGGCCGAAGTGGTCCATCGCGGACTGCACGATCTTCTGAGCAGAGCCCCAGGCAGACACGGATTCGGTGCAGATTTCGGCGACGCCGCCTTTCTGCTCGATCAGGGCCTTGGTCTGTTCGGCCGGGCTGGCGGAGCCGCCTTCACCGGACAGGGACGCGCCGATATCGGCGACGATGACCTTGGCGCCTTCGCCGGCCATCATGATCGCGATTTCGCGGCCAATGCCGCCGCCGGCGCCGGTGACGATCGCCACCTTGCCTTCCATCATACCTGCCATCGTGTTTCCTCCTGAATGCGGGATGCCTTGGTAAAGCGGGCGGGGGACGGGTTCAACCCATCACCGCGTCCATTGTCCCCCTTGACGACCTGGGGTCGATACGCCATTTCCCTGCAATCAGGACCCAATCAGTCCTGTTACCATGCAACCAGGGGATCGGGGTTTCCCACCACCATGCTGAGGCTGTCGAAACTGACGGATTATGCCGTCGTGGTCATGGTACGCCTCGCGGAGGTATCGCCAGGCGCGACGGCGGATATGCAGACCTCGCCTGGCATCGCGGCGGCGACCGGTGTGCCGGAGCCGACGGTTGCCAAGGTATTGAAAACATTGGCCGCCTCTGGCCTGGTTACGTCTCAGCGGGGCGCGCGTGGTGGGTATCGCCTGGCGCGGCCGCTGCATGATATTCCGGTGTCCGAGGTGATCTCCGCCGTCGATGGGCCGATCGCATTGGTGGCTTGCGTCGACGGGTCGTTGACGGAGTGCGAGTCCCAGGGCCTTTGCCCTGTCCGCGGCCGGTGGGACCCGGTGAACGACGCCATCCAGCGCGCTTTGGGCGCGATTACCCTGGCCGATATGAGCGAGGCGGGCATTCCCGCCGCGTTCCGGGTGCCGGCACGTATGCCGGTATCGATGCCGGCAGCCGAGTAGGATTGAACGATGTCAGCGACCGCCGAAATCCTCGATAGCGTCCAGTCCGGCTATAAGTGGGGCTTTGAGACTGATATCGAGATGGACCTCGCCCCCAAGGGGCTGAATGAGGACATTATCCGCCTGATCTCGTCGCGCAAGGACGAGCCGGCATGGATGCTGGAATACCGGTTGAAGGCCTTCACCGCCTGGAAGCAGATGGCGGAGCCGGAATGGGCCCGGGTTACGCATCCGCCGATTGATTATCAAGATCTGCATTATTACGCCGCGCCGAAGAAGAAGGCGGGGCCGAAGAGTCTGGATGAGGTCGATCCCGAACTTCTGAAGATGTACGAGAAGTTGGGCATCCCGCTGAAGGAACGCGCGATCCTGGCCGGCGTTGAGCCCGATCCGAATGAACGCCCGCAGATCGCGGTGGACGCGGTGTTCGACAGCGTTTCGGTGGCGACGACCTTCCGCGAGACGCTTTCGAAAGTCGGCGTGATTTTCTGCCCGATCAGTGAGGCGGTGCGCGATCACCCCGACCTGGTGAAGCAGTATCTCGGCTCGGTCGTGCCGGTCGCGGACAACTATTTCTCCGCCCTGAACGCGGCTGTTTTTACCGATGGCAGCTTCGTCTACATCCCCAAGGGCGTGCGCTGCCCGATGGAATTGTCCACCTATTTCCGCATCAATGCCCGCAACACCGGGCAGTTCGAGCGGACGCTGATCATCGCCGAGGCCGGCGCGCATGTGTCCTATCTTGAAGGCTGCACCGCGCCGCAGCGTGACGAGAACCAGTTACACGCCGCCGTGGTCGAGCTGATCGCGATGGATGATGCGACCATCAAATATTCGACGGTGCAGAACTGGTATCCCGGCGATGCTGACGGCAAAGGCGGGATCTATAATTTCGTCACCAAGCGCGGCGCATGCCGTGGCGAGCGGTCGAAAATTTCCTGGACGCAGGTCGAAACTGGCTCCGCCATCACCTGGAAATACCCGTCCTGCGTGCTGATCGGCGAAGACAGCGTGGGCGAGTTCTACTCGGTCGCGGTGACGACCAACCATCAGCAGGCCGATACCGGCACCAAGATGATCCATATCGGCAAAGGCTCACGCAGCACGATCGTGTCCAAGGGCATCAGCGCCGGGCGGTCGAACAACACCTATCGCGGGCTGGTGCGGATTCTGCCGTCGGCCGCGGGCGCACGAAACCACACCCAGTGCGACAGCCTGCTGATCGGCGACGAATGCGGCGCGCATACGGTGCCTTATATCGAAAGCCGCAATCCGTCGGCGAAGGTGGAGCATGAAGCGACGACCTCCAAAATTGCGGAGGATCAGCTGTTCTACTGCCGCCAGCGCGGCCTGTCGGAAGAAGATGCGGTGAACCTGATCGTGAACGGGTTCTGCAAAGAAGTGCTCAAGGAACTGCCGATGGAGTTCGCCGTTGAGGCGCAGAAGCTCCTGGCGGTTTCGCTCGAAGGATCGGTGGGATAACGACGATGTTGGAAATTCGCGGGTTGACTGCCTCCATTGGTGAAAAGCCGATCCTGAAGGGGATCGATCTGGTTGTTCCGGATGGGGAAGTGCATGCGATTATGGGGCCGAATGGCTCGGGTAAATCGACGCTTGGTTATGTGCTTTCGGGGCGGGACGATTATACCGTTACCGGCGGGTCCGTGACGTTCAATGGCATCGATTTGTTGGATATGGAACCGGAGGCGCGGGCCGCTGCTGGCGTGTTCCTGGCGTTCCAGGCCCCGATCGAATTGCCGGGCGTGAATAACGCGAATTTTCTGCGGACGGCGCTGAATGCGATCCGCCGCGCGCATGGCGAGAGCGAGCTGGACGCGATTCAGTTCCTGAAGCTGGCGCGGGCCGAGACCAAGCGCCTGGCGATGCCGGACGATATGCTGAAGCGCAACGTCAATGTCGGGTTCTCCGGCGGCGAGAAGAAGCGCAACGAAGTGCTGCAGATGGCGCTGCTGCGGCCGAAACTGGCGATTCTGGATGAAACTGATAGCGGTCTGGACATCGACGCGTTGAAGATCGTCGCCGATGGGGTGAACGCTTTGCGCAGCCCGACATTCTCCGCTTTGGTTGTCACGCATCACCAGCGGCTGCTGGACCATCTGGTGCCGAACCGGGTGCATGTGCTGGCGCATGGGCGGATCATCCGCTCCGGCGGGCCGGAACTGGCCAAGGAACTGGAAAAGAGCGGCTATGCCGATGTCCTGGCGGCGGCGGCGTGAGCGTCGTGACGCAAACCGGGGCGGCGGGGTTCCTGGCGCGGTATGAGGCGCTGAAGGATCGCTTGCCGGGCGATGCGGCGGTGCGCGCGGCGGCGGCGGAGTCGTTCCGCGTAGCCGGCCTGCCGGGTGGCACATCCGCCCGGCGGATCGAGGCCTGGAAATACACCAGCCTGAGGCCCGTGGCCGAGGCGGTGTTCCAGGGGAGTGCCAGTGCGGCCGGCGCCATGGCGGCGCTGCCGAAGATGAATGCCCCACGCTTGGTCTTCGTAGACGGCAAATTGCAGGCCCATCTGTCTGACATGGTGCCTGGCTTCAAATCCTTCGCGGACCAAGCCGTGTTTGGCGGCCTCGCCCGGCCGGATCGCGATCCGCTGGTGGCGTTGAACACCATGCTGGCCGATGACGGCGCCTGCCTGCGCGTGCCGGCGGGGGTTGATGCCGGGGTGATCCAGATCGTCAGTATCGGCACCGGCACCGCGGCGTTCCATCCGCGGCATGTGCTGAAGCTGGAAGCCGGTTCGACCCTGGTCGTGCTGGAAACCGCGATTGGCGAGGGCAACTACCTGCACAACCCCGTCACCGAGATCAGTATCGGCAGCGGCGCGCATCTGACGCATGTGCGGTTGCAGGATGAGGCCGCGGCGGCGTTCCATCTGTCGACCATTTACGCCGAGATCGCCGATGGCGGCACCTATGACGGGTTCAGCCTGGTGCTGGGCGGCCGGGTCACCCGGACCGAAATCCATGTGCGGCTGATGGGTCCCAAAGCGGCGGCGCATATGAACGGCGCGCAATTGCTGTCGGGCGCGCAACATGCCGACTTCACCTCCGTCGTGCGCCACGACGCGCCGCACTGCAATTCCCGCCAGACCGTCAAGAACGTGCTGGGCGGCAAGTCGCGCGGCGTATTCCAGGGCCGGATCGAGGTCGCGCGCCAGGCGCAGAAGACCGACGGTTACCAGATGAACCAGGCGCTGCTGCTGTCCCCGGATGCGGAGATCGACAGCAAGCCGGAACTGGAAATCTTCGCCGACGACGTCAAATGCAGCCACGGCGCGACCGTGGGCGAATTGGACGCCGAACAGTTGTTCTACCTGCGCAGCCGGGGCGTGCCCGACAGTGAGGCACGGGCCTTGCTGGTGCGCGCCTTCCTGGTGGAAGCGCTCGACCTTGTGACCAATGAAACCATCCGTTCGATCCTGGAGCAGCGGGTCGATGCGTGGTGGGAAAGGCAAGCCGCATGACCATCCCCTTCGACGTCGCCCGTATCCGGGAGGATTTCCCGATCCTGCGGCAGACCATCCGTGGGAAACCGCTGGTCTATCTCGATAGCGGCGCCTCGGCGCAGAAGCCGCGCGTGGTGATCGACGCGATGGTGAACGCGATGGAGACGCAATACGCCAATATCCATCGCGGTCTGCACTGGATGAGTGAACGGACCACCGACGCGTATGAGGCCACCCGCGATGCGGTGGCGGCGCTGATGAATGCGTCGGATCGGGCCGAGATCATCTTCACCGGCAATAGCACCGGCGCGATGAACCTGGTCGCGCATAGCTATGGCCGCGGGGTTTTGAAGCCCGGCCAGGCGGTGGTGATTTCAGCGATGGAGCATCATTCCAACATCGTGCCCTGGCAGATGCTGCGGGACTCGCATGGGATCGAGCTGCGGGTGGCGCCGATCACCGATGCGGGTGAGCTGGATATGGCGGCGTTTGAGGCGCTGTTGCAGGATGGCAAGGTGGGACTGGTCTCGATCACCCATATGTCGAACGTCCTCGGCACCGTCACGCCGGCCGAACGGATCGTGCAAATCGCGCATGCGCATGGCGCGAAGGTGATGTTCGACGGCTCCCAGGCAATCGTGCATCGCCGCATCGATGTGCAGGCGCTGGGCTGCGATTTTTATTGCTGGACCGGCCATAAGTTGTACGGCCCGACGGGCATTGGCGTTCTGTGGGGACGCCGGGAGCTGCTGGAGGAAATGCCGCCGTTCATGGGCGGCGGCGACATGATTTCGTCGGTGACCTATGAAAAATCCACCTGGGCGCAGGTGCCGCATAAATTTGAGGCCGGGACGCCGGCGATCCTCGAAGGGATCGGCCTGAAAGCCGCGATCGATTACGTGCAGTCGATTGGCTACGACGCGATGGCGGCGCATGAGGCGGCGCTGACGGATCATGCTATCGCCCGCCTGTCGGCGATCGAGGGCATCCGCATTTACGGCCGCGCCCAGGATCGCGGCGGCGTGATTTCCTTCACCCTGGACAAGGCGCATGCCCACGACGTGGCGACACTGCTGGATCGCCAGGGCATTGCCGTGCGCGCCGGGCATCACTGCGCCGAACCGTTGATGCGGCGCCTCGGTCTGGACAGCACGGCGCGGGCGAGCTTCGGCGTCTATACGACTTTGGAAGAAATCGACGTCCTGGCGGACACGCTCAATCGCGTGCGGGAGTTCTTCACCTGATGGCCGAAGCTTTCGACGATGTGCGGGATCTGTATCAGGAAGTGATCCTCGATCACGGCCGGCATCCGCGCCATGCCCAGCGGCTGGAGGATTTTGACTCCACCGCCAAGGGCGACAATCCGATGTGCGGCGACCGGGTGCAGGTCTGGGTGAAATTCTCCCCGGACACGACCATCGCCGCCACGGGTTTCGAAGCGCGGGGTTGCGCGATCAGCGTCGCCTCGGCTGATCTGATGGCCGAGACGGTGCAAGGCCGGTCGAAAGCCGATACCAAGGCGATGTTTGAGGCATTCCGGGAGATGGCGCGCACCGGGGTTTGCCCGGCTTGCGATGCGGCCATGGAACGGTTGGCACCGCTTTCGGGCGTGCATGAATATCCCTCGCGCGTGAAATGCGCGACCCTGCCATGGCATGCGCTGATCGCGGCGCTGGATGGAACCAAGGAGACCAGCAGTGAATGACGCCACCCATTCCGCCTGGACCCCCGACGGGGACACCACGCCGAAGCCCACCGAAGACGCGCTGATCGCCGCCATCCAGACCGTGCATGACCCGGAAATCCCGGTGAACATCTACGAACTCGGCCTAATCTACGCGATCGAGATTAACGACGATGGCGGCGTGAAGGTCGAAATGACCCTGACCGCGCCGGCCTGCCCCAGCGCGCAGGAACTGCCGGAGCAGGTGCAGAACGCCGTGCTGGCGGTGCCAGGTGTCACGTCGTGCCACGTCGAAACCGTGTGGGAGCCGCCGTGGGATCAGTCCCGCATGACGGAAGAGGCCCGCCTGCAGTTGAATATGTTCTGATCGATAACCATATCGGAAGCCATCATGAGCACCACGACCGCGACTCCCCGTAAGACCCGTGCCCTCCCGCCGCTGATGCAGGTGACGGAAACGGCTGCCGAACGGCTGCGCCGGCTTTACGAAAGCGGCGAACAGGGCAAGCTGCTGCGCATTGGCGTTAACACCAAGGGCTGCTCCGGCCTGTCGTATGACATGAGCTGGACGGACGCGCCCGGGCCGGGGGATGAGGTGGTGAACGACAAGGGCGTCACCGTCCTGGTTGATCGCAAGGCCAGCCTGTTCCTGATTGGCACGACGATGGATTACGAGGTGAAGGCGCTGACCTCGGGGTTCACGTTTACCAATCCGAATGAGAAGGGCCGGTGCGGGTGCGGGGAGAGTTTCCACGTTTGATGGCTGACGCGCTCTGAGGCTGATGACGCTTTACGTCATTCGTAATTATGGATAGTATCTCTCATGATCGAGAGCTACCGGGATCGGCAGACGCGCCGCTTTGCGAATGGCGACCGGGTTGCGGCCTTCGAGAGCTTTCGCCGACAGGCTGAAATTCGGCTGGATCGCCTTGAGACGGCACCACATTTGCAGGCTCTTCGGGGCTTTGCCGGAAACCGGCTGGAGGCTCTGCGGGGTGACCGTCAGGGACAGTATAGCATCCGGATCAACGATCAGTGGCGGATCTGTTTTGAGTGGCCTGAGGGGGCCTCCGGCCCGAGCAATGTTGAAATCGTCGACTACCATGATTGATCTGGGAGCAAGACACCATGGCCCGTAGTCCCATCCATCCCGGGGAGCACCTTGCCGACGAGTTGAACGAGATTGGCTTAAGCGCGGCGGAACTGGCCCGGCAGATCAACGTGCCGATCAATCGCGTCACCCAGATTATCAACGGGCAGCGGGGCGTGACCGCGGATACGGCTTTGCGGCTGGGCCATTGGTTTGGGACCGGGCCCGAGATTTGGTTGGGCTTGCAGCAGCTCTACGATCTGCGGCGGGCACGGCTGACGGTTGGCGCCGCGATTGATGCGCTGCCACGACGCGGTGAGGCTGCGTAATTCGCTCACCCGCAAGCCGCAGACACAGTCCAGAGCACAATTGGGTCAAGTTGACCCAATTGTGCTCTGGAAATCTTTGATTGGTCGCATGATTCACGCCGCCGTGTGGTTCCACCTCTGGCGATCATGCTCTCAGCAATTACCCCTGCCGGTACAACTTCACCGCGTTATTCAAGAAGAAGTCCCGCTTCTTCTGCTCCGCCAGCGGCATCGGCAGCACCTGATCGGGGTCGTCGTAATCCCAATGCGGGTAGTCGGTCGCGAACAACAGCCGATCCCATCCAATCCAGTCGATGGCGTCAAGGACCTGCTCGCGCTTGGCGGGTTCTTCCATGGGCTGGGTGGTGAGCCACAGGTTCTCGTGGATATATTCGCTCGGCAGGCGCTTCAGATGCGGGGTTTCGACCCGCAGGCGGTTCCAGATTTTGTCCAGCCGCCAGGCCAATGACGGCAGCCAGGCGAAGCCGCCCTCGATCAGCACCAGTTTCGTATTCGGAATGCGTTCGAACACGCCCTCGATGACCATCGACGTCAGGAAGGTCTGGCAGGACTGGGCGTGGCCGACCATGTCCTCGATGTAGTACGAAGGCCAGCCGGAGCCGCTGGAGGGGTGGCCGCCGAAGCCGAAGGCATGCACGCCGATGGGAAGATTGGCGGCGGCGGCGGCCTCATAGAGTTTCCAGTAGCGCTTCTGCCCCGCCGGCTCCGCGGTGCGGTTCAGCATCAGGACCTGGGCGAAATGCGGATTGCCGGCGTAGAGCTCGAGCTCTTTCAGCGCGGCCTCCGGATCCTCGAACGGCACGACGATGGACCCTTTCAGGCGCGGCTCCGGGATCAGCCACTCGTTCAGGATCCATTCGTTCATGGCGTGGCAAACGGCGGCGCCGAATTCGCGGTTCTGATAGGCCTGCCCGTTATCGCCGGTCGGGTTGAGGATGCCGAGCACGCAATTGTTCTGGTCCAGCAGCTGTTCCCGCATGAAGGCCAGCGAGCTGCCGGGGCGCCCGCCGTCCGGCGGCCAGGCATCACGGCGGGACGCATTGGGCTGCCCCTTGGGATAGGCCGGCCCGGCCTGATAGGCCTGCCGCGGCCGGGCGCCGAAGGTCTGCATATGCTCGATCCAGCGCTTCTCCATATAGGGATGCAGCTGCTTGTCGTTGGAGCGCTGCGGATGGATGTCGCAGTCGGCCGTCGCCAGCTTGGACGCTTTGGTGATCAGCGGCGTCGGACGGGCAGTAACCTGGACGTTCATCGGAAGGGCGCTCCGGTGGTGAATGGCGACGATTGTCCGCCTGTCGCGGCGGTTTGTCCACGTTTCTCGGGGCGCGGTATTCCCGGTCCACCCTATGGCCAACGACAGACGCGCCCGCTATGGAGCCTCCGCCGAACAATGGGGAGACCAACAGGATGACCGCACCCGCCGTGCCCGACCACAACGCCGTCTATCGCAAGATCGGCTGGCGCCTGCTGCCGTTCCTGCTGGCATGCTACGTCATCAACTACCTCGACCGCGTCAGTATCGGCTACGCAAAGTTGCAGTTCATGAAGGACATGCACCTTTCGGACACGGTATTCGGGCTGATCACGTCTGCTTTCTTCGTCGGCTATATCCTGTTCGAAGTGCCCAGCAACATGTGGCTGTTGAAGATCGGGGCGCCGAAAACCCTGATGCGGATCATGACGCTCTGGGGCCTGGTCACGATTTCCATGGCCTGGGCCCAGAACGATACCTGGTTCTACATCCAGCGCTTCTTCCTCGGCGCGTTTGAGGCCGGGTTCTTCCCCGGCGTGCTGCTCTATCTAAGCTTCTGGTTCCCGAACCATCAGCGCGGCCGGGCGACCAGCCTGTTCCTTGTCGGCATTCCCCTGTCCGGCATCGTCGGCGGCGCGATCTCCGGTGGGATCATGGATGGGATGGACGGCTTCATGGGCATGCGCGGCTGGCGCTGGCTGTTTCTGATCGATGGCGTGCCCGCCGTTCTGCTGGGCCTCGCGGCCTGGTTCGTGCTGACTGATCGGCCGGAAAACGCCAAATTCCTGACCCAGGCGGAAAAAGATATCGTGGTCGCCGATATGGCGGCGGATCGAGCGGCTCATAAGCACGGCGTGGCAGCCAGCGTGATGGAGGTTTTCACCAGCCCGCGCGTCTGGCTGATGGTGTTCATCTATTTCAGCACCGCCTACCTCAATAACAGCAACGTCTGGTTCCCGACCTTGCTGCAACAGGCCGGTGCCAAATCGGTGACCGAGGCCGCGCATATCCTGATGTTCGTCTGGGGCTTCGCGGCGATCGAGGTTCTGATCCTCTGCCGCAGTTCCGACCGGGCGCTGGAGCGCAAATGGCACATGCTGGGTGCCGGGTTGGCGGCCGCGGCATGCTACCTGGCCCTGCCTTTGGTGTCGGGGAGCCTGATCGGAACCGCGATGCTGCTGGCGGTCTCGGTGGGCAGCGCCTACTCGCTGTTCATGATCTTCTGGACCATACCGCCGGTGTGGCTGGAAGGCCGGGGCGCGGCGGCGGGCATTGCGCTGATCAGCGCGATGGGCCAGTTCGGCGGCCTGTTGGGGCCCGCGTCCGTCGGCTATTTAAAGGACGCGACAGGCACGATTTACACCGGCTTCTCCGCCGCCGCTTTGCTCATCGGCTTCGGATCGTTCCTGGCGGCCTTCGCGATCCCGCATGCCCGGCTACGAAAGGCGGGGAGCGTGGGTAGCGGGCACTGAGCCGGCCGGAGCGGATAGAAGGCAACAGCGTTCTGTGCCGCTATCCGCTCCGTCACAACCGCGAATAGGTCGCCCGCGGATTATCGATCATCATCTTGCGCACCAGCGTCGGTGACAGCCCAGGCGGCAGCACATCCTCCCCCTCGAATTGCCAGTGCGGATAGTCGGTGGAGAACAGCAACAGCTCATCCGAATCCATATGTTCCATCAGCTTTTGGAACATGTCCTCCGTCGGGGGCGCGTCGCAGGGCGTGATGGTCAGGCGGACATTGTTGCGCACGATCTCGGCCGGGGAGCGATCGACCCAGGGGATTTCCATCCGCAGCCCACGCCAGAATTTCGTTAACCGCCACAGATGCGCCGGCAACCAGGTGAAGCCGGATTCCAGCAGCACGACCTTCAAATCGGGGTATTTGACGAACACGCCCTCACAGATCAGCGACGAGAGCGCCTGCTGGAAGGCGGCGGCCTGGGCGGCGTAATCCTCAGTATAATATGACGGCCAGCCGAGCGGCGTGACCGCGTGGCGATAGGCGCTGCCGGCGTGGATGCCGATGGGCAGACCGTGCTTCTCGGCGGCGGCGTAGATCGGCCAGTAGTGGCGTTTGCCCAGCGGCATGTCGCCCATGACCAGCATCAGCACCTGCACGAAGCGTTTGTCACCCGCGACTCGGTTGATTTCATCGACCGCCATCTCGGGGTTCTGCGCCGGCACGACGATGGAGGCGCGCAAACGCGGCTCCTTGTCCAGCCATTCGGCCGCCATCCAATCATTGACCGCCCGGGCGAAGCCGGCGCCCATATCCTCACTGAACAGCAACTGCACGCCGTACAGGCAGTTGGCGATGGCGATCGAGGTCTGGAACGGGTTCAGCGCGTGCTGGCGCATGAGTTCCAGGTCCGACCCAGCGGGTTTGCCGGGAATGCGCCAGTCCGGGCGGGATGTCAGAGGCGAATTGGCGGGATAAGCGATGGAGTTCAGCTCATGCATCCCACGCTGGACGACGATGTCGCGCCAGTGGTCGGACAGATAGGGATACAGCGCCTTCAGGTTGGGGACCGCGGGATGAATATCGCAGTCGATGCCGCCGATCTCGATCAGACTCATTGGGTTTCCGCCGTTTTTCGATGGGGGGATTTTGGCATGGTTCCGCGCCCGCGGCCAGCGCTTGGCCCAATAGCCTTGCCCCGTCTGTAGCCAATTCCCCGTGCCAGGATTATCGTCGTTCCAACAGAAGGGAGTAACGCCATGCTGACCGTCGAACCGACCGGCGCCATCCTGGGCGCCACCATACGCGGCATCGATCTATCGCGACCGCTGACCGAGGGCGATTTCGGCCGCATCCTCAACGCTCTGGGCGAGCACGGCGTGTTGCGCTTTCCGGAACAGGACCTCGACATCGGTGATGTTCAGAGATTTTCGCTACGCTTTGGCGATATTCAGGGCGCCTCGGCGCAAGACCCGGACAAGACCACCGACCCGCTCGCCAATGTCGGCGTGCTCTCAAACATCAAGGAAAACGGGGCCTATATCGGCTCCCCCGATGCCGGGCAGGACTGGCACACCGACATGTCGTATCGCGACGTGCGCGGCTTCGTGAATGTGCTCTATGGCATCCGCATTCCGCGCCGGGATGGCAAGGCGCTGGGCGGGACCGAATTCTCCAATATGTACGCCGCCTATGACGCGTTGGCGGACGACATGAAAGCCCGGCTCGAAGGGCTGACCGCGACTCATGATTTCGAGAAATTCTGGGAGCATATGCGGCGGGATCGCGCCTCCGGCCGCCCGCCCATGACGCCGGAACAGCGCAAGCGCCGCCCGCCGGTGGTCCATAAGCTGATCCTCACCCACCCGATCAGCGGCCGCAAAGCGCTGTACGCCAATCCCGGCTATGCCACCCGCATCAACGAACTGCCGCAGGCGGAAAGCGATGCGCTGCTGGACCACCTGTTCGCGCATCAACTGGAGATGCGGTTCCGCTACACCCATGAGTGGAATGAGCGCGATCTGCTGATCTGGGATCACCTCAGCACCATCCACCGCGCCATCGCCGATTACGGACCGAACGAGCTCCGCCTGATGCGGCGCTGCCAGGTGATGGCGACCAAAGTCTTCGATCCCGACTTCCCGCGCCCCGCGCGCGAAGCCGCCCTGCAAGCGGCATAAGACCCCGCCGCCATCGTGGCGGCATTCGACCCGCCGCCGTCATGGCGGCATTGGAAAGGCACTCTCCCATGCGTTGGATCCGTTTCACTGCGAACAACAAAACCGCCTACGGCTCGGTCGCCGGCGACACCGTGACCGAAATCGCGGGCGAGCCCTGGGGCGATGCGACCCCCACGGGGGCCACGCACAAACTGGCCGCCGTCAAAATCGAAATCCCGGTCATCCCCCGGACCTTTTATGCCGCCGGTATCAACTACGCCGCGCATATCCGCGAAATGGCGCATAAGCGCGGCGTCGAGCCGGTGTTCCCCGAGAAGGCCGATATCGGCTACCGCGCCAACAACGCCCTGATCGCCGATGGCGAAGACGTGGTGATCCCGGCCGACGCCCCGCCCAAGATGAACTACGAGGGTGAGCTGGTCGTCATTATCGGTAAAAAAGCCAAACATTTGACCGAAGACAACGCCTTCGACTGCGTCTTCGGCTACACCATTGGCAACGACGTCAGTGAGCGCACCTGGCAACGTGGCGACCGCACCTTCTGGCGCGGCAAGAACACCGACACGTTCAAGCCGATGGGCCCGTTCATTGAGACCGAGGTTGACCTGGACGCGATGGAAACCGTGATCCGGGTAAACGGCAAGGAGGATTTACGTTTCAAAACCAACGATATGATCTTCGGTATCGCCCACTACATCGCGGCGATGACGAAATATCTGACGCTCTATCCTGGTGACGTGATCTGGATGGGCACGGACGGCACCTCCCCCGATCTGGTGCATGGCGACGTGGTTGAGGTCGAACTGACGGGATTGGGGGTACTGCGTAACAGATTTGTACGTGAAGGGATGTAAATGGGTCAGCTCTCGGGCAAAGTTGCCATCGTCACCGGCGCCAGTCGCGGCATTGGTCAGGTGATCGCCGAACTGTTCGCCTCCGAGGGGGCACGAGTGGTTTGCGCGGCAAGGACTTTGAACGAGGGCGACCATCGCTTCCTCGAAGGATCGCTGGCCCGCACCGTGGCCGAGATCCAGGCGAAAGGCGGCACCGCCCTGGCGGTCGCCGCTGACGTCTCACATGAGGCGGATTGCATCGCACTGATCGAAACCGCCCGTTCGGCCTACGGCCCGGTCGATATTCTCGTGAACAATGCGGCGCTATCGTATTATCTGCCGACAGCTGATCTGGCAGCAAATCGATGGGCGCGGTGTTTCGCGGTGAATGTGCAAGGGCCCTTCATGCTCTCGAATGAGGTATTGAGGGACATGATCCCCCGGAAATCCGGTGCGATCGTCAATATCAGCTCCGGCGCCGGCGTGGGTCCTGGACGCGGACCTTACGAGGACCTGTCGATCCGCGGCAACACGATGTACGGCGCAACCAAGGCGGCACTGGAACGCTTCACCCAGGGCCTCGCCCAGGAAGTGGCCCAGCATGGAGGAATCACCGTCGCAGCCGTTTCGCCATCCCAACTGGTCGCAACCCCCGGAACCGTGCACCACAAGCTGGTGACCGGCCTGAACGATCCGGTTTCGGAACCGCCGTCGATGATGGCCCGTGCGGTACTGTTGCTGGCAACCGCGGGCGCCGCCGCGGTCAACGGGCGCGTAACCTACAGCCAGCAGATCCTGAAGGAGCTCGGCTGGATCGAGACAGGAACAGGCCGCGGGGTGACATCACACGGGTCAGGCTTCTCGAACATGTGACGGCCCCGCGCCGTCACCAGGTTTCGCTGAACGGCCGCAGATCCAGTTCATGAGTCCAGCCGTCGCGAGGCTGCTGATGCAGCCGCCAATACGCCTCCGCGATCGTGTCGGGATTGACCAGACGATCGGGTTCAAGCCGGCTGGTGGCGCCGCGCGCTTCAATTCGCGCACGCACCCAGGCGGTGTCGACGCCGGCGTCGATGACGAGATGCGCGACATGAATATTCTTCGGCCCCAATTCACGCGCCATGCTCTGGGCGACGGCGCGCAGGCCGAACTTGGCACTGGCGAAGGCCGCGTAACCGTTGCCGCCGCGCATGCTGGCTGTCGCGCCCGTGAAGAAGATCGAGCCCTTGCCCCGAGGCACCATATGCCGTGCCGCTTCTCGGCCGGTGAGGAATCCCGCGAAACACGCCAGCTCCCATACCTTGCGGAAGACCCGCTCGGTCGTGTCCAAAAGGGGGAAATTCACGTTGGCGCCGACATTGAAAATGGCGGCTTCCAGAGGGGCCACTTCCTCCGCCTCCCGCATGAAAGCGGCGATATCGTCTTCGTTGCGGGCGTCCAGCGATCGGCCCCGGCAAACACCGCCGACCGCCGTGATCTCCGCGATCAGCGGCGCCAGCTTGTCGCCATTGCGGCGGCCGCAGAAGACGGTGTAGCCCTCCCGCGCGAAACGCCGGGCGATAGCGGCCCCGATAAAATCGCCCGCGCCGACGACAACGACAGATCCGCCGGTCATCGGGCGCGCACCCCGACCGCACGGTGCAGCAGCCAGACCCCGCCGCAGCACAGGAACACCATACCGCCCCAAAGGGTCATCGTCAGCCAATCGCCGGCGCGTAACGCTTCCAGCGACAGGCCCGCGAGCGCGGCCGGATACACATGCGCCGGCGCCCAGACGAAAGCGGAGGCGACGTTGGCCGTCACGAAGCGCCATCGCCGCATCCCCGCCATTCCGGCGACCAGCGGGACAGTGGACCGCAGCACGGGGACGAAGCGGCACAAGGCGACGCTAATGGTCCCATAACGGTCAAAAAACTGATCCGCCTGCGCCATCAGATGCGGGCGGCGGGAAAACGGCCACATCTGCCGCAGGCGCTCCTTGTAGCGGCTGCCAAACCAGAACGAGACGAAGTCGCCGATGACCGCTCCGGTGATCGCCAGCACCAGAAACGGCCCCATGCTCTGCCCGGCCAATGCTGCCGCCCCCGTGACCGCCATCAGAATCGGCGTCCCAGGCACCAGGATGCCAAGCACCGCCACCGCCTCAATGATCGCGGCAGCGAAGGCGACAGCCAGCGCCCACGTCGGGTTCAGTGCGACCAGACCAACGATGGCGTCGATCCAGGACCAGATCAAGGTGAACAGCGCGCCCTCCAGGAATGTCACGTCAAAGCATTATGGGATCGCGCGCGGCAATCGCAAAGCGGTACCGCGTTAAGCTTCCGCAATCTGCATGGACATCGTCCCTTCCAAGGCCTCCCCGGGTTGCAGCGACCGCATGCCCGAACCGGTTGGATCATTGATCGCATCGGGGCGGTGCGTGACGGGTTCGACGCAAAAGAAGCTTTGCCCGGGCGGGGTGAACACCTGCAGGTGGCTGAAAATCGCATCGGCCTGAAGGTGCAGACGAAGCGCGCCGAGATTGAGCATCGCTGTGCCGTCCCAATCGCTGAAGCAGTGGTCCAAAGCACGCGTGCCAACCGGCTGACCGCCGGCATGATCCCAGCCAGGGGGAATGGGCCCCTGCTCCACCGCCAAGGCCGTGGCATCGGTGCGCCACACCGACGCGGCACGGAAACGCAGCGACGCTTTGGCCGTCCGTGGGAAGAACGGGTGCCAGCCCAGCCCAACCGGGGCTGGTCCCGAATGGCGGTTGACCACCCGCAGTGCGATCCGCAGGCGATCACGATCCAGCATAAAATGCTGCTCCGCCTCAAAAGCGAAAGGCCAATCCGCCCCTGGCTCGTCATGAGTCAAAGTCAGGATCGCCGCGTTTTCATGCGCGGCCCTGACGGTCCAGGCCCGCCGCCAGCCGACCCCGTGGAGACTATGGGGATGATCGCCGAAATTGCGCTGCAACGGATGCCTCTGCCCGCCCCAGCGGAAACAGGCCGCGGCGATTCGATTGGCGTATGGCACCAGCGGGAAGCATGCCATGCCTCGCGCCTCCTGCCGCATCACGGCGCCTGCATCGGTTTTGCGCAATAGCGGTGTCGCCCCCAGCGACCAGCCAAGCACCGCTCCGCCGGCTTCAGGCGCCAGCACCAGCGACGAACGCCCCGCGCGGAGGGTCAGCACGCCGTCAGCCCGGCGTTCCGTTCGCGTAGGGCTTCAGCGCCGCGTAGATGAAGCCGTTGGCTGGCGTCGGCACGCCCAGTTCTTTGCCCAGCGCGACGATCTTGCCAGCCAGCCATGGCAGCTCGATCCGGTTGCCGCGCAGTAGATCATGCGCCATCGAGGCCATGACCGTGGGTGGGGAGGTCATCAACCCCGCCAGATGCTTATCCACGACATCATCGGGCAGCGCGACACCGCGGGCGCGTCCGACGGCCTCCGTCTCCCGCATCACCGCGCCGAACAGGGCGAAGACATCGGGATCGTCGCGCAGCTTGCCGAGCGGCAGCCGGGTCAGAGCGGTCACGCCGCTGACGCCGGTCAGCATGATGAATTTGATCCAGATCGAGGTTTCGATGGTGTTCGTCAGCGTGACCTGGAACCCGGCCTTTTGCGCCAGCGCCAGCAACGCCTCCCCGCGTGGACTCGGCCGTCCATCGAGCTCCCCAAACGACATCATCATCATGGTGCCGACCTGCTTGATGACGCCGGGGCTGCCGATGGTAGCGCTGATGCCGACGGTGCCGCCCATCAGCGCATGGGCGCCGAGGATGGGGATCAGCCGTTCGGCCGCGTCGATGCCGTTTTGCAGCGGAATCACCGCCGTATTCGGCCCGACCAGCGGCTTGATCTGCTCGCCCGCGGTTTCGACGTCCCACAGTTTTACGCAGAAGAACACCACATCCACCACGCCGATGCTGGCGGGATCGTCGGTCGCCTGCACCGGCTTGATCAGGGTGGTGCCGCGCCCGCCTTCGACCAGCAGGCCGTTTTCCCGCATCGCCGCCAGATGCGCGCCGCGCGCGACGAAGGTGACGTCGCCACCGGCCTGCGCCAAAGCCGCCCCAAAGGCGCCGCCCACGCCGCCGGTGCCGATAATCGCGATCTTCATGTTGGACTCCCGTTTTCGCTTTGCCCCGATTCTACCACGCCCTTCCCCCAACCGGCCAACCCCATTACCGTCGGACCGAACAACACCCAGGGGGAGAACAACCATGCATTGGACCGATCGCCGCGAACGTTACCGGGCTGCCATTGGCGGGACCGAGTGCCTGCATCCTGGCTCCGTCTTCGACGCCATCTCAGCCCGCATCGCCGAGGAGCTGGGATTCGAAATCGGCATGTTCGCCGGTTCCATCGGGTCCTTCTCCGTGCTCGGCAATCCCGACCTGATTCTGCTGACGCTGACGGAGTTCGCGCAGCAGGCCTATCGCATCAACCGCGCCGGCAAGCTGCCGCTGATGGTGGACGCCGATCATGGTTACGGCAATGCATTGAATGTGATGCGCACGATTCAGGAGCTGGAAACAGCCGGGGTCGCCGGCATCATGATCGAGGACACGCTGCTGCCGCGCCAGTTCGGTGAAAAATCCCCGACTCTGGTTTCCCTCGATGAAGGGATCGGCAAGATGCGGGCTGCCTTGGCCGCGCGGGAGGACAAGTCCCTGGTCATCATCGGCCGCACCAGCGCCGCCGCGATCGAAGGACCGGACGAAGCCCTGAAGCGCGCCAAAGCCTATCAGGCGGAGGGCGTGGACGCCCTGTTCTTCGCCGGCGGCGTCACCAAGGACCTGCTGGAGGCGCTGCATGCTGAAATCCGCATCCCCATGATGCTCGGCGGCGGCACCATGGCGGGCGACAAGGCCTATCTTGGCACGATGGGCGTGCGCGTCGCGCTGCAAGGCCACCAGCCATTCTCCGCCGCCGTGCAGGCAACCTATGAAACGCTGAAGGCCCTGCGCGAAGGCGTGAAACCGTCCGAGCTGAAAGGTGTCGCCTCCGCCGAGACCATGGCCCGCGTGACGCGGGAGGGTACCTTCAAAAGCTGGACCGAAAAATTTCTGGCCTGATCCGGCTCGTCCTCCTCAGCGTTCTCCTGCCCATCTCGGCATGGGCGGGGGAGCGTCCGGCCCCGTTCAGCCGCTACGAGCTGATCATGTGGCAGGATCATACGCCGGCGGAAACCAGCGGTCTGGCGCGTCTCGGCTTCACGGCCTTGCGGCTGATTGGTTCCGGCGGGCGGATCGATCCGGTCCGGCTGGCCGCGCTGCGGGCGTCCGGCCTGCCGTATTATATCGAAAATATCGCGACGGACGTGCTGGCGCCCTTCCACCGCTATACCCCGGGAAAGGCTGTCACCTGGTTGTTTGACGCGGCGAAGGACCGGTTGCGCGCCGAACCGGCCGATACCAGCGTCTTCCAGCGGGAACCCGGGCTGTCTGACCCCGCCTCATTGGCCAGCATAGAACGGCGACTGGAACGCATGGTCCGGGCCCATGCCCAGGACCGGCCGCTATTCTACAACCTCGCGGATGAAGCCGGAATCGGTGATCTGGCCGCCGCCTGGGATGCGGATATCGGCCCGTCATCGCTGGCCGCGATGCGCGTGTGGCTGCGCACCCAATATCCCGATCTCGCGGCGTTGAACCGGCAATGGGGAACGGATTTCCCGAACTGGGACGCCGTCATGCCGGAACTGACCGATGCCGCGCTGCGCCGCACCGACGACAATTTCTCCGCCTGGGCGGACTTCAAGGCCTGGATGGACATCGCCTTCGCGCAGGCCGTGCGCACGGGCACCGATGCGGTGCATCGGGCCGATCGGCTCGGTCTGGCGGGCTTGGAGGGGGCACAGATCCCCGGATGGGGCGGTTACGACTACAGCCGGCTCGCCGGCACTGTCGATGTCATGGAAATCGGCGGCGCCGGCAACAGCGTGGAGCTTGCCCACGCGTTCAACCCGAATTTGATCCTTTTACGCACCAGTTTCGGCCGCGGGCCGGAGGACGCCCACGCAGCCTGGTGGCATTTGCTGCATGGCGGCAGGGGCACCGTTGTTTGGGACAGCAGTAACACCGTCGTCCAGCCCGATGGCGGCGCGCGCCCTTGGGGCCGAGAACTGACCGCGCTGACCGCCGCGATGCGCCCCGTCGCACGCTGGCTGCGGCGGGCCGAACCGATCACGGACCCGGTCGCGGTCCTCTATTCCCAGGCCAGTTTCCGAACCCGCTGGCTGCTCGATCGCCGCGGCGGTGATCGGCGCTGGTGGCAGCGCGATGCCGCGCGGGAGTATGAGGACAATGCCTGGACTGCGTCCCGCCGGCAGATATTGACCCGATTGGCGTCCATCGCCGTGCAGCCGCGGCTGCTGTCCTCGGCGATGCTGGAGTCGGGCGCCTTGCGCCACAATGCCCCGCGGGTCCTGATCCTGCCGCATGCCATCGCCTTATCGGCGGCGGAGGTCGCCGAAATCGCCGCCTTCGCCCAAAGCGGCGGACTGGTGCTGGCGGACATCGAACCCGGTCTGTTCGACCAGCACAGCCGCCGCCGGGCGTCCCCACCGCTCGACGGCATCGCCCGGACTCCGGAAATCCTGCAACTCTATGCTGGAGAAAATGGGTCCGGCCTGTTGCTGGCGACGAAGGAGCTGCTCATCAGCGCCGGGATTCAGCCCCGCGCGGACCTGATCGGCGCAAAAGGGGCGGTGATGACCGGGGTGGACGGACAATGGTTCCAGGACGAGCAGGGCCTGGTCCTTGCCTTGCAAACCCGTACGGCTGGCACCCGCGCTGAACCGATCATCGTCCGGCGCCCGCACCATCCTGACCACGTCATCACCCTCGATCCCATTGCGCCGCGTATGGTGCGGTTCGAGCGGTGATATCAGCCGAGGTGATCCAGTCCGATATCCAGCACCTGTGCACTATGCGTCAGCCAGCCGACGGACATCAGATCGACCCCGGCCTCAGCGATCGGGCGCGCGGTCTCAGGACGGATACGGCCTGACGCCTCGGTGATCGCGCGACCGCCGACCATGGCGACGGCGGTGCGCAGCATGTCGGGGCCCATGTTGTCGAGCAGAACGGCATCGACACCGAGGCTCAGGGCTTCCTCCAGTTGCGCCAGGGTATCGACTTCGAGTTCGATCTTCACGAGGTGACCGACACCGGCACGGGCGCGTTCAACCGCCGGGCGCACGCCGCCGGCGATGGCGACATGATTGTCCTTGATGAGCACGGCATCATCGAGACCGAAGCGATGGTTGGAGCCGCCGCCGACCCGAATCGCATATTTCTGGGCTGATCGCAGACCCGGCATGGTCTTGCGGGTGCAGCAGACCTGCGCCTTGGTATGGGCGATCGCATCAGCGATCCCGCGCGTGGCGGAGGCCACGCCACTCAGATGGCTCAGGAAGTTCAGAGCCGTGCGTTCCCCGGTCAGAATGCCGCGCGCCGGGCCGCTGATCGTCGCGATCAGGTCCCCTGGCTTGATACGCGACCCATCCGGCCGTTCGACATGACATTCGATCCGCGGATCAATGAGGCGGAACGCCAGGATCGCGAAATCGAGGCCCGCGACCACGCCCGGCTGGCGCGCCATCAGGGCTGTTCGGGTCAGCGCATCCGCTGGGACGATGGAATCCGTTGTCAGATCGCCGGCACGGCCGAGGTCTTCGAGCAACGTGGCTCGGACCATGGGTTCGATCATGATGGCCGGGAGAGGAGGGATGGACATGGAAAGGCTCCGAAAGGGAAAAACTACGGCGTGTGTGTCGATTTCACCGCGAGCATGCGCTGACCTATTTCACCGCGAGCATGCGCTGACCTATTTCACCGCGAGCATGCGCTCGACCGACCGCCGTGCACGGTCGGCCAAAGCCGGATCGATCGTGACCTCATGCGTCATGGTCTCGAGCGAACGGCGGATTTTTGGCAGCGTGATGCGCTTCATATGCGGGCACAGATTGCAGGGGCGCACGAAATCCACGTCCGGATGATGCACCGAGACATTATCGGCCATCGAGCATTCCGTCAGCAGCACCACCCGCTTCGGCTTCTCCCGCCCGACATAGGCGGACATATCCGCGGTCGAGCCAGCGTAGTCCGCTTCTGCCACCACATCCGGCGGACATTCCGGATGCGCCAGAATGATGACCCCCGGATGGTCGGCGCGGAGCGCGCGCACCTCGGCGGGGGTGAAGCGCTCATGCACCTCACAATGGCCAGCCCAGGCGATGATTTTGACCTTGGTCTGGGCGGCGATGTTCTGCGCCAGGAATTCGTCCGGGAGCATGATGACCTGCGGCACCCCCAGGGACTCCACCACCTTCAGGGCGTTCCCGGAGGTGCAGCAGATGTCGGACTCCGCCTTCACATCGGCCGTGGAATTCACATAGGTCACGATTGGCACGCCGGGATAGCGCTGGCGCATCAGCCGCACATCGGCCGCGGTGATCGACGCAGCCAGGGAGCAACCCGCTTCCACATCCGGGATGAGTACGGTCTTGCCCGGGTTCAGCATCTTCGCCGTCTCGGCCATGAAGTGGACGCCGGCCAGCACGATGACCTTGGCATCGACCTTCATCGCCTCCCTCGCCAAAGCGAGACTGTCGCCCACGATGTCGGCCACGCAGTGGAAGATCTCGGGGGTCATATAATTATGCGCGAGTATCACGGCGTCCCGCTGCTTCTTGAGCGCCAGGATGGCTTCGACATCGTCAGCGAACACCGGCCACTCGATGCGGGGAATGACCGAACGAACCTTGTCGTACAGCGGGGCCGTTCGTTCGAGAACCGTGGATGCGGACATCGGAAGCTCCTCCTGATAATGCTCTATATGAGCATTTATGGAGCCTATGCTAGACTCGAGTATAAGAATGTCAAGCGCCGGTCATAATACCGCCACGCCGCGGGTTTATCAGATGCATCCCGCGCACCCTCATGGTAGCGCGCAGCCACGCGGCCGATCCTGGCCAACGCCGATGAAAGTCAGCATGCCCCAATCCAGTGCCGCCATGGCGGCCGTTGCCCCATCAACCATTTCCCTGGCTCAGGCCATCATGGCGCGTTCTTTGTTCGACCGAGGCCGCATTCTCATCCCTTCATCTGTTCTTCACGCGCGGGGCGCCCGCGCCTGGTGGGCGGCGGTCATTGCATTGAGCGCGATGCTGCTGGCCCCCCTGTTGCTGGTCGATGTGCCGCCCTTGCTGGATTACCCCAACCATCTGGCCCGCATGGTCATCCTCGCCGCGGATGGGCGCGACCCCATCCTGGCGCGGTTCTACACGCCGCATTGGGCGATCATTCCGGATCTCGCGATCGACGTGATCACCCCCGCCCTGATGCAGTGGCTCCCGGTTCATGTCGCCGGCCGGATCATGCTCGGCGTGGTCTTGATGCTGCCCGTGCTGGGCACGATCGCCTATAGCCGCGCGCTGATGCGGCGGCGGACCTGGTGGCCGCTGGGCTGCGTTTTGGTCGCCTACAATGCCGCGCTGCTCGAGGGGTTCCTGAATTTCACCGCCAGCATTGGGATCGCGCTGCTTCTGGCCGCCGCCTGGCTCCGCTGGCGGGATGAACGTCCGGCCCTGGTCGGGCTGTTGGCCGTCCCGGGGGCGGTGGTGCTGTTTTTTTGCCACCTCATGGGCCTGCTCTTTTTCGCTCTCCTGATCGGCGCGCATGAGATCATCCATCTCCCGGCGCTCATCCGGCGTCCGGTCATGCTGGTGCGTCGGATGCTGTTCGGGCTGGCTGTGTTCGCGATCCCGATGGCGCTCTATGCCCGGTCGGAGCTCAGCGGCATGGAGGGGGATATCGATTATCTCTCGCCCACCGCGAAAGCCGCGCAGTTGCTGATTCCTTTCGTGAATTATTCACTCCCGCTGGATATTGCCACGGCCGTGCTGGTGACCGGCGGCCTGGCCTTGGGCGTGGCCCTGCGGCGGCTCTGGATGCCGGCGCGCTCCGCCATCGCGCTGCTGCTGCTGGCCGTCCTGTATCTGGCCGCGCCGTTCGAGTTCAAAGGCACGTCTAACCTGGACACGCGCTTTGTGGTCCTGCTCGGTTTTCTGCTGTTTGGCGGCATGATTCCGGTCGCGGTGCCCCCCGTCGTCGCCCGGATGATCGCCTTGGCCATGATCGGATTGTTCGCCGTACGCATGACGGTGCTCGGAAGCGTCTGGATGGCACATAATGATGATCTGGCCGATCTCCGCGCGGTGACAGCCGGGGTTGCGCCTGGTTCGGCGGTGTTCGTCACCACGGTCGCGGCCGAGGAGGATCCGGCCTACTGGAATAGCAGACCAGCCGCTCGCCGGCTGTCCAACGGGCTACGCACCGATGCGCACCTGCCCGCATTGCTGCTTATCGAGCGCCGGGCCTGGTGGCCGTTCCTGTTCGACAATCCATCCCAGCAGCCCGTCGAAACCAACCAGCCTTACCGCGCCCTCGCGGAACGGGTCGGTGGTATGCCACCGCATCTGGCCCTGGAAACGCCGGGCGCCGTCGATCTGTGCGGGTTTGACAGCGTCCTGCTCTTACAGGCCGGCGCCGTGCCCAACCTCAATCGATACGCAGCCGATCGGCTGAGACTGATCGCGGCATCGGACGTGGCGGCGCTGTTTGAGGTCAAACCCAATGCGGCTTGCCGGGTCAAAGCGAGCCATTAGGAAAACAGCGGCATCACCTCACGGGCGAAACGTTGCATGCTGCGACGGCCACGCGCGCCACCACCCGATCCGCCCCCATTGATGAGGATGTAGCCCGCACCCGATCGGCGCAGCGCTTCCAGCTTATCCGCGATTTCATCGGGATTGCCGTAGATCGCGCTGTTGACGTTCACCGATACCGGATCGCCGGTGGCCCGGTCGGGGCCGCCATGCACGGTGCCATCCGGTTGCGTGGCGAGCTTGAGCTGACGCAGCCGGTTGGTCAGGCGGCGATCCAATGCCTCCTGCCGTTCGGACTCATTGTCGGCGACGAAGAAGGCCCGGGTCACGCCGACCATCATCGGGTCGTAGACACGGCCGGACGCTTCGACGGCGGAGCGGAAAATGGCGATACTGTCCGCGACATCGTCTGGGGACGCATATTGCCCCAGCAGCAGATTAAACCCGCGCCGCGCGACATCGCGGATCGAACGCGGACTGCCCGCGCCCATCCAGACCGCCGGATGCGGCTTTCTGTGCGAGGGCGGCTCAACCACGATATCGTTAAACGACCAAAATCGCCCTCGGTGGGAAAACCGCTCTTCCGAGGTCCAGCACTTCAGCAGAACGTCTACCGATTCTTCGAAGCGTGCGTCAGCATCGTCAAACGGCACGTCGAAACCGGCGAATTCGTTATATCGGTAGCCCTTACCAATCCCGAAATCGAGCCGCCCGCCGGACAGCAGATCGAGGGTGGCGGCCTGTTCGGCCAAAAGGACCGGATTATGCCAGGGCAACACGATCACGGCGGTGCCCAGACGCAAGGTCGTCGTCCGGGCGCCCAGCCAGGTCAGCAAGTTGAGTGTCGCCGAGACCTGCCCGAAGCCCGTGAAATGGTGCTCGACCACGAAGGTGCCGTGGAAGCCGAGTGCCTCCGCTTCCACATTGTAATCAATGAAATCGCGAAAGCCCTCAGCGCTGTCGAACTCCCCGCTGCCGCGCCGCGCCGCCGCGCTGCCGAACAATCCAAACCGCATGGCCGCATGCCCCGTTTGCTATCGCGTCCACGATAGGACCACCCCGCGCGATCTGCCAATTGCCCGATGGCCGCGTGCCGCCTAGCTTAGACGCAACACGAGGAAGCGCTCCATGGAATTTGGTTGGTATCATGAGTTTCACCGGCAGGTGCCCGGACAGACGGACGCGGAAGCCTTCGCGATGGGGCTCGATCAGGCAGTGGCCGCGGAAGGCTGGGGCCTGGATTCATTCTGGTTGGCCGAAATTCACCAGCAGGCGCCGCGCTCGGTTCTGACGGCCCCCCTGAATGTCGCCACGGCGATCGCCACTCGCACCACCACGCTGCGGATCGGAACCGCCGTGCAAGTCCTGCCGCTGGCCCACCCGCTACGGCTCGCCGAGGAAACCGCCACCGTCGATCAGATCAGCCAGGGGCGGCTGCTGCTGGGCGTCGGGCGCAGCGGCAATCCACGCGCCTACGCCGCCTATGGCGTGCCATATTCAGAAAGCCGGGACCGGTTTTATGAGACATTGGAGGTGCTGAAGCTGGCGTGGACCCAGGACAGCTTCAGCTTTCACGGCAAATACCACCATTTCGACGAAGCCCGCGCGGTGCCGCGTCCGTTTCAAAAGCCGCACCCGGAAATCCGGATCGCCGGCGCCAGTGAAGACACGTTCCCCGTCCTGGGCGCTTTGGGCTACCCTCTGTTCGTCGCGGTACGCAGCGGCACTCTGTCAGGCCTGGCACCCGATCTGCATGCCTATCGGGAGGCCTATAAGGCCGCCGGACATCCCGGCAAAGGCCAGGTTCACCTACGCCTGTCGATGCATGTCGCGGAAACCGACGCTTTGGCGGAAGCGGAAAGCAAAGACAGCATCATGCATGGTTATGGCGCGCTGAAGTCCCAGCTGGAGGGCTCACCCAATGCCCGCAGACGGGCCGAATTGGACGACGTTCTCAGTCTGACCTTCGCATCAGCCATGCGCGATAAGGTCGTGGTGGGCAGCCCGGACCGGGTCGCGGCACGGCTTCAGGCGCTGAAAGAAGAACTCGGCATCGACGGAATTCTCGCCGAGCTGAACTTCGGCGCCAGAATCCCACCTGACGCCATGATGCGATCATTACGGCTTCTGTGTGAGACCGTTCGGCCGCGCTGTCAGTAGCGCGACCGGCGATCCCCCGGTTCAGCGAGCGAAATCGATACCGCGCTGAACCTCACCAATGGCACGGTCGATCAATTCGATCGCACGTTCCCTGTGGCCACCCTTGTTAGGTTCAGCGATCTGGAGCTCGCTGCGAGCATTCCGCAGTGCGTTCAATGCGTTATGCATATGAGGCTGGGCCGCGACGGCGCAACCGGCGACAAAGCTACCCACCACCAGAACGCCTATTCCGAACAGCTTGGCGGCGGGGGTATTAAGAACGGATATGGACATTTCGAACGACCTTTAGGTTAACGGCCGGGTCGAGTTCTGAGCGGCAACCCAATGCGCCTCGTTACACTGGCCCCGACCGGAATGAGCCAGTTTGACAATGCATCTGGCGACCGGCAGGTTGGTCCTGAACGTGATAAAAAGCAAGCTTATAGCGAATGGCATAACGATCAATCGAGCAACTTACGCCGCCCGGCAACCCAGAATAATTCTATAAATCAAACTATCGGCGGCAGCGTTGCCCGGAACGAAGGGGTCGTCTCGATCTCGTCATACCAGGCCCCGAGCACCGGACGGCCCTCACGCCATTTGAATGTGCGATGCCGGCGTTCGGACCAACCGAGCGCCGCCCCCAACGCGATACGCGCCGCGTCCAATCGGCCGGTATAAGCGCCGCCGGCGACAGCGTTTTCGAGCGCATCAAGCGTCCGGGCCGCACGCGTGGACTCCAACGCCTGCATGCCCGGTGAACGCTCCTGCACCGGCCTGCGCAGCTCGCGGTTCCAGACCGCCAGTCCATCGATCAGCCCCATGGCCTTACCCAGACGGGACAATGTGATCCAATCGTCGGAACCGTCACGCGGCAGCAGCGGTTGGCCAGAATGCCGGGTATCCAGATACGAGAGTATCAGCAACGACTCCGTCAGCACGACGCCATTTTCTATTTGCAACGTCGGCACCCGCCCGACCGGATTGTACGGCAACAGTGCCGACTCCGGGTCGCGCAGCGTCACCTCTTGCTTGTCGGTCTGGGCATCCAAACCCAGCTCAATCAAAGCAACCCTTACCATGCGGGCATAAGGTGAGCCGGCAACATAGAACAATTTCATGATTGACCCCGCACGTCACGCACGCGCCTGGAATCAACCGGGCAATTCCAGAACGTTTTTGGACAGGATATTCCGCTGGATTTCGTTGGTGCCACTATAGATCGTGGAGGGCCGCGACTGCAGAAAAAGACCGGCCGGATTCAAGGCGCGATTGCCCTCCATCGGCTCCAGCATGCCGCTGTGCTCGCCCGCGACCTCCAACATCGTTTCCGTGATCCGTTGGTACAGCTCGGTCTGATACACTTTCAACATCGACACATCCGGGCCCGGGACCTCGCCCTGGCGGACCTGCTCGACATAAACCTCATAGAGGTCCGTCAAATCATCCACATCCTGCTGGTGCCTCATCGCCACCGCCTGAAAATCGGGATCATCCGCCACGCCCATCCGTTCCGCCAGATCGCGCAGCCGCGCCAGGGCATAAGCCGACTGCTTCGGGGAGCCGACAAAAATCCGCTCGAACCCCAGCAGCGCCTTGGCCATGCTCCAGCCCTTATTGGGCAGTCCCACCAGTGCGGACGCCGGGACACGGACATCGTCAAAGAAGGTTTCGGCGAACTCCTCATTCAGATCCAGCGTCAGAAGCGGCCGCACCGTGATGCCAGGCATGTTCATGGGCACGAGAAAGAAGCCAATCCCCTCTTGCTTCTTGGCTTTACGGTCAGTGCGCGCGAGGACGTAAATCCAGTTGGCGTCCATCGCCATGGAGGTCCAGATCTTCTGCCCGTTGATCACGTATTCATCGCCATCCCGCTCCGCCACCGTGCGCAGCGAGGCGAGGTCAGAACCGGCGTTGGGCTCGCTATATCCCTGGCACCAGACATGCTCTCCGGTGAGTACCTTGGGCAGAAAGAACGCCTTTTGCTCCTCGGTTCCATGCGCGATCAGCAAGGGACCGACCATCAGGACGCCTTGGTCGATGGTGCGGGCGCAGCCATGGCGCTCGAACTCATCGAGCATGATCAGCTGCTTGCCCGGCGACAGGCCCATGCCGCCATAGTCCTTCGGCCAACCCGGACAAAGCCAGCCTTTCTCCGCCAGCAGAAAATACCAGGACTTGCATTCGTCCCAGTGCAGCCGCTTCAGCGGATTGCGGATGTCCGGAGGGTAGTTGGCCTCAACCCATTCCCGCACGACCAGCCGGAAGGCGTCGTCGGGTAGGGAATCCAGGTCCTGCGCCATGGCTCAGTCCTCGTCGCCAGCCGGGGCAAGATCGCGGAAGCGCGCGCGATGCAGCGCGGCCGAACCATACGCCGGCGCCAGCACCATCATTTTCCGCAAGAACAAGCCGGGGTCGGCCGCATCGGTATAACCGATACCACCATGCAGTTGAATGCAGCCGCGCGTGACCACCGAGGCCGCGTCGGACGCACGGGCCTTCGCGCGCGACACCGCCGCCTTGCGTGTGGCCGGGTCAGTGCTGTCATCCTGCGTCTTCGCCGCCGCGTTGACCGTGGCTCGGGCCAGCGATACCTGGATCTTCAAATCCGCCGACCGGTGCTGCAACGCCTGGAAGGAACCGATCTTGCGGCCGAATTGCTCGCGGGTTTTGAGGTAGTCCATGGTCATGCCGAACACCCGGTCCATCGCGCCCAGCAGATAGGCGCTGGTTGCCATGATGGATGTTTCAAACGCGTCCGACACGTCACCGGCGATAAACATCGCCGGGGCATTTTCCAACGTCAGCGTGCCCTGATTGCCGCCGTCCTGGGTGGTCTGGCAATCCAGATGCACCCCCGCCGCCTGACGCTCGACCAGCGCGCAGCCGCCAGGGACGGTGATCAGGAACGCGTCCGCGCCGGCCGCCATGGGGATGAAGATCTTCTTGCCGGTCACGGTCCCGTTCGTGAACACGGTGCCGCCCGCCGCGAGGTCCAGGCTCAACGGCTTTTCCTGCCAGGCCGGCAGCACGATACGCTCGCCGGACAGCACCTCCGCCAGTTGATCGGGCGGCAGCAGCCGAGCCGCCAAGGCGCCGGCGATCAGCGGCTCGGGGATCAGCGATGCGCCGAGTTCCTCAGTCAGAGCGCAGAATTCCTGCACGCCCAGGCCGGAGCCGCCATTGTCTTCCGGCACCAGAAGCCCGAGCCAACCCATTTCACACATCTCGCGCCAGACAGACCTGTCAAAGCCCGGTTCGGTGAAGCGCAAGGCGCGAATGCGCTTGAGGTCGGAGGTGCGCGGCGCGATCCCGGCGGCGCTGTCGCGGATCATCCGCAGGCTTTCGGAGCGGTCCTCGGCGGTCGTCATTTGGCGTTATCTCCCTCGATCAGACGATGGTTGCCCCCGTGTGTCGGCAGGGTCAAGCAGGCTTTGCTTGACTTGCGCCCATCCCGGCATACGACACTGCCCCTTGTTAACAGCGATGCGATCATGCGGGGCCTGATGCGACGGCTACTGGCGATTTTGGGTCTGGTTCTGCTCACCGGCTCAGCGCCCGCGAGCCGGGTGCTGCCGCACGACGCCTATATCTGGCAGCGGCACTGGACGTCGGCTTTGACGCGTGCGTTGAGCGAGTCCGCGTCGCTGATTCGGAGTTGGCGGGTGCTCGCCGCCCAGGTCGACGCCAGCGGACATCTGCGGCTCATCGGAATCGACCGCGCCGCTCTGATCGCCAGTGATCGGCCGGTGGTGCTGGTGGTTCGACTCGACAGCCACCTGTCGCGCGCCGCGGCGGCGACCATCCCGGGCCAGCTCCGCGATTTGGTGCTGGAATGGCGTACCCCGGTCGCCGGGCTCGAAATCGATTTCGACTGTCCCACCGCCGCCCTGCCCTTCTACGCCGGCCTGCTGGCCGACACACGGGACCAACTTCCACGCGCCCTTCCCCTGTCCATTACCGCCCTGCCGACATGGCTGGGATCGCCACATGCCAGCGCCGTGTTCGAAACGGTATCGGAGGTCGTGTTGCAGGTCCACGCAGTCCAGAATCCCAAGGCCGGGCTGTTTGATCCCGTCCAGGCCTGGCGATGGATCGAAGCGATGAACCGCCGCGGCGGTCGGCCGTTCCGGGTGGCCCTGCCAGCCTACGGCACGCGGGTGACCTGGGCGAAGAGCGGGCGCCTGTTAGCCGTCGAGAGCGAACGCCCTCTTCTGGCCGGTGGTGACGAGAGCCAGGAGCTGATAGCCGATCCGGCGGCGGTGCAGCAGTTGGTGAAGGATTTGCAACGGATGCCCCCATCGCGGCTGGTGGGCTTCGTCTGGTTCCGCCTCCCGACCGATGCCGACAGCCGCGCCTGGCGCCCGGAAACCTGGCGCGCCGTCATCCGGGGGGAGCCAGGCCCCAACGAGGCGATGCTGGCCACCCAACCGGCCGACATGCCCGGCGCCACCGACCTGCTGCTCGTCAACGCCAGCGCCCGGGAGGTGCGCCTGCCGGAAACCGTGGCATTGCCGGAGGGATGCGTCCATGCGGACGGCATCAATGGTTATGCCCGCGATGGAGCCCTGCTGCGCCGCCGTCTGGACGGCTTCCTCCGCCCCCATGATCAGCGCCCCATCGGCTGGATGCGCTGCCAACCGTCGTCACTGGGGATCGCCCATGCTTCGCCTTAGCCTCCTGCTCGCGGGCCTGTGCCTGGCCGCGACCGTTGGGCTGGCCTGCGGGCCGTACTTCCCGTGGCAATTGCTCGATGATCGCGCCGCGACCCTCAGCGCGACACCCGCCAACAGCTTCGCCTTCGAAGCCGCGCATCTGGTGCCCGCGCCACAGGACAGCCTGCGCGCGAACGAACCCGTCGATAACGGCGACCCCGACCAGTTGGACAACATGCGCGCCAAAATCGAAGCGGACGGGCTAACAGCCTCGCAGGTAGCGCGCCTGGGCCGCATGCGCGCGGCGGAGTCAGGTCGCGAGGCGTATGACATGGGCCGTGGCCTCCCCGAAGCGGTCCGGCGCTATGTCAGCGGCGCGGTGGCGTTTCGCTTGGGCGAGGAGGCGGACGCCGTCAGCCATTTCTCGGCCATTCTCGCATTGCCCGCGGCGCAGCGAAGCAGCCGGGCAACCTGGGCCGCCTTCATGCTGGGCCGCACGCAGGCGGCATTGAACGAACCCTCGGCCGCGGCGAGCGCCTTTGCCCTGACGCGCTCTCTCGCGATCGCTGGCGCTGATGATCCGTTGGGACTGGCCGTCGCCAGCTATGGCGAAGAAGCGCGCTTGCATGTGCTGGCCGCGCATGACGCGTTCGACCGCCAGGGGACGGAGGCAGATCGCACCACGGCCTACGCGCGGGAGATCGGACACGCCGTCCTCCTGTACGCGGAACAGGCCGCGCGCGGTTCATCCAGCGGTGTCGAATCCCTGCGAATGGTCGCGGAAGAGCTGCTCGACATCGACCAGAAAGGCGTCGACCCCGCGCGGCTGGACGCAGCGGTGGGTCACGCCCCGACGCAACGGTTGCTCGTCGCGTATGCCTTGGCCCGCATTGAGGATGATCCAGCCGCGCATGGCCCGCATCCACTGCTGGTCCGGCTGGTCACCGCCATCGAAGCGACCGGCACCGCCGCCCCCGCAGCCGATCGGCTGGCGGCCTTGTGTTACAGGGTTGGGCGATATGATTTGGCGGCGGGGTTGGCCAGGCGTGCCGAGGGGCCATTGGCGGCCTGGGTCCAGGCCAGGCTGGCGACACGGGCCGGCGACCTCCCAGCCGCGGCCGCGGCCTACGCCGTGGCCTCGCGCGCATTCCCCGGCGCATGGAGCGCCCCGCTGGACGACGCCAACCGCAAGCTGGTCATCGGCGAGCAGGGGCTGCTGACTTTGGCGCGCGGCGATTACCTGGCCGCGATGGAGCAGCTTTACCCCGTGATCACCACCTATTGGGGCGACGTGGCGCATATCGCGGAACGGGTGCTGACCACGGACGAGTTGAAGCACTTTGCCGAAACCCATCCGCCGGTGCCGCAGATCCAACGCCTCCTCGGTCGCCGGCTCATGCGGGAGGGCCGATTGCAGGAGGCGATGGCTTATTTCGGACCGGACGTCGATCCGGATATGCATGATTATGCCCGCACCTACGTCACCGCGATGGCCGATGGCAAGGCGCGCTGGTGGCCGACCGAGCGGGCGCGTGCCCTCTACGACGCGGCTGACCAGGCGCGTTGGCATGGCATGGAGCTGATGGGCACCGAGACCGGCCCCGACTACTTCGGGTTAGGCGGGAGCTACGAGGGTGGGATCGGGCAGATGGAACTGAAAGGCCCGTTCATCAGCGAGATTGAGAAGACCCGCTTCGCGGCCACCGCGGCCAGACCCGACCTGCGCTATCACTACCGCTATGTCGCGGCGGATCTGGCCAGCCAGGCCGCGGATCTGCTGCCGCCCCGGTCGCAAGCCTTCGCCGCGGTGCTGTGCCATGCGACGGAATGGATGCTGAGCGTCAATGACCCGCGGGCGGGGGCGTTGTACCGCCGGTATCTGACGGACGGACCAGCCATTCCCTGGGCCGCGCATTTCGGAAGCGATTGCCCCGATCCCGATTTCGACGCGGCGGGACGCTTTCCGCGGGACCAGGCGGTGCGGGTGGCGCGGCATTTCGTAAGTCGGTACCGCTGGCTCTTGATTGGAGGGCTGATCGTGCTGACCGCGGGGCTGGCCGCAGCCCGCCGGCGGGCTTCGTCGAACCCGTAGGACGCGACCGTTTTGGCGGGGCAAACCCGGCCAGAACGGTCGCGATGTTCGTCAGCCCGGCAGATGCAGCTTCGCGTCGGTGCGGGCCTGCAGGTTCTCCAGCGTCAGGCCTGGCGCCATGCCCAGCACCATGAAACCGCGCTCGGTCACGTCCAGCGTGGCGAGGTTGGTGTAGACCCGCTTGACGCAGCTTTCCGCCGTCAGCGGGTAGGAGCATTTGGTCACCAGCTTGGACGAACCGTCCTTCGTGGTGTGGTCCATGATGACCCACAGCCGCTTGGCACCCGCCGCGAGGTCCATCGCGCCGCCCACGGCGGGGGCGGTGTCGTTTTCCGACGTGGCCCAGTTGGCGATGTCGCCGTTATCGGCCACCTGGAAGGCGCCGAGCACGCACAGGTCCAGATGCCCGCCGCGGATCATCGCGAAGCTGTCGGCGTGGTGGCAGATGCTGCCGCCGGAGCGCAGCGTGATGTACTGCTTGCCGGCATTGATCAGCCAGGGCTCGATCGCGTCCTTGGCCGGCGCCGGGCCCATGCCGAGAATCCCGTTCTCGGAATGGAAAATCACCTCCCGATCCAGCGGCACATGATCCGCCACCAGGGTCGGGATGCCGATGCCGAGGTTGACGTACCAGCCCTCGGGAATATCGGTGGCGGCGCGCTGCGCCATTTGCACGCGGTTGAAAGGCTTGAATTCGGAGTCGGACATGCGGGTCTCTCCTTCAGAAGCTGCCGGGGTCGCCGTAGGGGATGTGCAGGACGCGGTCGACGAAGATGCCGGGAGTGTGGATGTTGTCGGGATGGAGGTCCCCAAGGCCGACGACATGCTGGGTCTGCACGATGGTCGTCTTGGACGCCATCGACACCACCGGGTTGAAGTTCCGGCCGGCCAGTTTGTAGGTCAGATTGCCCCAGCGATCCGCTTCCCAGGCTTCCACCAGGCCTACGTCGCCATACAGCGCGTTTTCCAGGATATAGGTGCGGCCGTCGATTTCACGGTGCTCCTTGCCGACAGCCATCTTGGTGCCGACCCCGGTGGCGGTGAAAAAGGCGGGCACGCCGGCGCCGGCGGCGCGCATGCGTTCGGCGATGGTGCCCTGCGGGACGATCTCCAGCTCGATCTGCCCGGCGCGATACAGGGTTTCGAACACCACGGGATCGGAGGAGCGCGGGAAGGAGCAGATGATTTTCCGCACCCGCCCGAGTTCCATCAACCGCGCCAGGCCGACATGGCCAGACCCGGCGTTATTGGCGGCAACGGTCAGGTCCTTGGCTCCCTGCTCGATCAGCCCATCGATCAGCGCATTGGGCTGACCCACGGAGCCGAAACCGGCCAGGAGCACGGTGGAGCCGTCTTTGATGCCAGCCATGGCGTCGGCCATGGACTGGACGATCTTGTTGATCATGCGTCGGGTTCCCTCCGGGAGGCGTTTTCTGACGCAGAGGTTTAGCGCCGGGGAAGGGGAGCGGGCAAGGGTGAGGCGGTTGGCCGAATTATACTGATTGGTATTTATATCCACTATCTGGTATGTCGTCTCATCGCCGCGTCCCCACAGCGTCTCCGTTAAAAGGCCCGACACCATGAGCATGACCCTCGAACGCCCAACCATCGAGCAGCAAATCGAACATTTCGACGTCCTGATCGTCGGCGCGGGCATCTCCGGGGTCGGTGGTGCCTATCATCTGGTCGACCAGATGCCGGGCACCAGCTTCGTGGTGCTGGAATCGCAGGAAACCTTCGGCGGCACCTGGACCACCCATAAATATCCGGGCATCCGGTCCGACTCCGACCTCCACACCTTCGGCTACCGTTTCAAGCCCTGGGTTGGCGCTCCCATCGCCACGGCCGAGGAAATCAAGAAATACATGGGCGAGGTGATCGAGGAAAACCACCTGGCCCCGCATATTCGCTACAAGCACCGCATCGACCGCGCCAGCTGGTCGAGCAAGGAGGCGCTCTGGACCGTCGATGCCACGAACACCGCCACCGAGGAAAAGCGCCGCTTCACCTGCGATTTCCTGTGGATGTGCCAGGGCTATTACCGCCATTCCGAAGGCTACACGCCGGAATGGGCCGGCATGGCCGACTTCCAGGGCCGCATCGTGCATCCGCAGACCTGGCCCGCCGATATGGATTACACCGGCAAGAAGGTGGTCGTGATCGGATCGGGCGCCACTGCCGCCACCGTGGTGCCGGCGATGGCCAAGGATGTCGCGCACATCACGATGCTGCAGCGCTCCCCCACTTATTTCCGGGCCGGGCGCAATGCGATCGAAATCGCGGAAACGCTGCGCGAACTTCAGATCAACGAGGAATGGATCCACGAGATCACCCGGCGCAAAATCCTGCACGACCAATCCCTGTTCGCGAAACGAACGTTCGAGGAACCGGAGACTGTCAAGCAGGAGCTGTTGTCGGGCGTGCGGTCGTATCTCGGGCCCGATTACGACATCGACAAGCACTTCACCCCGTCCTACCGCCCCTGGCGGCAGCGTCTGGCGTTCGTGCCGGATGGCGATCTGTTCAAGGGTATCGCCAGCGGCAAGGCATCCGTCGTCACCGATGAGATCGACCGCTTCGTCGCCAACGGCATCCTGCTGAAATCCGGCACTGTGCTGGAGGCGGATATCATCGTCACCGCCACCGGCTTCAATCTGTCCCCGCTCGGCGACATCGATTTCTCGATCGATGGCAAGGCGCTCGATTTCCATGACACCGTGACCTATCGCGGGATGATGTTCACCGGCGTGCCCAACATGGTTTGGGTGTTCGGCTATTTCCGCGCCAGCTGGACCCTGCGAGCCGATCTGGTGGGGGATTTTGTGTGTAAGCTGCTGACGCATATGCGGGGAAAGAACGCCCGCCAGGTGACGGTGGCGCTGCGGCCGGAAGACAAGGACATGCCGCTACTGGATTGGATCGACAGCGACAACTTCAATCCCGGCTATATGATGCGCGGGATGCATCTGTTGCCGCGGCGCGGCGACAAGCCGGAATGGATGCACAACCAGGATTATTGGAGCGAGAAGGACGAGATCCCCGCGACCAATCTGGACGATGCGGCTTTTATTTACCGGTAAGGTCTGAGCAGGGGCGCTGGCGGCGCTTGTCGCCACGCCCTGCCGGCTCGATTATCCTCGGGCAAAACCGCCCAAGGACCGCCAACCCATGACCACACCAACCGGGCCGCTGAAAGGCTTCCGTATCCTCGACCTCACGACCGTGCTGTTCGGCCCATTCGGCACGCAGACGCTCGGCGATTGGGGCGCCGAGATCATCAAGGTGGAATCCCTGACCGGCGACACCTGGCGCAACTCCGGCCAGTTCCGCAATCGTGGCATGAGCGGGCAGTTCATGGCGGTGAACCGCAACAAGCGCAGCATCGCGCTGGATCTGAAGAAGCCAGAGGGCAAAGAGGTGCTGCGCCGCATCATCCCCACCGTGGACGCGCTGGTCAGCAATATCCGCCCCGCCGGCCTGGCCCGGCTCGGCTTTGGTTATGAGGCCTGCAAGGCGCTGAACCCGAAGCTGGTCTATGCCTCCGCCACCGGCTTCGGGCAGGACGGGCCTTGGGCGGCGCGGCCGGCGTTCGATGAGATCATCCAGGCGGCATCGGGCTTCGCCTCCGCCATGGGCACCGATGAGGAACCAGCCTTTGTCCCCAGCCTGATTGGTGACAAGCTCTGCGGCATGGCCCTGACCTCCGCCGTCACCGCCGCGCTGCTGCACCGCGAACGCACCGGGGAGGGGCAGATGGTCGAGGTGCCGATGCTCGAAACCCTCGCCGCCTTCAACAGCATTGAGATGTTTGGCGGCCAGGCTTTCGTGCCGCCCATCGGCCCGTCGGGCTACAAGCGCATGAAGGCCCGCAGACCCGTGCGGACCAAGGATGGCTGGCTGACCATGCTGCCTTATTCGGGGGAGAACTGGTGCGCCTTCTTTGAAGCGGTCGGGCATCCCGAGTGCATCGCCGAATTCTCCGTCCGCGATCCCGTCGCCCGCGCCCGCAACATCGATCTGATCTACGACCGCATGCGCGACATCGCCCCCAGCCGCACCACGGCGGAATGGGAGGAACTGCTGCTCAGCATCGACGTCCCCCACACCAGCTTCGCCAGGCTGACGGAAGTGGCGGAGCAGCCGCATTTGAAAGCTGTCGGCATGTTCCCGGTGATGGAGCACCCGACCGAGGGCAAACTCCTGCAAGCTCGCCCCCCTGCCCGCTTCTCCGCGAGTCCCGCCGGCGTGCACCGCATGGCGCCGCTGCTGGGCGAGCACACGCGGGAGATCCTGCGCGAAGCCGGCTACGATGACGATGCGATTGGCGCCTTGGTGGAGACAAAGGCGGTGGTCGCGGCGTAACCTCCCGGGAAAACAGGGAAGCGCAACCATGAAAGTCGGGATCCTGCAGTTCTTCGGCTGGCGCGACCGCTCGGTGCCTCTGGCCTCGGTCTACGCGGCCGCGCTGGAGCGGTTTGTGATCATGGACCAGACCGGCTACGACGCGGTCTGGCTGGCTGAGCACCATTTCTCCAGCTTTTCGGTCTGCCCCTCGGTCCACATGATGGGCACCATGGCCGCTGCCCGTACCCAGCGCCTGCGTATCGGCACCGCTGTGTCCCTGGCCCCGTTCTACAATCCTCTGCGCCTGGCGGAGGAAATCGCGCTGCTCGATGTCCTGTCCGGCGGGCGGGTCAATTGGGGCGTGGGCCGCGGGTTCGAGCGCAGCGAATTCGCCGCCTTCGGCATTCCCGGCGATGAAAGCGCGCCGCGGTTCCATGAGGCGGTCGAGATCGTGCTGAAGGCCTGGACCAAGCAGCGCCTGTCCCACCAGGGCCGCTTCCATCAATACGAAGGCGTCGAGGTCCTGCCCAAGCCCGTGCAAACCCCGCATCCCCCGATCTGGATGGCGGCGTCCTCCTTCCCCGCCATCGAATGGGCGGCCAGCCAGGGACACAACATTCTGATGGACCCGCACACGTCCCGATCCGATCTGATCGCGAAGCGGCGGCATTACGGGGCGGGACTGGCGGCGGCGGGGTTTCGCGATGCGGACCGCGAAATCCCCATGGCGCGCCTGATCGCGGTGGATGAAACGGCCGAGAAAGCCGAGGCCGTGGCCCGGCGCGTCGCCGAATGGACCATCGCGTCCTATGTCGGTAAGGCCGGCAATGTGCGGCAGGAGGCACGAACCTTCGGCGGTAAGGACCCGGTTCAGTATTACCTGGAAGACGTGATGATCCACGGCACCGCCGACAGCGTGGCGGACCAGATCATGGGCTTTGGGGCCGAGATCGGGATGAGTTATCTGATGGCCGCGCCCATGAGCGGGCGGTCATTCAAGCTGTTGACTGACAAGGTTCTACCTCGGATAGCAGGCTGATTTGGGTATTTCACGACGCGACAACACACTATAAATGCATGAATTTCTTCTGACATTAAACATCGGAGATGGCCGTCGAACGGCGCCCGTGAACTGGAAGACCGTTAAGCCCTACCTGCGGGTGGCCGCGCAGCCGGTGAACTCAATTCGCAACAGCGGCCTTGGCACCCGGTCAGGGTCCCTCATCATCGTGCCTGTCCGGGCCCGATGCTTGACATGGCCGCCTCCCTCCCGCCCGATAGAATGCCAAGCACTGTCCTCGGGAAGGAAACCACGCCATGTCCGACACCCCCACGTTCGGCCGCTATCGCGAAATCCCCTATGATGAGATGACCCCGGCGCAGCAGGACGGCTACCGCGCCATGCTCGAAAGCCGCGGCGGTCTGCCCGGTCCCAGCAAGATCTGGATCCATAACCCAGCGCTGGCCAAGGTTGCCGGCCCCTTCGGCGGTCATTTCCACGCCGGCAAATACTCCCTGACCGAGCGTGAGCGCGAAATCGCCGTGTGCGTCATCACCAGCAAGTTCCACTCCGCCTATCCGACCTGGGCGCATGAACGCCGCGGCAAGGAAGTCGGGCTGCCCGCGGCCAAGGTCGAAGCGATCCTGAGCGGTCTCACCACGTCCTTTGACGATGAGCGGGAGCAGGTGGTCTACGAAATGGCCATTGCCCTGGCCAATGCCCGCTGGGTCGCCAAAGGCCTGTTTGATCGCGCGGTCAAAGCGCTCGATCATGTCGGCATAACGGATGTGATCACTTTGATGGGCCATTACAGCAGCGTCGCGATGACCCTCGCATTCTACGACGTGCCCGCTGGCGCGGTCGGCATGGCCCGGTAGCGCCGAAATTCATCCCGTGCGACCCTCCGGCGATCCGACCGGAGGAGTCCAACATGCGCATCGTCGCCCTCGAAGAACACTTCAACGACCCCGCCATCATCGGCCGGATCGACCCCGCCGCCGTCCTGGAGCGGGGCTTTCCCGCGCCTGACTTTGTGTGGGCGCAGACCCTCAAACGCGCCGAACTGGCCGACATGGGGGCCGCGCGCCTCGCCGACATGGACGCCAGCGGCATCACGGTGCAGGTGCTATCGGTGGCGGGCCCGGGCGCCGATCTTGTGCCGGGTCAGGCCGGCATCGCTCTCGCCAAAGCCTATAACGACGTCCTGGCCGAGGCCTGCGCCCGCCATCCGACGCGCCTGCGCGGCTTTGCGCACCTGCCGCTCCATACGCCCGATGCGGCGGCGGTCGAGTTGAATCGATGCATCAAGGACCTCGGTTTCCACGGCGTGCTGGTGAACGGTGCCACCGACGGGCTGTTCCTGGACGACCCGCGCTTCGAACCCATCCTGGCGCAAGCGGAGGCCCTGGATGTGCCGATCTATCTGCATCCTGGTATCCCGGCCGCACCGGTGCGGGACGCGTATTTTAGCAATCTTCCGGGCAATTTCAGCTTCACCATGGCACAGGCCACCTGGGGCTGGCACATCGAGACCGCGATCCACACATTGCGCCTGGTCCTGAGCGGTGCCCTGGATCGCCATCCTGGCCTGAAGATCGTCATTGGGCACATGGGGGAGGCGTTGCCGTTCATGCTCGACCGCATCGACGAAACCACCGCCGCGACCGCGAAGGTCCACCTGAAGCGATCGGTGCGGGAGACGCTCACCGATCAGGTGTGGCTGACGACGAGCGGCTTCTTCACCATGGTCCCATTCATGGCCGCGCTCATGACCTTCGGCGTCGATCGGCTGATGTTCTCAGTCGATTACCCCTTCGCATCGAATGCCCGGGCCCGCGCGTTCCTGGATTCGCTGCCGATCTCACCCGCCGACAGGGCCAAGATCGCGCACGGGAATGCCGATAAACTGCTGAAACTGCCGGTTGGCCCGCTATAATAGGCCAAACCCGGGCATAGGACTGTGACGCATGCTTGAAACCAGGGAAGGCGGTTGCCATTGCGGCATGGTTCGCTTCCGCGCCGCCATTGATCTCGATCTTCTGTCGCAATGCAGTTGCACCGTCTGCACCAAGAAGGGGATCCTGCATCTCCCCATTTTTCCGGCGGATTTTGCGCTGCTGCGCGGAAAGGACGCGCTGACCGTCTACACGTTCGAAACCGGCATCGCGCAACACCCGTTCTGCCGGCATTGCGGGATGCACGCGTTCTATATTCCCCGCTCCCAACCGGATAAAATCACGGTGAATGCCCGCTGCCTGGACGGCATCGACGGCCCAGCGCTCAGGCCCACGCGGTTCTTCGACGGCCGGCACTGGGAAGACGCGCAGAAAAACCGCATCGCTGTTGGTGGCCACGTATCCCCGCCGGGATGGCAAGGCGCGACGACGCTGCGGGCGATTCTTGACCGGGCGCTGGGATAAACGGGCCCGCGATAAGCGGGCTTTGAGACTCGCCCTTGCGACTGGCCCTTGAGACTGGCGCGCCGTTTGCGCACACTCCGCCGCCCGCCATCAGGAACCCTGCATGACCGCAGCCTATCTCGACCCGCGTACCGGCGAGACCTTTCCCCTGGACCAGCCGCGCTGGTGCGGCCCTGGGCACGCGCCCCTATTGCTGACATCCCTGCCCGGGATCGCGCGCGACCGCATCGACACCGCGACCCGCAGCCTGTGGCGCTATCGGTCCGCTTTCCCCATGCAGATCGAGAACCCGATCACAATGGACGAAGGCTGCACCCCCCTCATCCCCCGCACAATGCACGGGGCGAATGTCCATCTGAAGTGCGAATGGTTCATGCCCACCGGCAGCTTCAAGGATCGCGGCGCCAGCGTCATGCTCTCCCTCCTGCGAGCGCAGGGGATCACCCATGTGCTGGAGGACAGTTCGGGTAATGGCGGCGCCGCCGTATCCGCCTATGCCGCCGCTGGCGGAATGCGGGCGACCATCATGGCGCCGGATTCCACGAGCCCGGCGAAAACCGTACAGATGCGCGCCCATGGCGCCGCGGTCGAGTTGATCCCAGGCAATCGGCAAGCGACGTCGGACGCAGCGGTGGCGCGGTCGGATTCGATCTTTTACGCCAGCCACAACTGGCATCCCTTCTTCCTGCATGGGACCAAGACCCTTGCTTACGAGCTGTGGGAGGATCTGGGTTTCATCGCGCCCGACAACATCATCACGCCATGCGGCGCCGGCTCCAATGTCCTCGGCTGTGAGATCGGGTTTTCCGAACTGCTCCGCGCCGGACAGATCGCCCGCATGCCCCGCATCTTCGCCGCCCAGCCGGAAAATTGCGGCCCGATCGCCGCCGCTTTTCTGGCGGGCAGCGACGCGCTCGTTCCCGGCGCGATCCACCCCACCATCGCTGAAGGCACCGCGATCGCCCAACCGATCCGTCTGCGGGAGGTTCTGGGCGCGCTGCGCGCAACAGAAGGCGGCGCGGTGCATCTGAGCGAGGCTGACATCGCCCGCGCCACGCTCGACCTCGCCGCGATGGGCATCTATGTTGAACCCACCAGCGCCCAGGCGGCGGCGGCGCTGGAGAAGCTGCTCGCCTCGGGTGCGATCACGCCCGAGCAAACCACGGTTCTGGTCCTGACCGGCAGCGGTTTGAAGGCAACACCGCGGATCGCGGACCTGTTAGGGATTATACTTTGATGGAACGCCACGCGACGGCGCTCAGGCTCCCGCGCGGCCCGGAGCGCACCGGAGGAGACACGCCATGACGCCCCCCCGCATTGCCTTGCTGGGCTTCTCCATCGAATGCAACCGCTTCGCACCCATCGCCACGCAGGCGGATTTCGAGGCACGCACCCTGATGGGCGGGCCCGCCATGCTGACCAACGCGCGGCTTCCCGCGCCGTCCATGCTGGGCGAGATGCCCGGCTTCATCGCCGACATGGATGCCGCCGGCCCTTGGGAGCCGATCCCGAGCCTGGTGGCGATGGCGGAACCCAATGGCCCGGTCGATGCGGCGTTCTTCAGCCGTTTAATGACAGCCTGGGAAGCGGACCTGACCGCCGCCGGCACGCTGGACGGCGTCTATTGCGTGCTGCACGGCGCCGGACTGACGACCGAGGACGATGACCCCGAGGGCACGCTTCTCACGATGATCCGGCGCGTCCTCGGCGACCGGATCCCAATCGTCGCCAGCTATGACCTGCACGCCAACGTCGCGGCCGCCGATGTCGCGCTGGTGAACGCCTTCATCGGTTATCGCACCAACCCCCATCTGGATATGCGTGAGCGAGGCGCCGAATCCGCGCAAATCATGCGCCAGCTCCTGAGCGGAACACAGACCCATCTGGCACATGTCCGCCTGCCCATCGTCCCCCCCACGGTGACGATGCTCACCGGCCAGGACGCCCCGCATCGGCCCTATGGCGAACTCATCGATCTCGGCCAGCGCCGCATGCGAGAAGCCCCCTATGCGGGACGCGTGCTCAATGTTTCCGTGATGGGCGGCTTTGCCTTTGCCGACACGGCCTTCAACGGCCTCACCGCGGTCGTCACCGCCACCGATGCGGATGCCGCCCGGTCGCTGGCTTTGGAAATCGCCCAGGCCGGCTGGGCCCGGCGGGATCAGTTCCGGCCATCGTTGACCAGCCTGGACGACGCTGTCGCCCGCGCGAAATCAACCGAGGCCCCCGCCACCCACGCCTTGGTATTTGCCGATGTGGCCGACAATCCCGGGGGTGGCGGGCGCGGCAACACGATATGGATCCTGGACGCATTCCTGAAGGCCGGCGTTCGTGAGGCCCTGGTCGGTGTGATCCATGATCCCGCTTTGGCGGCGGAGGCAAGGCTGCGCGGCGTTGGCCAGACCTTTACCGCCCATTTCAACCGTGACGGCGGTGACGAATTCTCCAAGCCATTCAGCGCGACGGCGACCGTGCGCGCGCTCGCCCCGCAGTTCCTCCGCGGCCGGCGTGGCATCTATGCCAATAACACGCTCGATATTGGCGTTGGGGCAGCGCTCGACATCGCCGGCATCACGGTTGTCGTGCTGGGCAATCGCTATCAGTGCGCGGATCCGATCTTCTTCGAGGCCTTCGGCCTCGATATCGCGGCGGCACGGGTTGTCGTGGTGAAATCGCGCGGGCATTTTCGTGGCGGCTTCGACGAATTTTTCCGGCATGAAGACGTGGTCGAGGTCGATGCGCCGGGCCTGACCAGCCCCATCCTGTCGCGTTTCCCGTGGCGGCGCATGCCCCGGCCGGTGATTCCGATCGACGATACCGCTGAATGGACCCCGCCCGCATGAGAATAGCCGATCTGCCGACGCCCTGCCTGATTTTGGATCGAACGGTCCTGGCACGGAACATCCGCTCCATGGCGGGCGCATTGTCGCGTCTGGGTGTGCCGCTGCGCCCCCATATGAAGACCGCCAAATCGATCGAGGTCGCACGGATGGCGCTGCTCGGCCAGCCCGGCGGAATCACCGTGTCGACCTTGGCGGAGGCGGAGTATTTCGCCGGTCACGGGATCCGTGACATCCTCTACGCGGTCGCCATCACGCCGCAGAAACTGGACCATGTGGCAAAATTGAACGCCGCCGGCGCTGATATCATCGTGGTCACCGACGATCCCGAGACAGCCAGCGCCATCGCCGCGCACCCAAAGCCACCCCGGTCCTTGATCGAGGTCGATTGCGGGGAAGAGCGAAGCGGTGTCGTGCCCGACAGCGCGGCATTGATGGAGATCGCGGCCCGGCTCGGAGCCAGCCTGGTCGGCGTCATGACCCATGCCGGCCACTCCTACAGCGGACGCGGCATACGCGACATGGCGGCCATCGCGGAGCAGGAACGGGCGAGCATTACCTTCGCCGCCCAGCGCCTGCGACAAGCCGGGCACGCCATCACCATCGTCTCGGCCGGCAGTTCCCCCACCGCGATGCATGCCGAGAACCTCTCCGGGATCACGGAAATGCGCGCCGGGGTCTATATGTTTGGCGACCTGTTTCAGGCCGAGATCGGCACCCACGCGATCGACGGGATCGCCGTGACCGTTTTGGCCAGCGTCATCGGCCTCCGCCCCGGGCGGGTGCTGGTGGATGCCGGGGGGCTGGCGCTGTCGAAGGATCGCAGCACCGCCGATGCCCCGCACGACTACGGTTACGGCCTTGCCCTGGACCTGGCGGGACGGCCCAGCTATGGCCCCGCCTTTGTCACGCGCGCCTATCAGGAACACGGGGTGATTGAGATGCACCCCGATTATCTCATCCCGCTTTCGGTCGGTGGTAAGCTTCGAATCGCGCCCAACCACACCTGTATGACCGCCGCCGCCCACGACCGTTATTTCGTGGTGGACGGGGAGGACGAAGTGGTCGCCATATGGACCCGGGTGAACGGCTGGTAGGCCGAACCAAGGAGACGTGTTTTCCGCCAGACCACCCCCAGGCAGCAAGGACCCTTTCCCGGCCGAGCAGCGGCGCTGCTTGGCTTCGTCGGCCTGTGCCTGCTGGTTGGCGCGGCCGGAGGATCCGTCACCGCGGATGCCGTCCGCACCTGGTACCCGTCCCTGACCGCCCCGCCTGGGACACCGCCCAACTGGGTCTTCGCCCCCGTCTGGACCATCCTCTACATCATGATCGGAGTCTCGGCCTGGCTGATCTGGCTGCGGCCGGAAAGTGGGCGAGCGCTGCGTTTATGGGGATGGCAACTCGCCGCGAACACGGCCTGGTCTTCGGCCTTCTTCGGACTGCGGAACCCGGCATTGGGTTTGGTCGTGATCCTGCTGCTGGTCGGCCTGATCTGCCTGACCATCATGAGCTTCCAGCGCAAACGCCCGCTGGCGGCCGGCTTGCTGCTGCCCTATCTGGCCTGGACCTGTTTCGCCACCTATCTGAATGCGGGCTTCTGGTGGTTAAACCGCAGCTAAGGTAAGGTCATCCCATGATCACGCTCCCTCACCGCGTTACGCGGCTTCTTCTCCTGACCTCTGCCGTCCTGCTCGCCTCCCCAGCCTGGTCGCAGGTCGGCGTTCCCGGCGCACCGATGGGGGCTGGCGGCATCGCAACCGGCCAGCGGCATGGTGGCGGGACCACGGAACAGCGGACGCAGGAACCCGCCGCGCTCCCCGGTGCCCAATCCAGAGGCGGGGCGGCCCCACTGTCAAAGCAACCCAGTGAGATGGGCCCCACGGAGGCCCTATTCGATGCCGTCAATCGGGGCGACGTCGCGGCGGCACGCGACGCGGTCAATCGCGGCGCCGATATGAATCTGCGCAACCAACTCGGACTCACGGCGCTGGAGCTATCTGTCGACCTTGGGCATAACGACGTGGCCTTTTTGCTGCTTTCGCTGCGGGGCACGGAAAGCCCCGGCAAAGTGGGCAAGGCCACCAAGGCCCCGGCGGTCGCGAATGCCAAACCAGCGCCCCGTCCATCGGCGCCCGTGGCCCAGGTGAAGGCTGCCGCGCCCCGCGCGAACCCGTCCGATGGCGGCACGCCGAACCCCAATGCGGGATTTCTTGGATTTAGCGGTGGCCGTTGATCCCGCGGGACCCTGCTCTAACGACGGAACGCGGCAATCCGCTCTTCCGCGCGATCGGTATCCATACTCAAGGCCAGACTGGTGATGGATTGCGCGAAGCCCGCCCGGGCCATCGTCGCCATCTCCCGCATCCGTTTCGTCGGATCGGGACTCTCGTCTCGGCGATAGGGCCCGATGCGGCGTTTGCGCGCGAAGATCAGCGCAGCCGCCAGTTCATGATCGGGATCATCCGGCACGGCCGATTCGATCAGGGCCGCATCAACCCCCTTCGCCGTCAATCTGGCAGAAACCGCGCGACGCGATCGGCCTGAGCGGCTGAGCCCTGCGGCCCGTTGGGCGGCGAAGGCCGCATCATCGATCAATCCCATCCCGACGAGACGCGCCGCGACCGCATGCGCTTCCCGTTTCAACGTCTCAGTCTGAGCCGCGAGCGCATGGCGATCGTCGGTCTCCACAGAACGGCACCACCGATCAATGCGCCGGTTGAGCACAGCCCGCAGCCCGGCCTCCGTGACGGCATAACGCGCGAGATGCCGCAGCGCTGCCTCATGCAGGGACGATGGCGTTGGGGTTGGAAGGACGGGGGGGCGCGCCATGGGCGGAGTTTAACACGATTCGGTCACATGTCGTTAAACGACCCTCGCGTCCACCGCCGAAGGCCGATTTTTCTCGGACTGGCGAATGCTTTCATGTAATACTGCTTTCGCACCCAAGTGGCGGGGCCGCGCGAACCCGCCGCGACCAGTGTTCCGTTCGCGGTCGCCTGAATTGACACTGGCACCGCCTAAATCCTGAGCCGACACGACGGCCGAGGAAATCGACGGCAGTACAGTTAAGTACGTTCAAAAAACGGAACGCCACAATACTGCCGCACCACAGGCCAAAGCGCCCAGCCCGCATCAAAGGAATAATCGAACAACGAGATAAAAAATCCATCCAGGGAGATGACCATGCATACCGAGATCGAGCGCCGCACCATGCGCAAAGTGTACCTGCGGCTCCTGCCTTTCACCTTCGCCCTTTATCTGATCTGCTATCTGGATCGGGCAAATATCGGCTTCGCGGCCCTGACGATGAACCGCGATCTCGGCTTCAGCTCTTATATCTATGGCCTCGGCGCCGGCGCCTTTTTTTGGGGCTATTTTCTGCTGGAAGTACCGAGCAACCTGATCCTCGAACGGGTTGGCCCCGGCGCTGGATCGCGCGCATCATGGTGTCCTGGGGTATCGTTTCGGGTTGCTTCGCTTTTGTCGGAGGACCGATATCGTTCTTCGCGCTGCGGTTCCTGTTGGGCCTGACCGAGGCCGGCTTCTTCCCCGGCATGATCCTGTATTTCACCTATTGGTTCCCGCCCTTTCACCGCGCCCGCGTCATCGCTGGCTTCATGGCCGCGATCCCCGTCGCTATCGGTCTGGGCGCTCCGGTTTCAACCGCGCTGCTCGGATTGGACGGTCTCATGGGTCTCGCGGGTTGGAAATGGCTGTTCCTGTTCGAAGCCGCCCCCGCTGTCGTGCTTGGCATCTGCACCTGGTTCTATCTCACCGATCGGCCCGAAACGGCGAATTGGCTGGCCGACGATGAGCGCGACTGGCTCTCTTCGATCATGGCGGAAGAACGCCGGCGCATCCACAACGAACCGACCGTCAGCGTCTGGCGGTCATTGATCGACCTGCGGGTCATCGCACTCGGCGCTATTCATTTCGCACAGGCCGGGGTCAGTGTCGGCATGGCCGTGTTCGTGGCGTTGATGGTCAAAAGCCTCGGCCTGAGCAACATGCAGACCGGTTGGATGACGGCGATCCCTTTCATTTTCGGGACCGCCGGAATCCTGATCTGGGGGGCCTATTCCGACCGGATCAATGAACGAAAATGGAATCTGGTCGCGTCCTGCCTTTGCATGGCCGTGGGCCTGGCCATGGCGGGTCTGTTCGAAGGTACGTATCTGTCGATCGCCGGTCTCTCTGTCGCGATGATCGGGCTATACGCGTCCAATGCGCATCTGTTCCCGATCCCGTCGATGTTCCTGACCGGGGCCGCCGCGGCCAGCGGCATCGCCTGGGTGAACTCGCTGGGCATCCTCGCCGGCGGGGTCACGTCCCCGGTCATTGGCTATATCAAGGACAGCACCGGCAGCTATCAAGGCGGGCTCTATTTCCTGGCGGCGCTCGGGGTCATGGGCGCCTTGGTCACGGTGATCGGGGTACGGGAAACAGCAGCCAAGCTTGCCCCCGGAACCATCGCCGCGGGCGAATGAAATGCTATCAGCATGATCTCGGCAGCAAATACCAAGCACGAAAGCGGACCAAAACGGCGGGGACTGGTATTCCCGCCAACCGCCCGCTAGGGTTCCTGGTGCGAGCCGGGTGAACTGGCCATCGTGCACATAAACAACCGCCCCTCGAAGGGCGGATCATACTGGGAGGCTACAAGATGCGGTTCCTGTCCCGTCTGGTTGGCTATGCCTTGCTCGCGGCGATGCTGCTGCCGTTACACCCTTTGAAAGCGGCGGACGACACCATCAAGATCGCCTTTATCGGTCCTTTCTCCGGCGCCTTCGCGCCGCAAGGGGACGCGTTCCTGAAACAACTGCGCTTCTCGCTCGACGCGGTGAACGCCAAGGGTGGCGCACTCGGCAAAAAATTCGAGATCGTCACATTCGACGACAAGCTCCAGCCGGCCGAGGCGATGATCGCGCTGAAATCCGCCACCGATGAGAATATTCCATTCGTTCTGCAATGCATCGGATCGAACGTCGCCGCCGCCATGGTCGACGGTGTCGCCAAATTCAATGCCCGCAACCCCGATCGGCGGGTTCTGTATCTGAACTGCGCGGCATTGGCGAACGAACTGACCAATGAGCAGTGCGATTTCTGGCATTTTCGCTTCGTCGGCAATGTATCGATGCGGGTAGAGACCATGGTCCGCTCGCTGCCGAAAGACCTGAAATCGGTCTACCTGATCAACCAGGATTACCTGTACGGCCAGTCGGTGGAAGCCGATCTGCGGCGGTTCCTGGCGAAGCTTCGGCCAGATATTCAGATCGTCGGATCGGATCTGGTGCCATTGGGTAAGGTGAAAGACTTCTCGTCCTATATCGCCAAGGTCAAAGGCTCGGGAGCGCAGGGCCTTTTGACGTCGAACTGGGGCGTTGATTTTAATTTGCTGATGAAATCAGGCGTCGAAACGGGATTGAACATCGGGTACTACACATTCTCGGCCCACTTGAACGGTGGCCCCACTTCAATGGGCGAAACCGGGGTCGGCCGAGTGCACGCGGTGGTCGATTTTCACGAGAACATTCCAGCAGAACTGGGCGATGCGGTCGGCGACCAGTGGATGGCAAAGTTCCGCGAATCGTACCTCGATTTCGATTATGTCTGGGGCAATTACCGGACCATGTTCGAAATGCTGCGCAACGCCGTCAATAAGGCCGGCTCGACCGATCCGTTGAAAGTGGCGCTGGCGCTGGAAGGTTTGCAGGTCACGGATCTGAGCGGTCAGATCAACACCATGCGCAAAGTGGACCACCAGATGCTGGTGCCATTCCACCAGGCGTTGTTTTCCAAAGGCGTAAAATACGACTCGGAAAAAACCGGGTTTGGCTGGAAGACCGAAAACACCGTATCGGCGGCCGATCTGGATCAACCGACCACGTGCAAAATGAAACGCCCCGAAGGGGCCTGACGATAGCAGGAGCAAACACGGCATGACACGACATTTCGGGGTGTTGATCCCCTCCACCAACACCACCTGCGAAATCGAGTACGGCCGCCTGCTGCCCGCGGACCTGAAAGTCCATGTCGCGCGGTTGGGAAAGGGGGGGAACACGCCGTTCTCCCCCAGCCTCGACACCGATCTGGCGTATCAGAGCAAGATGCTGGGGGATGCGCGAGTGGAGGCGATTGCACTGGCGCAAACATCGGCCAGCCTGTTCGACGACGACTATTGCGCGAAAGCGGTCGCGACCATGGCAGCCGGGGCCAAGGCACCGGCGGTGACCTCCGCCCAGGCGATCGGCCAGGCGGTGCAGGCGCTGGGCGCCAAGCGGATCGCGATCGCAACCCCCTATTCACCCGACGCACTGGCGCGGGCGAAACGGTATTATGAGACCAAGTACGGGTTGGAGGTCGTGGCGATGGAAGGCTTCGACGCCAATGACTCCTATGCCATCGGCAAAATGGGCCCTGAGAACGCGCGCGATGCGTTTCGCCGGATCAATAGCGATCAGGTCGAAATTCTGGTCGTTCCGGGCGGCAATTTTCCGACCATGCCATCGATCGCGGCCTGGGAGCAGGAATTCGGCAAGCCGGTGATTACCACCAACCAGGCGGCGCTCTGGGCGGTGATGCGATTGATGAAGCGGGACGGCGGCGTGGCCGGATATGGGCGGCTGCTGGCGGGTTAACCCCCCGTCATCGCCAACCTGATCGCCGCTGGGGTCTTGTCGGCCAGTTGCTCATGTGATGCCGGGCGGATGGCGCGGATGAACCCATAGGTCGGGTATTCGTGGAGTCCCATCTGGCCGGACGGTGGCCACCAAACCCGAACCTCGCTCCAGTCGTTATGCGGGGAAATGTCGATGATCGGCTGGTCCTCGGTCACGCGGTGGTGGACCCAGTTGGCCTGGGTAACCAGAATCTGGCGGCTGGACACCACGCGTGAGACGACCGAGACGTGGCCGGATTGCAACCGCGCGGAGGGCGTAAAGACCAACACCGACCCGACCTCCGGCGAATAGGACCGGGCGTAACGCCCTTCCGCCTCCCACCACCATTCCCCGGCACGCCCATACAGGCGCACTCCACTCAAGGCGCGGGCGAAGGGGGCGCATTCCAGCGGCACCGTGCCACCGACATACGAGCCAACCCGGGCGGGCATGGGATCATAGGACCCGGAGGCACCGCAGGCGGCCAGCAGCAGGAGCAAGGGCAAGGTCACGGTCGCGCGCATGCCCGGCAGCATAGACAAGACCGCGGTCGCGTGGGTAGCGCGTTGTTGGTCCCGTCGGCTTTCCCCAAGGGCGATATTCCCCAGGGGCGATATTCCCCGGGGGCGTTATTCCCCCAGCAACGTCTCCAGCACGTATTGCGTGTGGGCTCCGACCGCTGGACCGGTCCAGGCGACAACATCCTCCGGCCGATCCCCGTCGAGTCGGATGGCCGGGCCAGGATGCAGGGTCTGGCCGATCAGCGGGTCCTGCACCGTCTGTACTGATTTCCGCGCCAGGAAATGCGGATCCGTCGCACAATCAGCGATGTCGAACAGGCGCGAGCACGGGACCTCCGCCGCGTCCAGCAGGGTTTCGGCGTCTTTGGCGGCGATGGTTTTGGTCCAGGCCGCGATGGCGGCATCCAGCTCCGCCCGATGGGCACAGCGCTGACCATTGGTGGCATAGCGCGGATCGCTCGCCAGCTCCGGCCGGCCGATGGCGACCATCAGCCGCGCGAAGATGAGATCCGAATTGCCCGCGATGCACAGCCAGCGGCCATCGGCGCAGGGATAGGTATTGGTGGGCGCGGCGGTTTCAATCGCGGCCCCGACGGGCTGGCGAACGCGCCCGTCCATCGCGTATTCGGGCAGCATGCCTTCCATCAGGCTGAAGACGCTATCGATCAGGTTGACATCGATGATGCGGCCTTTCCCCGTCCCCTCCCCACCCGGCCCGGCATCGCGCTGCCACAGCGCGGAGAGCAGGCCGATGGCGGCATACATGCCAGCGAGGTCGTCGCTGATCGAAATACCGCAGCGTGGCGGCGGCAGTTCGGTGGTGCCGGCGGGATGGCCGGTCAGGTGACGGAGCCCGCCGATCGCCTCCCCGATTGCGCCGAAGGCTGGCTTGTCGCGGTAGGGACCGTTCTGGCCGTAGCCGGAGATGCGCGCGATCACCAGACGCGGGTTCACGGCGTGCAATTCATCTGGGCCGAGTTTCAGGCGTTCCAATTGCCCGGCACGCATGTTTTCCACAAGCACGTCCGCCCGGGCGGCCAGTTTCAACGCCGTGTCCCGGTCCTTTTTCAGATCCAGCTCGACCGAGAGCTTGTTGCGGCCATGGATGCTGAACCAGACGGAATTGCCTTCGATCGTCGCGCCCCAGCCACGAAACGGATCGCCCCCCGGGGGCTCCAGCTTGATCACCTCCGCCCCCAGATCGGCCAGAATGCGGGTGCAGAACGGTGCCGCGATGTAATGCCCGATTTCAAGGACTTTGAGGCCCGACAATGGACCGATGCGCTTGGGAAGCATGTCTTTCTCCTGGCCCAGCGGCCAATCTTAAACTTTGGTAACATGTCCAGATTTTACTGAACCCGTTAACCTTTTATTAACCATTAGGGGATTATAACTCTTCTTGTGGCGCCGGTTACCCCTTCCGGCACCCTGTTCCCCCCGAGGCGCGCTATAGTCCGCGCCAAACTTAAGGCGGTCCGGTGCAAACCGGGCCGCCTCTTTTTTTGTTGGCTTCAGGACGCCGGTTTTTTCGCGATGGGTTTGCCCGCCGCTTCTTCATAGAAACGCAACAATTGATGAATGTCACCGTTCCGGCCCCAGCGTTCGATCCCCATACGGTAGTTGCGCAGGATCTGTGGGGTCAGGGTCAGGTGACCGAAGCCCCCCGCTTCCGCGAGCTCACCGGCCAGTGCCACGTCTTTTTCCATCAGTGCCAGCGTGAAGCGCGCATCGAAATTGTCGGAGAAGATGGCGGTTGGAAACACGGCCAAGGTCGCACTGTTCCGCCCGGAGGACTTGTTGATCACATCCACGGCGATTTTCGGATCAAGGCCGTTGGCGGCAGCGATGGCAACAGCTTCAAAGGCGAGCAACCGGTTGGCGGCCGACATCATGTTATTGACCGCCTTCAGCGTATGGCCCGCACCAAGGGGGCCAACATGGGTCGCGTTGGGGCTGATGGTCGCCAGAAATGGCGCGACCCGGGCGTATTGGGCGTCGGTGCCACCCACCATGATGGCGATGGTCCCAGCATCCGCGCCAAGCGGCCCACCGCTGACCGGACCGTCGATCAGCTCGATCCCCGAGGGTACCAATGCCTCCGCCATCGCACGCGTGGCCGCCGTCGCGCCTGACGTCTGATCGACGATGATGCCGCCGGCCGCCATGCCGCGAATAAGCCCGTCATTGTCCCCGAAAATCACCTGTTTGACCTGCGCCGAGGTCGGCAGACAGGTAAAAACGATGTCCGAGGCGGCACCGACTTCAGCCGGCGAGGCCGCCACCGTCGCGCCCAGGGCAGCGAATTCGGCGCATCGCTCGGGTGACAGATCGAACACCGTCAGGGCGTGTTCACGGATCAAACGGCGCGCCAGGGCGCCACCCATGACGCCAAGGCCGATATACCCGATGCGGGGGGAGCTCATTGAGGAAGTCCTTCCAGAGATTGGCTAAGGGGTTGTTTATCGTTGGCCAGGGGTTTGGCAAGCTTACAAGGCCCCTTCACATGTCGCCTGCTTAAGCGGCATGATCCGACACAACAACTTTCCTGGGGGATATCACAGTGGATCAGCACCTGTTGGAATCACTGGCCCACGCCGCCGGTCTGCAAAAAGCGCTTATTGAGTTCCCCGACGATGTCGCCGCCGCCGCGGCGCAGGCCTTGAACAACGCCGGCGCCGTCCAGGTGCCAACCGACCCCACGGCTGAGCCCTGGCCCCCCATGTGCCCGGGGATCGGCCTATGACCGCGCTTCACTGGCTGACCGCCGCCGAGGCTTCGCGGGCCTTCGCCGCCAAAACCCTGTCCCCCGTTGAACTGGTTCGGGCCCTGCTGGCCCGCATCGACGCGCTCGACCCGAAATTACACGCCTTCATCCGCCTGGACGCGCAAGGGGCAATGGACGCGGCACGCGCGGCCGAGGCCGAGATAAGCCAGGGCCGCATCCGCGGACCGCTGCACGGGGTGCCGGTCGGGGTGAAGGACATCATCGATGTCGCGACCCTTCCCACGACCTGCCATTCCCAGGTGCTGGTGAACAATGTCGCCAAGACCGACGCCGTGGTGATCCAGAAACTGCGCCAGGCCGGCGCGATCATCATGGGTAAGCTTTCGACGCATGAATTCGCCATCGGCGGTCCCAGCTTCGACCTGCCCTTCCCACCCGCGCGCAATCCCTGGAACCCCGACTACCATCCAGGGGGGTCGTCGTCCGGCTCCGGGGCCGGGGTCTGCGCCGGGCTGTTCCCCGTGGCATTGGGATCGGATACCGGCGGCTCGGTCCGCAATCCGGCCAGCGCCTGCGGAATCGTGGGGCTGAAGCCGACCTACGGGCTGGTCTCGCGGCGCGGGGTGTTCCCGCTGTCCTTTACGCTGGACCATGTCGGACCGCTGACCCGCACTGTCGCCGATAATGCGTTGATGCTCGATGCCATCGCCGGCCACGATCCCGCGGATCCCGGCAGCAAAGCGACACAGGCGCGGTATTTCGGGCGCACCCTGGATCGCGGCGTCCGCGATCTGCGGATCGGCTTTGTCCGGCATTTCCACGAAACCGACATGCCAGCGCATCCCGAGGTGACGGCCGGTCTGGAAGACGTTGCCCGCATCCTGCAGGCCGAAGGGGCGGAGGTTCGCACCGTCACCCTGCCCTCACTGACGGAATTCTCCGGGATCAACCGGGTCATTCTGTGCAGTGAGGCCTGGTCCATTCACGCCCCCTGGCTGCGCGAGCGCCCCGGCGAATACGGGCAGCTCTCCCGCCGCAGGCTCCTCCCCGGCGCCTTCATGACCGCCGGAGACTATGTGGGGGCCCAACGCCGCCGGCTGGAACTGATCGCGGCGGTAGAGGACACCCTGCGCGACTTCGATGTGCTGCTCTGTGCCAGTTCAATGGACCCATCCAGCCGCATGGACGACCCCGAAGAAACCGCCCGGACCTACCCACGTCAGGCCCGGTCCCCCTTCAACGTCACGGGCCATCCAGCCCTGGCTATGATGGCCGGCCTGTCGAGTGGTGGATTGCCGGTTTCGGTTCAGTTCGTTGGGCGTTACTTCGAGGATGCAACCGTGCTACGCGTCGCCGCCGCCTATGAAAGGGCAACGCCTTGGCACCAGAAACGACCGCCGATCGGCTGATGATGACAGCAGATTCCGGGCCAACCTCGCGGGTGTTCTTCTCGCAACGACTGCGCATGCATTACGTGGACTGGGGCAATCCGGATGCGCCGCCCATGCTGCTGCTGCACGGCGGCCGCGACCATTGCCGCAACTGGGATTGGGTCGCTCGCGCGTTCCGGCAGGATTATCATGTCATCGCACCGGATTTGCGCGGCCATGGCGATTCCGCCTGGTCCGCCGCCGGGCATTACACGATGGCGAACTATATCTATGACCTGTCACAGCTGATCCATCAGCAACAGCTCGCGCCATTGACCATCATAGCACACTCCCTGGGGGGAAACATCGCGCTGCGGTATTCCGGTATCTTTCCGGAGACCGTTCATAAATTGGTTGCGATCGAAGGACTCGGCCCCGGCCCGCGCGCGCCCGACGTGGCAACGCCGGAAACCATCGCTGATCGTATGCGGGAATGGGTCGACGAAACCCGACGCTATTCCGGGCGGCGCCCGCATCGCTACAAAACCATTGAGGACGCGCTGGCCCGCATGCGAGAGGCCAACGCCCATCTGTCCGACGCCCAGACCCGCCATCTGACCGAACATGGGGTCAATCAAAACGAAGACGGCAGCTATAGCTGGAAATTCGACCAATATGTGCGCCTCTGGCCCCCCTATGACATGAGCCGTGCCATGGTCGCGGCACTTTGGTCACGGATCACCTGCCCGACATTGCTGGTATATGGGGAAGAAAGCTGGGCCCGCCCGCCATCGGATGGCGGCCGCCTGGACCATTTCCGTCATGCCCAGGTTCTCGCGGTCCCCAAGGCCGGGCATTGGGTCCACCACGACCAATTGGATCTGTTTCTGAACGCCGTGCGTGGGTTTCTCGCGTGATCGGCTTGGATCAGGCCATTCGTGAGAGCGTAGCGACGGAACGGGGTGCGATTGAGCATCGCGCCCGAAAATCGGCCAGCCGAACGCACCGCATGATCGCGGCCTTCGCATTCGGTCTGGGCGTGGCCATGTGGTCGATGATTTCCTGGTCGATATGGTCTGATCGGCAGGCCTCGATTGAACGCGGCCGGGTGAATGGGCGCAATCTTTCCGCCGCCTTCTCGGTGGAATTAACCCATACGCTTGATGCCATCAACGGTTCGATGGACGCCTTGTTACGACGCCGTCCACTTGGCGTGGATGGACGAATAAATATCGAGGAAATGGAACGATGGGCGAAAGATATTTCGATTCTCGCTCGCCCGACCTCCTACCTTGCGGTCATTGGCCCTGACGGAAAATTACTTTTCATCAATGCCGGCCGACCGGTGCAGACGATTGATATGAAGGATCGGCCGTTCTTTACGGCACCACGCGATCGCCGCGATGCGGGAGTTTTCATCAGCGTTCCCATGCATGGCCCGGTGATCGACAAAGATATGATCCACCTCAGCAAGAGAATTGAAACATCGGACGGAAAATTCCTGGGCGTGCTCGTATTTCTGGTTCCACCCGTGGAATTGGCCGCGTTGTACGACCGCATCGACCTTGGCCAGCGCGGCACTCTCACCATTATCGGCACCGACAAAATCATACGAGTTCGTGTCAACTCGGAACATCCGGACGGGACGCTGGGCCCTGGGAAATCGGTGGGCGGCGGCCCTTTGCCCGACAACCTCGCGCCTGGCGCGTTCGGTTCGTACACGCGCGTCAGTATCGTGGATTCGATCGAGCGGCTGTTCAACTACCGGCGTCTTGAAAACTATCCGCTGATTGTCGACGTCGCATTCGACATGGATGACGTACTGGCAGACGCCCGGGTACACGCCCGTACCGTGATCGCGTTCGGTGGGGCAGGCACGGTCATCCTTGCCTTCCTGGCATTCATGCTAGCCAAGGAAATCCATAGGCGTACGCTTCGTGAAATCGAACTTGAGATCGAACAGGTGCAACTGATCGAAGCCCGCCGGCTGATACAGGCGGAGAGGTTGAAATTATCCGCCGCCAATCGTGAGCTTCTGGCAGCCGCGGAACGGGCGGAAGCCGCTAGTCAGGCTAAATCACGGTTTCTGGGCCATATGAGCCATGAACTCCGTACACCGTTGCACGCCATCATTGGGTTTTCAGAAATCATCCGGGAACGCGTACCCCGTACCGCGGGCAGCGCCATTATCGCCGACTATGCCACCGATATTCACGCCTCCGGCCGGCATTTATTGGAATTGATCAACGCGATTCTGGATATCTCGAAGGTCGAATCCGGTACGGAAAAACTGATTGAAGAAGCCACGGACCTGACGGAGGCAGTGCGTGCGAGCCTGGTTGTCGTGACCGGACGGGCCCGCGCGAATGGGGTTGCATTGAACGTTGAACTCCCGCCCGATCTTCCGAAAATCAACGCGGATCAGACCAAAATCCGACAGATCCTGATCAATCTGTTGTCCAATGCGGTCAAATTCACCGCGTCCGGGGGTTCCGTGACAGTTTCAGCCAGGCGCGCGGAAAACGGCGGCATTGGCATCAGCGTGGCCGATACCGGTATCGGCATGACGCAGGCCGAACTCGCGGTTGCCCTCCAGCCCTTCGGACAGGTCGACAGCTCGCTGTCCCGAACCTTCGAGGGTACGGGACTGGGCCTTCCCCTGGCCTTGCGCCTCGTGGAACTGCATGGCGGCACGATGCAGGTGCGGAGTGAAAAAGATGTCGGCACCGTGATCGATATCTGGTTCCCGCCCGACCACGTGCTCTGACCCAGGCGGCGCTTGCAACCCGGTCCCGGTCACGCCACGATCACCGCATCGCAGCGGGTGGGGTGAGCCATGGATCTGGTCGTTCGAAATGCACGCCTCGCCAACGGAGATATCGTCGATATCGGCACAGCCGGCGGACGGATCGTCGCCATTCAACCCAACTTGATGACGCCGGCGCCTGCGTTCGATGCCGATGGGTGCCTTGTCTGTGCTGGTTTGGTGGAAACCCATATCCATCTCGATAAATCCCGCATCATCGACCGCTGTGCACCGGAACCCGGGCGTTCACCGATGTCCATGCAGCGCGTCGCGGCGGTCAAGCACACCTTCAGCGAACAGGATGTCTATGACCGCGCCAGCAAAACCCTGGAAGAATGCATCAAACACGGCGCGACCCGGATGCGGACCCATGTCGAGCTGGACGCTGGCGTGGAGCTACGAAGCTTCGACGCCATCGAGCAGCTCCGGCGCGATTACGCCTGGGCGATCGACATTGAGCTCTGCGTGTTCCCGCAGGAAAGCCTGACCGACAATCCCCGCTCGGATGCACTGATCGAGGCGGCGCTGAAACGCGGCGCCAAGGTTGTCGGCGCCGCACCGAACTACGACCCGGACAAGGTCGCGCATATTCATCGCATTTTCGAACTGGCGCGGGAATACGATGTCGATATCGACATGCATCTGGACTCCGGCAATTCGCCCGACGACATGGATATTCACCTCGTCTGTGATCTGACCGAAAAATACGGGCTCGGCGGACGCGTGGCAGCGGGGCATGGATGCAAATACTCCACCATGCCGTTGGCCGATCTGAAGGTGCTGGCGCGGCGGATCGCAGATACCGGGGTCGCGATCACCGTACTGCCGGCAACCGACCTGTTCATGCAGGGCCGCGATCAGGAGTCGAATGTCCGCCGCGGCCTCGCGGATGCCAATCTGCTGGTCGAGCACGGGGTGAACTGCTCGATCTCTACCAATAATATTCTCAATCCGTTCACACCCATGGGCGACTGCTCCTTGATCCGCATGGCAAACATGCAGGCCAATGTCTGCCAGATCGGCCGCCCCGAACAATTCCGGGACTGTTTCGCGATGCTCAGCGACCGTTCGGCGCGGCTGATGAATCTGAAGGATTATGGCCTCGCAATTGGCAATCCGGCCGACATCGTGGTTATCGACGCGCAATCGCCGGAACAGGCGGTGGCGGAAATCAGGGCGCCGCTGGCGGCGTTCAAACGGGGGGTGCGCACGGTGACACGTCCGCGCGCGCAACTGCACAAGCCGGGGGCGAGATGAAACTATCCGAGATCGCGCAGGTCATCCGCAGCAAAAACGCGGGGCCACGGCGCCTGACCTTCGACATCATGTTTGGCTCCGACGCCGATTATCAACGCGTCGCACAATCCCCCGCCATCAGCGCGGAGGTCATCGGCGGTCTCTACGACGTGCCGCCCGCTGAAGTGACCATCTTCCCCTACCCGGTCGGGCGAGCGATCAAGATCGTGCTGGCACGCAAGATCATGGCCGGCGATCCCGGCGATTTCGACGTCTATGGCGCACAGCAACACGCGCCCTTGCTGGGGATCGAGCTATGAGCGCCTCCGGCCGCGTGCTCGCGGACCTGCGCGCCCATCGGCGGCCATTGCGGCTGCTCGGCGCCTCCGGCCAACTGGGCTATGGCGTCCCCACCCCCGCCTTCAACGCCGGCCTCGCGCGCAAGCCTGATATGATCGGCTGCGACATGGGCTCGATCGATATCGGGCCGACTTATCTCGGCAAGGGGGAGATGGCGACATCCCCAGAGTCCACACGACGCGACCTGCGCAAGGTCCTGTTGGGCGCGCGCTCGCTGGACGTGCCGCTGATCATCGGCTCCGCTGGTTCCGCCGGCGCTGCGGCGCATCTGGACGCGACGCTGGCGCTGGTGCGCGACATCGCGCGGACCGACGGGCTGAGCTTCCGCATGGCCGTGATCCGGGCTGATATCGATCGCCCCATGTTGGTTCAATCCATCCGCGCGGGCCGTGTCACGGGCCTGGATGACATGCCCGCATTGACCGAGGACGACGTCGTCCAGGCCGCCAATATCGTGGGCCAGATGGGCACTGGCCCATTTCGGGCAGCGCTGGAGATGGATGTCGATGTCATCATCGCCGGGCGAGCCTGCGACACGGGCATCTTCGCCGCATTGCCGACCGTGTTGGGCTTCCCGACGGGGTTGTCGGTGCATATGGCGAAGATCATCGAATGCGCCTCCCTTTGCTGCGTGCCGGGCGGGCGGGACCCGATCCTCGCCATCCTCGACGACGAAGGCTTCATCCTTGAAAGCATGAATCCCGATCGGCGGGCGACGCCGATCTCGGTGGCGGCGCATAGCCTGTATGAGCAGTCTGATCCTTTCACGGTGCATGAGCCGGATGGCGCCCTGGATCTGACCAACGCCCAGTATGTGGCGGTGGACGACCGCCGCGCCCGGGTCAGCGGCGCGGCCTGGCATGACAGCACCGATCCGACGATCAAGCTTGAGGGCGCCTGCAAAGTCGGCGAACGCGCGATCCTGATCGCCGGTTCGGCCGATCCGCGATTCATCGCGCAGGGCAAGGACCTGCTGCCGAAGGTCGCCATCGTGGTGCGTGATCTTGTCTGTGAGGACACACCGGAAGACTACACGCTGCGCTTCCGTGTCTATGGCGTCGATGGCGTGCGCATGGTGGTCCCCGCGGGTGAGGCCATGCCGGGCGAGGTGTTCCTGATGGCCGAATGCATCGCCCCGACGCGGGAACGGGCGTCGGAGGTCGTGCGCACCTGCAAGCAGTTTCTGCTGCATTACGGCTATCCCGGGCGCCTCTCAACAGCGGGGAATATCGCTTTCCCGTTCACCCCGCCGGAGATTTCCGTTGGCCCGGCCTATCGCTTCAATATCTATCACTTGTTGCACGTCGACGATGTCGACGCGCTGTTCCCGGTGGTGGTGGAGCAGCTATAAGGCGGCATGATCCGCATCACCCACTCCATCTGGCTGGACGAGAAGGCGATTGAGGAAAGCTTCGTGCGGGCCTCGGGCCCGGGTGGGCAGAACGTCAACAAGGTGTCTACGGCCGTGCTGCTGCGGGTATCGCTGGACAAGGCGAACCTGCCGCCGGCGGTGCGCGCGCGGCTGGAGAAGCTGGCGGGGCGGCGGCTGACGTTGGAAGGGGAGTTGCTGATCGCCTGCCAACAGCACCGTACCCAGGAACGCAATCGGGCAGAGGCGCTGGCCATGCTGGTTGAGCTGGTCCAGCGGGCCAGTATCGCCCCGATCCGGCGCGTGAAGACCAAGCCGAGTTATGGCGCCCGGCAGCGGCGCGTTGATGAGAAGACACACCGGGGCAAGATCAAAAGTGCGCGCTCTGGCCCGGTGGATCGGGATTAGAGCGTGAGGATCGCAAGGCCGTGGCGCCTTTTGGCGGCTGGCAAGATCACATCTTAATCTGGCAGTATTATTCGTAAGTACTTTCCACTAAGCGTTTCACACGAAACTGATCGAAATCGCGTTGCGACATAGCGGCCAAAGTTCTAATGTCATGACGGTCGCAGCGTTGAAAAACCGCGGCCACCTGGAAGCATTCCAGGACAGTCAGTGGAGCCAAACCATGCAGCGGCCTCTTATAGTGTTATCTCTTTTGGTTCTGGCTGGATCGCCAGCGCATGCACAGAATGTGGAAGCAGGACAATCCGTTTTCAAACAGGCCTGCGGCATTTGCCATGATGTAACAGCCGGAAAAAATCGGATCGGCCCCTCCCTGTTCGGAATCGTCGGCCGGCCAGCTGGCATCGTACCAAATTTTCACTATTCAGATGGAAATAAGAACTCCGGCATGACCTGGAGCGCCGATGTGCTGAACAAATATCTTGTTAACCCGCGCGCAACAGTGCCCGGCACCACCATGAGCTATGCGGGCCTGAAAGACGACCAGAAGCGGCTTGATCTGATCGCCTATCTCACGACGCTGCACTGACAGGCGCTTATGCTGTCACGGACCGGGGGGGAGTTTCGCACGTAGATACTCTCCAATCAGGAGAGTCATCGGCTCCTGCAATTCCATGTCACTCAGGGAATCCGTCACGGCGGATTCCGCGAATTCAATCGCATCCCGGTCGTGCACTTTCTCCGCTGCCAGCAGGAGTTTGTTCATCAAATCTGTGATCTTTGCGTGGGTCGCGAAAATCGCTTCTTTTTCGGATTTCACGCGATCTGCCATCGCGATGGCCCATCGCATGTCGTTTGAAACCTTCCCATCCGCGAGGGATTGTAACAAAACCAAGGGGGGCAGAATAAACGCTAATTCGTCCGCGTGATGCTTGCGAACGACCGCCAGCGCCTCCTTGGCGATCGGCCCCACCGGTGTTTTGCGACTGGAGATCGCTGTCAGATGGCGGATGGTTTCTTCGTGATCCAGACGAATTGCCTGCGAAATATCACCGACGTGAGACGCAGCGGATTGTGCCGCCGCGCGATCGGAAAGCCCTGGCACCACCACGGCCAGCGCAATACCGAACCAAAGGGAAGCTTGTCGCTGGCTCATGATACCGATCTCCCTGATTTTATTGGGACGTGTGTTAGGCCGTGTGGACGGATTTGATCAAGACAAACACACAGGCCAATGACACGAATGCCTCGTAGTTTCGCTTGGTCTTCTCACAGCGCATAGCGACCCGCTTGAACCGTTTGAGTTTGCCGAAGCATTGCTCGAC
>CAIXEA010000024.1 GCA_903918315.1 uncultured Acetobacteraceae bacterium | reverse complement strand
GTCCTGCCACCGCTTCGCCGCCAATGCCGTGCGGCTCCAACTCCACGCGCTTGCCTATAACCTCGCCAACTTCCTCCGCACCCTGACCTTGCCCGAGGCGGTGAGCCATTGGTCGATGACGACGCTGCGCGACCGGCTGGTGAAGATCGGCGCCAGGATCGTCCGCCACGGTCGATCGGTCACATTCCAGATGGCCGAGGTCATGGTGCCGCGTGCGCTGTTCGGGCAGATCCTCGCAGCGATTGCGGCACTGCGCCCATCACCACCGCCGGTCCGATGTTGAGCGCCGCCGCCGTCACTGGCCGCGCAGACTGTCGGCAGGGGAACTGCGTCCAGATGCAGGTAGGGAGGGCGGAATTCGCGTCGGAACGGCGAACACATCGCCGGTCGCATGACGAACAGCGCGATCACGGGACAGCGGGTATTGATCGCCGCCGAGAACCGGGGGTATCGTTCGCTCAAGATGCCCGGATGGGCTGGGCATATGGGAAATGTCGGGTAAAAGGCGAAGCGCGGCGCTAGAATGCGCGGTGTCACTCCTTGAGGATATGGTCCATGGCGCTTCGATCCCTCATTCGTCCGACGTTGGCCTTGCTGTTGGTGGCGCCGTGTGTCGCACCCACGGGCGCACGGGCCGACACCACGCCCGAGCAGGCCGCTGCCCTGGAGACGCAGTTCCGTGGCTGGCTGACCACCATCACCGGGCCGTTTCTTGGCGCCGATGACCGTCCGCTGCGCTTCAGCCCGCAAGGCGACCATTTCCGGGTCGAGATCCCGATCGCCGCGGCGTTCTCGATGTTCGGCTTCGATGCCGGCAACGCCTCGCTCGGCGCCGAGCTGCGCGCGCTCTCCGGCGGGAGCTGGTCGGTCGACAATGCCAAAATTCCGCAGCCCTTCCGGGTGGCGCCACCCACGGGGGGCGCGTGGTCGATGAAACTCGGCGATCAGAAAATCAGCATGATCATCGACCCGAGCCTGGCCACCACCTCGAGCCTCGATGCCGTGCTCACCGACGAGATCACCACGACCGAAGGCGACAAATCCGCCGATATCAGCCGGATGGGCAAGTCGCGCACCAACATCACCTGGACGCCCACCAAAGGTGGGCGGATGAACATCGCCGCCAGCATGACCGCCGAGAAGCTGGCCACGGCACAGATGATGGCGGACGGCACGATCGTCAGCTGGTCGGCCGACAGCACCTCGGCCACGGGCAAGGCCGACGCGGTGGCGATGGATGGGTTTGGCGCGATGTCGCAGATGATCCGCGACCTCATCGCCAGCGATAGCGGGGGATCGGACACAGCACTGTCTCCCGCGGCCAAGAAACAGGCGCGCGCGCTGGTGGCGGCCTTCAGCAACCTGTTCTCGGGCATCGAGATGGAGCAATCCATCGAAGGCATGCGGATTGAGGCGGCCGGCATGAGCGGCAGCGTCGGCAAATTCGCCATCGGCTTCGGCGCCGGCGCGCCGGAGGGCAATATCGATCTGCATATGAGTTTCACGCTCGAGGGTTTGGACTCGCCGGCGGTTCCGAAAGGTGCGGCGCGGGAGCTTCTGCCCAGGAAGCTGACCTTCAGACCCTATATATCCGGCCTGCCGCGCGCCGCGGTGATTTCGCTGCTCAACCAGGCGATCGACAATGACGGCAAGGATACCAAGGCGCTGGAACGCCGGCTGTCGGCCATGCTGCGCAAAACACCGCTTACCGTGGGCGTGGACTATATCACTTTGGATATGGGACCCGCGAAGCTGACCGGCGATATGTCGGTCGATGTGTCGGGCACTGAGGATTTCACCGGCGAGGCGACCTTCACCATCAAAGGCTTCGAACGGCTGATCCGCATGGCGAGCACGACGCCGGAACTGAAGGACGCCATTCCGGTTCTGACCATGCTTGAGGGGCTCGGCGAAAAGGAAGGCGACGAGACCACCTGGAAGATCGGATATGAGAAGGGCACGTTGACGGTGAACGACACCGATATGTCGTCGTTGATGGGCGGGGCCACCGATAGTGGCCCGAAGGCCGAATTCGGCACCAAGGATGCGCCCGGCGCCAAAAAGGGCGCGACCAAGAAATAGGTGGCGCGGGCAGGCAAAGGTGCGATCCCAACCGGGATCGCACCTTTGCCGATTAGCGGCTGCGGTTTTGCGGCGGACGGCCGCTTTGTTGCGGACGGCCAGATTGTTGCGGACGACCACTCTGTTGAGGACGGCCACCGCCCTGCTGCGGACGTCCGCCGCCCATGACAGGGGGCTTCATGGTCGACAGGCGCGCCGCCTCGGAATGGTAGGGATGGTCGGTGACGACCGGGACCGGCTGGCCGATGGTGCGCTCGATGGCGTGCAGCCAGGATTACAACACCCGTGCTAGGCTTGTTTTCCGCAGGCTACAGCGGTTTTGGCCGTGTTTGCTGGCGTGAGTAGCGGGCTGGTTGCTGCTCCGTGCTGTAGCAGCAGCGTAGCGCTTCGCT
>CAIXEA010000023.1 GCA_903918315.1 uncultured Acetobacteraceae bacterium | reverse complement strand
CTTAGAGCGTGATCGGCGGAGGTGGAATCACCGGAGCCGTGAATCACGCGATCAAACAATCGGTTAGAGCATGTCCGGTGCGCCTAAAAGCACCAGACATGCTCCAGCCTCGGCCGCGGCGAACAGGTCTGGCGCGCTTGTTATGATCTGATCCACGCACCAAACTGGGATGGTCATTCCAGGACGGCGTTCATGGCATTCATCTTAGGCTCCGATTACGGCCCCAGACATAGCGGCACACGCCTGGAATTTCCCGATGGAAACGCGGCGCTTCGCGCCTTCTTCGACAAAACATACATACAGGCAGGGTCGATCGCCAAAGCCAGTTGGGTCAGTGGAATCCCGATCCCGCCCGAGGTCGTGCCAACCCGGGTGCGAGTCCTCTCGGGCAAGGGGCCCTATGATTGGGCCGATGTCGGCACCTCGATCCTGGTGAGTGCCCTGTTCAAAGACTGTGTGGAGTCCGTGGATGCCGGCCGGCATGGATTCTTTCCGGTTACGCTCGAAGATAAGGCGGGGGCCATCAGGCCCAAACCCTATTATCTATTCAACGTGGTCGGACGCATCGATTCGATCATCGAGGCTCAAAGCAACCTGAATGCCGTCGGACGCGGCCTCATCGACGCCTGGGGGTATGAACGTCGCGTCGGTCCATGGCATTGCGCGCTGAATCAGACAGTCATCGGCGACCGGGCCTGCTGGACAGAGATCCGGTATCCGCGCCGATGGTTCGTCAGCGACCGTCTCGCGCATTCGCTCAAGAAGGAACGCCTGTCGGGTTTCACGTTCAACGAATACTGCGCGGAACGACCCGCCACGTAATCGACCCCATGCGGATCGCCCTCGGCATCATTGCAGCCGAGGCCATGACGGCTAAGCCGCCACGCCCGCCACCGGCTCCAGCGGCGCCCGGCCGCGGATCATGTCGGATGCCTTCTCGGCGATCATCATCGTCGAGGAATAGGTATTCGCGGATGGCATGTTCGGCATGATCGAGGCATCGACCACCCGCAGCCCCTGAATCCCATGCACCAGCAGCTCATCGCTGACGACCGCGGTCTTGTCGGTCACCGGCCCCATGCGCGCCGTGCCAATCAGATGGTACGACGTGGAGCCATACTGGCGCGCATAGTCGAGCCACTCATCATCGGTGTGCACGTGCGCGCCGGGCAGCTCATCACGGTCGAAGAATTCCGCCAGGGCGCCGGTATGCAGCAACTGCCGCGCCAGCCGCATGCCGCGCGCCATCACCCGCTGATCCATCGGATCCTTGAGATAATTCGGCTGAATGATCGGATCGGTAAACGGATCGGTGGAGCGGGCGCGGACATAGCCAATGCTCTCCGGCCGGTGCTGCCAGACGCCACAGGTCATGCCGGGGTAATCGTCGAGGAGGCCCACGAACCCCTGCTTGTAGCTGGCCGGGCTGAACACGCCCTGAATGTCGGGCTGGCGCATTGTGTCCTCGGTCTTCCAGAACCAGTGCACAATGGACGGGGTGGTCGCCAGAATCGAGGGCTTGCCCAGCATCCAGCGCGCCACTTGCCCCACCAGGCCCAGCCCGTGCGACATCTCATTCATGGTGCGGATATTCTTCACCCGCGCCACGATCCGCGCATTGTAATGATCCCGAAAATTCTCCCCCACCGGCAGATCGGCCACCACCGGCACGCCGAGATCATGCAGCAGCCAGGCCGGGCCGATGCCCGACATCTGCAGCAGCTTGGCGGTATTGGCGGTTCCGGCGGATACGATCACCTCCCGCCGGGCGAAGACCTGCCTGCGGGTGGTCTTGTCGCGGTCGTCGACGTACTCGACGCCCTTGGCCTGCGTGCCCTCGAACAGGATCTTCGCCGCACGGGCATCGGTGCGGACGTCCAACCGGCCGGTGGCACGGGCGGGATGCAGGAACACCCGGGCCGCGGAGTGGCGGAAGCCGCGGTTGATCAGACGTTGGAAATAGCCGACGCCGGCCTGGTTATCGCCAGAATTATAATCGTCGCAGCGGGGCATGCCGAGTTCGCCGGCGCCTTCGATAAAGGCCTCACAGATCGGGTGCATCCAGTCGTTGTCGGTGACCGGCAGGCTGCCCGTTCGGCCGTGGATCTTGTCGTCGGCGGCGCCGACACGGCGTTCGCCGCGCTTGAAGTAGGGCAGGATATCGACATAGCCCCAGCCGCGATTGCCGCGCTGGGCCCAGTGATCGAAATCCTCCCGCTGGCCGCGGTTGTAGACCATGCCGTTGATGGACGATGACCCGCCGAGGGTGCGGCCCTGGGTGGTGGGAATGCGGCGGCCGTTGGTGCCCTCCCCGGGTTCGGTCTGGAATTGCCAGGTATAGGTGGGATTGAACAGCATCTTGATGAAGCCGGCGGGGATATGGATGTAGGGATGCCGATCGGGCGGGCCGGATTCGAGGACGCAGACGGTGACGCCGGGATCCTCGGTCAGGCGGCGGCAGAGGACGGAGCCCGCCGCGCCACTGCCCACGATCACGTAATCGAATGTATCCCCGTCCTGTGCCGCCATGTGATGTCAACCCATTTGCCTGCGTGTGGGGTCTATCCTAAGCTCGCGCGCACGCGCCGTCCAAGCCGCTCCAGCCGGAAACCCCGCATGGACTATGTCTGTGACGCACCCAAAGACCGGACCTGGTTCCGTCTGCTGACGGAGGGGGAGGCTGTCGCGGAATCCCTGTCGATGCATCATGCGGTGGAAAAGCATTACCGCCGCGAACGGGAACGGGCGGCCGACAGCTACCAGCCCGCGACCACGGTTTTCATCGAACAGGACATCGGCAAGGAATCCTATATCCAGCGCACCATGCCGCTGTTTCTGACGTTGCGCGATCAGGACGGGTTCGCGCTGGTGACCGCCATGCTGCCGCCCAAGGGCAGACCCGAGGGCACCGCCATCATCGTCGGGCGCGGCAACGCAGATCCCTATCCCGATCACGGCGACGCGATCGAGGCATTGGGCCGCCATTTCGGCCTGACCCTCGACCGCGCGCGGTGTTTTCCCTATCGTCGCTAAGACAGGAAGCAGGAGACTCCCCCATGGCCATCACACTCGAAAAATTCGCCTCCGATTGCCACGACGCGATCAAAAACCATCCGGGCACGCCGGGCCGCGAAAAAGTGCGCGATCTGGTGCAGCAGGTGCTGGCGGATCCGGCGTTCATCGACACCTATATTCCCGTCGGCACGCCGGAGCGGCATGTGTTGTACGAAGATCCGGAATTTGGCTTCACCATCCTGGCGCATGGCTATACCGGCGCGAAGGGGTCCAAGCCCCACGACCATGGCCCGTCCTGGGCGATTTATGGCCAGGCCGATGGTGAAACGATCATGACCGCCTGGGACCTGGTGGCGCGCCCGACCGAGGACACGCCCGGCAAGGCCAAATTCAACCACAACTACGTCATGAAGCCGGGCGACGCCTATCTGTATGACCCCGGCGTGCTGCATTCGCCGGAGCGCAAGGCCGCCACGCGGCTGCTGCGGATCGAGGGTCTGAACATGGCCAAGATCAAGCGGCTGCCTTACGAAGCCGTCTAATTCAAAGCCGCGGCGGAAGGTTCGGACCTTCCGCCGCCGACCACCCGTCATTTCAACGGAATGATTTCTTTCTCCTCGATCAGGAAGGTCTTGATCTCGGAAATGATCAGGGCGCCGTCATCGGTCAGACGTTTCATTTCCGGCGTGCGGGCCGCGGCTTCGTAGCTGGCCAGATCGTCGTACCAGAGCTCCGCGATCCCATCCACCTGGACATCGGTTTCCGGCAGATCCGGGCGGGTGCGCGTGCCAATGATATGCGATTGCACATAACGGCGGATACCCGGCACCGCGCGCGCGAGCGGCCCGTGAACATGTAGCCAGTGGTGGACGAATTCTTCGTGGCTCAGGTGCGGCCGGCGGGTCAGCAGGCCAATGACTTTGATCATCGAACATATCCTCTCAGGTGCGGCGCCGCCGCGTGACGGCCGTCATGATCAGGCCGATACAGCATGATACGCCGAACCCGCACCGGACATAGCAATGGGGGGCATCGGCCGCTCAAGGAACTCAGATGGTTTTTGGATGGTGTGATTCGTGCGTGCCCAGTCTGGATCCCCGCTTTGCCATGGCCGTCCTGGTGACGGTGATCGCCGGGCTGGTGCGGGGCTTTTCCGGCTTCGGCTCGGCGCTGCTGTTCATCCCGCTCGCGGGGGCCCTGTACGATTCCAAAACGGCAATCCTGATCCTGTGGACGATCGATGCGCTGGGCACCCTGCCCGTCCTGCCGCCGCATCTGCGCAGCGCTCGCTGGCCGGAGGTCGTGCCCCTCGCCGTGGGTGGCGTCGCCACCTTGCCGGTGGGGGTCTGGGTCCTGACCCATGGGGATCCCATCTGGCTGCGCTGGGCGGTGAGTGTGATGGTCCTGGCGTCCACCCTCGCGCTGGCCAGTGGCTGGCGCTATCACCGCGCCGCCTCCCGCGGCATGACGCTGGCTGTCGGCGGTCTCGCCGGCTTCACCAACGGCGCCGTCGGCATCGGCGGCCCCCCGGTCGTGCTGTTCTGGCTCAGCGGGCAGGCCAATGCCGCCCAGGCGCGGTCCAATATTTTCGCCTTCTTCGCGGTGACGACGCTCACCTCACTCGCCGCCTATCTATGGCAGGGCATCTTTACCTTGCCCCTGTTCGTGATGGGCCTGATCCTCACCCCGTTCTACGGCGTCGCGGTCTATGCCGGCGGGCGGATATTCCAGCGCACCGGCGACCGGGGCTTTCGCCAGGCCGCCTTCTGGCTGTGCGCCATCGCCGCCATCCTGGGGATACCAATCGGGCATTGAGGGCGCTTCAGGCGTCTTCAAGAATCATCGCCGCCGCCTTCTCCCCGATCATGATCGAGGGCGCGTTGGTGTTGCCGCCCACCACGACCGGCATGATGGAGGCATCAGCCACCCGCAGCCCGGCGATTCCATGCACCCGCAACCGCGGATCGACGACGCTATTGGGGCCGGTGCCCATGGCGCAGGAACTGGCGGGGTGATGGTTCGATACCCCGGTCTGGCGCAGGAAATCCGCGATATCGGCATCGCTTTCCGTGGCCGGGCCCGGTTGCAGTTCCTCCGCGATATAGGGCCGCAGGGCGGGTTGCGACGCGATCCGCCGCGCCAGCCGGATACCCGTGACCACCGCCCGCAGATCATACTCGGTCTTGAGAAAATCGAACGAAATGGCCGGCGCCGCCAGCGGATCGGGAGAGGCCAGGCGTACCGTGCCGCGCCCATCGGGGCGCAGATGCACCGGGCTGAGGGTGAAGCCGGGAAAGTCATGCGGAATGACCCGGTCCCTGGTGCGCTCCCGCGTGCTCCATTCCAGCAGGTTGATCTGCAGGTCCGGCCGTTCCAGCCGCGGATCGGTGCGGGTGAACAGGCCGGCATGGATGCCATTGCTCGCCATCGGGCCGGAGCGGAACAGCGCATAGCGCGCCGCCGCCGCGATCTTCCGCGGCCAGCTATTCTCCAGATCATTGAAAGTGATCGGCTTCGTGCAGCGCCAGCTCATATACGTGTTGAAATGGTCGTGCAGATTGGCGCCGACGGCCGGCAGATCGCGCACTACGGCGATCCCCATGTCACGCAGATGCGCCGCCGGCCCGATGCCCGATAGTTGCAGCAACTGCGGGGAGCCATAGGCCCCGCCGGAGACGATGACCTCCGCCGCGGCATAGGCCGTCCTGGGACCTTCGGCGGTGTGGTAGGCGACGCCGGTGGCGCGGTTGTTTTCGACCAGGATGCGGGTCGCCTGGGCGCCGGTACGGATGACCAGATTGGTCCGCTGCCGGGCGGGTTCGAGATAGGCCTTCGCCGTGCTCCACCGGCGCCGGTTCGCGGTCGTCGTCTGGTAGTAGCCGCAGCCCTCCTGATCGACGCCGTTGAAATCGGGGTTGCGCGGAATCCCCGCCTGCTCCGCCGCGCGCAGCACCGCATCGGCGAGCTCGAACCGCCGGGGCTGGTCCGACACCGTCAGGGGTCCGCCCGTGCCGTGCCAGGCATCCGCCCCGCGCGCCTGATTCTCGGCCTTTTTGAAGAAAGGCAGGACCGAATCCCAGTCCCAGCCGGTGCAGCCGCGCTGGCGCCATTCGTCGTAATCGGCATGATTGCCACGGATATAGACCATGCCGTTGATCGAGCTGGTGCCCCCCAGCGTGCGCCCGCGCGGCAGATAGAGCTGCCGATTGCCGAGGGTCTGCTGCGGCGTGCTTTCAAACTTCCAGTTCACCGCCGGGTTGACATAGGTGCGCGCGAAGCCGAGCGGGATATGGATCCAGATATTGCTGTCGGGTGGCCCGGCCTCCAGCAGCAGCACGCGATGGCGACCGGATTCCGAAAGCCGAGCGGCGACGGCCGCGCCGGCCGAACCGGCGCCGGTGACGATGTAATCGAAGCTGTCGCCAGTGCTGGACATGCGTTTCCCCTCCCGCGTTCGGGTGCGGTATTAGACGGGGTTCACGCGGGGTTGGCCAGGGGTTTGGGCATCTGGGCGGGCATCCGGGCCGGGGCATTGGGGTTGGCATATCGGCTTTGATGCCCGCATGTAGCGCGAAGGCAATAACGACACGGAACAACTGCATCTTTACAAAGCCAACGAACCTGGATTATTATTTTGGTAATAAACATCGTGGCGATGGATGGTGGTCAGAGCACATCATGTCAGATTCATCTATAACGCAGCCCAGGCGGCCCCTGACCCGGCGATTGTCAGACCGGTGGATTACCAATCCCCCGATACGGCCTGTCAGCGCGCCGGAACTCGTCGCGATTCTGGAGTATTTCACGGGCATCAATAATGATACGAAATCAACCCAGACGGATGAACAATTTACCGAGCGCAACACGCTCATCGGCAGCTTCGGTGTCAACAAAGGCGCGGAAATTTTCGCATTCCATGTCGCGGAAGGCGTCGGCGCCATCATGGAGGTCAATCGCACCGAAATAAAAGGACAACTCACGATCCGGTATATCATGACCTGCCCGGGCACCAAAGGTCTTGGGCCACTCATGATGGAATATGCGGCCAATATCGCGCCCAATCAGGACGGACCGACGCTGCGGCTCATCGCCGCGAACGACGGCCTGGCACGCTATTACCAGAAAGCCTACGGGTTCGCGGTCATCGAGCCGGCCAATACGTTCTCCGGCGCGACGATGACGGTGGCTTTAGTCGATGCAGACGACAAATGGCAGCGCCCGGGGGGCGACCAATGGGCATTGATCAACCGCGGGGCCATTTCGATTCTGGAAGACATGCCGCGATTCCAATCCCCCCTGCACCAGGCGCAGAACAACCAACGGCGCGGCTGCTGTATCGTGCAGTAGCCTGCCCTCGCCTCACCCCCCCAGCCGCCCCAGCGCCGTCACCCCCAGCAGCACCGACAGCACCAGCATCACCAGCGTCGAGCCCGCCGCGCCGATGAACCGCACCGGGTTCGGCCCCGGACCGAAGCGCAGGCTCAACCCGAACGGGTGCACGATGCGGCAGATCACGAAGGCGGGCGCGATGACCAGCACCAGCCGGGGCCAGGCCCCGCTCAGTTCCAGAAGTCCCAGCAGGATCAGCACCAAGGGCGCGTTCTCGGTCAGATTGGCATGCATGCGGATGCGGCGATGCAGCGCCTCCTGCCCGCCATCGCCCAGCCCGGTGCCGAATGTCATCCGCCCGCCGCCGACATAAAATGTCAGCGCCACCTGCAGGACACCCAGCGCCCCGGCGGCCGCCGCGGTCACCGCGGGGAATGCCAAACCTTGCACGATCCGACCCCTTTTTCCGGTTCTGATGGGGGAACACTGCCATGCCCCCCTGTCGCTAGCTAATCAATCTGTCCGGTTTATGTAGCTCATGATCTGTCCGCTTCGTTCGTGCTTTGTGCCGGGCCATGGCCCGCCACAAAGCGGCTGCGATGGAAGCGTGTCATGCGGCCTGTCTTTCCGTCTCGGTGAGGGTGCCATCCGCGCCTTAGCTTGCCAGCCGGTGCGGGCCCCAGAATACCGCGAGGCAGCCATCCGGATATTCATGCACCCGCACCGTCGTTTTCACGAAGT
>CAIXEA010000022.1 GCA_903918315.1 uncultured Acetobacteraceae bacterium | reverse complement strand
GCCATGACGGATAGGGCCTGAGCCCATGGTTACGCCGGATGGAATAAAACCCCATACGCCGTGAGAACCCCCGCCGAACGGGCAGCGGCCTGGTGCCCGGGCCATCAGGACGGGGGCCATGGGGGGACCCTCCGGACAGGCCCGGGATGGCCCAGCGATGCCCATGCGCACGTCAACACCCCATACGCCGTGAGAGTCGCCGGAACCAGCCTTCTGCCCGGGCCATCAAGGCCCAGCCTGCCCCCTGTCCAAACTACCCAGCCCCATACACCGGCAACACCCATGCGCACGCCAACACCCCATACGCCGTGAGACTCACCCCGTTGCGCCACCCTGCCCGGCCGGCCTAAGCTACCCGCCAGTAGGAGGAACGCACGCCAATGGATCTTCGCTTTACCCCGGAAGAGATCGCCTTCCGCGAGGAAGTCCGCACCTTCATCCGCGAGGCCCTGCCCGCCGACATCCATGCCCGGATGAAGCTCGGCCATGCCCCCACCAAAGAGGACACCGTCCGCTGGCAACGTATCCTCAATGCCAAGGGCTGGGCCGGCCTGTCCTGGCCCAAGGAATGGGGCGGCACCGGTTGGACCGCGATCCAGAAGATGATCTTCCTGGAAGAGAACCAGATGGCCCCCGCGCCGGAACTCTCCTCCTTCAACATCACCATGATCGGCCCCGTGCTGATCCAATTCGGGACCGAGGCGCAGAAGAAGCGCTTCCTGCCGCGCGCGGCCAATATCGACGATTGGTGGTGCCAGGGCTTCAGTGAGCCGGGCGCCGGCTCCGACCTCGCCTCCCTCAAGACCGCGGCGAAGCGGGAGGGTGATTTCTACATCGTCAACGGCCAGAAGATCTGGACCTCCACCGCGCATCACGCCGACTGGTGTTTTGTCCTCGTCCGCACGAACCCGAACGCGCGCAAGCGCCAGGAAGGCATCTCCTTCCTGCTCGTGGACATGAAGACCCCCGGCATCACCGTCCGCCCGATCGTCTCGATCGACGGCTCGCACCATCTGAACGAGGTGTTCTTCGACGACGTGAAGGTCCCCGTCGATCAGCTCGTGCATGAGGAAAACAAGGGCTGGGATGTCGCCAAATTCCTGCTCGGGAATGAACGCACCGGCATCGCCCGGCTCGGTAAGTCGCGGGAGCGCGTGAACGCCTCCATCGACATGGCCAAACAGGTGAACGCCAATGGCCGCCCGCTGATCGAGGACGCGGTGTTCCGCCAGCGCGTCGCCCAGCTTCAGGTGGATATGAAGGCGCTGGAGATCACCCAGTACCGCGTCGTCTCCGCGCATGACAAAGCCAAGGGCTCGGGCCGTCCCGACCCGCTGTCGTCGGTGCTGAAGGTCAAGGGCACGGAGTTGCTACAAGCCACCACGGAACTGGCGATCGATGTCGCCGGCCCGATGGCCACGCCCATGTGGGCGCAGGAATTGGCGGCGATGAACGCGCCCGACGACCTGCAGGAGGCGTCCTCCGCCTCCGTCACCAGCTACCTGTTTCTCCGCGCGGCGTCGATTTACGGCGGCACCAACGAGATTCAGAAGAACATTCTCACCAAAGCCGTGTTGGGGCTCTAATGGATTTCGAACCCTCCGACGACCAGCGCCTGCTGCTGGAATCCGTCTCCCGCCTGCTGGCCGATACCTACAGCTTCGCCCAGCGCAAGACCTATATCGCCGCGCCGGAAGGCTGGAGCAAAGCGATCTGGGCGCAGTTCGCTGAACTCGGCCTGCTGGGCCTGCCCTTCCCCGAGGCCTATGGCGGCTTCGGCGGCGGCGCCCAGGAAATCATGCTGGTCATGCAGCAATTCGGCCGCGTGCTGGTGGTCGAACCCTTCCTGTCCACCGTCGTCTTCGGCGGCACGGCGATCATGACGGCCGGCACCGCCGCGCAGAAAGACGCCCTCCTCCCCGCCATCGCCGAGGGTCGGCTGAAGCTGGCCTTCGCGCACGGGGAGCGTCAGGCCCGCTACGACCTGACCGACGTGATCACCACCGCGAAAAAGGACGGCGATGGCTGGATCCTCGATGGCTCCAAGACCGTCGTCGCGCATGGCGATAGCGCGGACACGCTGATCGTCAGCGCCCGCACGTCGGGCGATCGCTACGACGAAGACGGGATCACCCTGTTCCTGGTCGATGCCACATCCCAGGGCGTGGCGCATCGCGGCTACGTGACCCGCGATGAGACCCGGGCGGCCGATATCTCTTTGTCCAACGTCCGCGCCACCGCCGTCCTGGGCGAGGTGGGCAAAGGCCTGGCCACCATCCAGCGCGTGATCGAAGCCGGCATCGCCGCCACCGCCGCCGAGACGGTGGGCGCGATGGAGGCCATGAACGACATGACCCTGGAATACAGCAAGACCCGGGTGCAGTTCGGCCAGCCCATCGGCACCTATCAGGTCGTGCAGCACCGCATGTCCGATATGTTCATGACCCAGGAACAAGGCCGCAGCATGGCCATGCTCGCGACCATGAGCCTGGACAACGCGGACCCGGTCGAGCGGGCGCATGACCTGGCAATGGCCAAGGTCGGGGTGGCGCAAGCCGGGCGCTACGTGTCGCAAAGCGCGGTGCAGATGCATGGCGGCATCGGCATGACGGAGGAATACGCCGTCGGCCACTACTTCCGCCGCTGCATGGTGCTGGAACGGCTGTTCGGGGATCCCGCCTATTACCTGCAACGCCTGGCGAACGAGGTCGGATGAAGCCACACGGCGCGCTGGCAGGCGGATCGGACCCGATCAGCCTGCCAGCGATCAAGGTCTATCGCGGGATGACCGGAGGTGGCATCATCGAAGGTCTGAATCCCGTGATCATAGTCTATCGCGGGATGACCGGAGGTCTGAATCCCGCGATCAGATTTACGTATCTTCGCCGACGGCCTTGCGTTTCAGCTCCCGCAGGCGTTCAGCGCCGTTGCGGGTCCTGGGGTCGAGCTCCATCACCTTCTTCCAGGCGGTGAAGGCGCCGACCCAATCCTCTCGCGCGGCGGAGATATCGGCCAGGGTCCGCCAGGTGGCGAAGCTGCGGGGCTCGCGCTTCAGGGTCTCTTTGAAATCGGCGACCGCGCCGGGTGTATCACCGGATTGGAACCGGGCGATCCCGCGCTGGTGGAAGGCCTCTGGTAATTCTGGATCCAGAATAAGCGCATCATTGAAGGCCTGTATCGCGGCCTCGGGCGCGTTGGCCGCCAGTTCGCGCAGGCCGCGCTGCATCAGCAAGGTCACCGCGGCCGTACCGCCACCGATCCAGAGCGTCTGGATCCGCTCTTCGAGCGTATCGGCGGTCTCCGCATTGGGGGCGGCCTTGAGCGCTTCCAGGAGTTGCTCCACCTCGGCCCGCTTGTCCGCCGGGGCCTGGCCGAAAGCCATCCCTGGCAGGAGCAGCAGCAGCGGGATCAGCCGGCGCACCGCGTTACCCGCGTCCAGCCAGCGGGCCAGCCAATGAGAGCGGTATCGGCCCGCCCGCCATCCAATCCAGCAACTCGATCGTGTGCACCACCGGCAGTTCCTCCCCGCCCAGCTGGGTCAGGCAGCCGATATTCCCCGCCGCGATCAGATCGGGCCTGGTGCGGCGGATATTGGCCAGCTTCCGGTCCCGCAACTGCGTGGCGATCACCGGTTGGAGCAGGTTATAGGTCCCGGCCGAACCGCAGCAAAGATGGCCTTCGGCGGGCTCGACCACGCGGAATCCGGCCCGGCTCAGCAGCGTTTTCGGGTCCGTGGTGACCCGCTGGCCATGCTGCAGGCTACAGGCGGAGTGGTAGGCGACGGTCAGGCCCGGCGCCTCCCGCTGGGGCGCATATCCAAAGCCCGTCAGGAATTCCGTGATATCCCTGGCCAGTTCGGCGACGGTCGCGGCCTTGGCGGCCAGGGCGGCCGGGGCTTCGCGGAACATGAAGCCATAGTCCTTGATCGTCGTGCCGCAGCCGGAGGCATTGACGATGATGGCATCCAGGCCCTGGCCCTCCGCTTCCTGGCTCCAGGCTTCGATATTGGCGCGCGCGCGGGCCATGGCGGCATCGTGCTGGCCCATGTGGTGGTTGAGCGAGCCGCAGCACCCGGCCTCCCGCGCCACGACGACCTCGACTCCCAGCCGGGTCAGCAGCCGAATGGTCGCTTCATTGATGCTGGGCGACAGGACCTGCTGCGCGCATCCGGCGAGCAGCGCGACACGGGCCTTGCGCAAGCCGATCGCGGGATGGACCTGGGGGGTTTCGACCGCGCTGGCCGGCGGTACCGTGGCGGGCGCGAGGCTGACCATGGCCCGCAGCCGCTGCGCCAGCATGGACTGGCCCGGGATCAGCCACTTGAACGGCCGCGCCACCCCGGCCCCCATCAGCGCCAGGCGAAACAGCCAGGGGCGCGGGATGATCGCGCCGAGCACCCGGCGCAGCACCCGTTCAGCAAAGGGGCGCTGATAGGTGTCCTCGATATAGGCGCGGGCGTGGTCGACCAGGTGCATGTAGTTCACACCCGACGGGCAGGTCGTCATGCAGGACAGGCAGGACAGGCAGCGGTCGACATGGCGCACGACCTCCTCCGTCGCGGGCCGCCCGGTCTCAAGCATGTCCTTGATGAGGTAGATGCGCCCGCGCGGGCTATCGAGCTCATCGCCGAGCAGCTGGAACGTCGGGCAAGTCGCGGTGCACATGCCGCAATGCACGCAGGTCCGCAGAATCTGGTTGGAGGACGCGATCGCGGGATCGCGCAACTGTTCGGGTGTGAAGAGCGTTTGCATCAGTGCTCCGCCGGCTTGGGCGGCGTGGCCCGATACAGATACCAGGTCAGCAGTGCGAACAGCACCGACTCGCCGAAGAACGCCAACGACAGCCAGGACCCCGGTGCATTGAGGAGGGCTATGACCAGAATGGAAACCACGCACCCCGCCATCGTCATGAAGTAGACATTGAAGACCGGCCTTTCCGGGCCCACCCGGTCGTATTTCCGGGCCAGCACCGCGAAGGCAACCACCAGGATCAGGTTATCGAGCCAGGTCGGAACATACAGCATCGCCCTACAACCCCGCATAAAGGCGGCCAGGATTGAGGATCCCTCGGGGATCGAGCGCCGCTTTCACGCGGCGTGTGATGGCCGCGAGCACGGGCGATTCCGGCGGGATGACATCAACGGCCTCCCGCAGAGCGTCCGGTGCCCGCATGAGGGTCCAGGTACCTCCGGCCGCCAGAACGGCGGTTTCGACCCGCTGATGCGCCGCCGGGGTCGCGGCGCCGACGAGCCAGACCAGACCGCCGCCCCAATCCAGGAACCCGCTGCAACCCGCCGCTTCCAGCACCCCCGGACCGGCGGAAGGCCGGACCGACACCCGCCATACCGCGTCGTCGTCCCCAACCACCAGCGGGTCCGCATCCCGTACCCCGGCCCAAATCAGGCGCGATGCGGCGTCATCGAGGATGCTGCTTCCGGCCACGCCCAGCTCGGCCCTCAGCTTCTCACTGCGATAGGCGACCGAGGCGGCGAAATCCTCGATACGGACCAACGCGGCCGCCCCCGGCAGGCCCAAACGCGCCGCGGCGGCTTGCGGCAGGAAGGCCGCACCCGAGACGCCGTAAGGTGAGCCCAACGCCGCCGACAAGGCCGCGACCCCCGCCTGCGCCACAGCCATCGGCAGCACCAATGTCGCGCTCGTCTCCGGCAGCGGAAGCACCTTCAGCGTCACTTCGGTGATCAGGCCCAGCGTGCCATGGCTGCCGGTGAACAGTTTGCACAGATCGAGGCCAGTGACGTTCTTGAGCACCCGGCCGCCGGAATGGATCACCTCAGCACGGCCGGTCACCGCGCGAATGCCCATGACATGGTCGCGCATCGCACCCCAGGCGACCCGCCGGGGGCCCGACAGGTTGGTGGCAACCAGCCCGCCGATGGTCTGCGGCGCGTCCGCCGCACCGAGCACCCGCCGCAAATCCGGGGGTTCGGCGATCAGATGCTGCCCCGACGCGGCGAGGGTGGCCTGGACCTCCGACAAAGCTGTGCCGGCCAGGGCGGAGACGATGAGTTCACTCGGCGAATACAGCGTGATCCCGCGCAATGCCGCCGAAGACACGGTCCGTCGCGACCGCACCGGCCGCAGCATCGCGCCTTTGGTGCCATTGCCGGTCAACCAAAGCGGCTCCTGCGCCGCGGCCGCCTCGGCGACGGTGGTGGCGATGGCGGCTTCTGCCGCGGTCGGGGGAAGGTGGTACATGGTATCCATGGTCAGCCATCATGCCCCGATCAGAGAGTCAGCGCCACCGCCCGTCACCCGCCAAACGTGTCGCGCCATTGCTCGATCACCTCGGGGATACCCTTCAGCGTTTCGGCCACCGTCAGCTGGAATGTCTTGATCTCCGTGAAGGGCTTCGCCCCGGCCAGCGGCATGACGTCCGGCCGCAGCGACTCCGCCCGCTGCTCCACCGAGATTCGGGCAACCGTCTCACTTTGCAGGAACTCCATGAAGAGCCGCGCCGCGTTGGGATGCGGGGCGGCCGCCGGAATCGCGGAGGCCGCGACGATCAGCAGCGCCCCGTCGGTGGGATACACCACCGCCAGGGGGTTTCCCTGATCCGCCGCGTGCAAGGTGGATGTGGCGGAACTCGCGGCCACCGAGCGTTCCCCCGCCGTCAGAACCGTCGTGGTGTCGATGATCGATCGGCCGATTTGCGGATGGGTCTTTTCCAGCGCCTCGAAATAGGACCAGCCATAGAGCTTGCGCATCGCCAGAACCCAGGTGCCGACGAAGCCGCTGAACGCGGGATGCCCCACGGCCACCTGCCGGTTCCAGCGCGACGCCAGGAGATCGGGCCAATTCCTCGGCACCTCCTCCGGTTTGACCTTGTTGGTGTTGTAGCCAATCAGCACCAGGCCGCCGGTGGTGGTGTGGTAGAACCCATCCTTATCGAAGGCCCGAAACGCCGGGCTGAGCTGGCTCTCGCTTTGCGGCACGTACTGCGCGAGCAGGCCCTTCTGCTTCAATGCCTCGTCATGGCCGGGATCGGTGGAGCTGAAGACATCGCAAGCGAGGGTCTTGTTCTTGAATTCCTGGCTGATGCGCTCATAGGCAACCTGCGCCGTGGTGCGCACGACGGTCACCTTCAGGCCGGGATAGCGGGCACCGAAGGCCTTGCCGATCGCCTCGGCGGTCTCGCCGCTGGTCTGAGCCGTGTACCAGGTGAGTCCGCCTTCTTTCTGGGCGGCGGCTTCCAGCGCCCCGAGGTCTGCCCGCGCGGGGCTTGCCGCCAGGGCAGCCGCGCCCGCAAGCAGGGTACGGCGGGTCAATGGGATCGGTTGCAACATCACGGGATCTCCGGTCGCGGGGCGAAACGCAGGCCCATCCGCTCCAGGCGCGGCAGCACCTCGGCGCAGAAATAGGGCAGTTCGTCGATATAGTTGACCATCGACAGCGCGATGCCGCGCGCACCGGCCGCCGCGATCGCGGCCAATTCACCGGCAACCTTATCGGGATCGCCCGTCACCGGCACGCCGCCCATGCCCAGCTCCCAATGCCGGCGGCGGCGCTCAAAGGTCTCCGGCTCTTTGTCACGGGTATCGCCGCGCATGGCCATGATGTTGTCGACCGCGTTCCAGTCGGCGTGATCGACCGCGCAGTGCTGGAAATACGCTTCGGCCTCGCGCACCGTCGGGCGGCAGGTGATCACCGCGATGGTGAAGACATCGAGTTCCCTCCCTTGCGCCCGCGCCATGCCCTTCGCGCGCACGACATGGTCAGCGAACTCCGCGAGCTCCCCTTTTGGCGTCAGCGAAAACAGGGCATCGCAATTGCGGATCGCAAAGGCCTGACCGGTTGGCGAGGCCCCAGCATTCATCACGATCGGGCGCCCGCCGCCAATCGGTTTTGGCTTGGCGCGCACTTTCCTTAATTGTATGTACTGACCGTCGTAATCCCAGTCTTCGTCCGGTCCCCAGGCACGTTTGATGATATCGAGCCATTCCTGGGCATGATCATACCGGGCCTCATGGTCCCGCAGGGCGGCGCCAAACATGGAAAACTCGTCGGGGTTCCACCCACACACCACATTCAACCCGAACCGCCCGCCGCCAATATGATCCGCTGTCACGAACTGCTTCGCGGCGATCAACGGGTGGAACATGGGCGCATGCACGGTGCCGAACACCGTCAGGCGTTTGGTCGCCGCCAGCAGCCCGGTCGCCCAGGTAATGGTTTCGAGCGTCTCACCCTGATAATCAGTATCCCCGCCGTAGCCCTTCCAGCGGCCGACGGGCAGCATGAACTCGAACCCGGCTTCGTCGGCCATTTGGGCGAGGCGAAGGTTATCCTCCCACGATCCGCTCCAGCGCTCGGGAACCAGCGTGACGGCCCTGCCGGAGGAGCAGTTGGCGCCGAACAGCCCCAGTTTCAGGGCATTGTCGGAATAGAGCGCGCGGCGGTTCGCCTGGGTCGGTTGCATCGGAAAAGGCCAGCTATTCGGCCGCCAGCGCCAGGCTAACCGGTTCCACCAGCGGGAACACCTTGCTCGGGTTCAGCAGCCAGTCCGGGTCGAAGGCTGACTTGATCGCGCGCTGCTGGTCCAGCTCGTGCGCGGCGAACTGCACCGGCATCAGGTCGCGCTTTTCCACCCCCACACCATGTTCGCCGGTCAGGCAGCCACCGACTTCGACGCAGAGCCTGAGGATATCGGCCCCGAACATTTCCGCCTTGTGGAAGCTGGCGGGGTCGTTTGCGTCGAACATGATCAGAGGATGCAGGTTGCCGTCGCCGGCGTGAAAGATATTGGCCACCTTCAACCCGTAGCTGTCCGACATCTCCCCGATGCGGCGCAGCACCTCGGGCAGGCGGCTGGTGGGGATGGTGCCGTCCATGCAGAGGTAATCGGGGCTGATGCGCCCGACGGCGCCGAACGCGCCCTTGCGGCCCTTCCAGATCGCCGCCGACTCCTCCACCGATTGGGACACCTTCAGGCTGATCGGGTCGAAATTCTGGCAAATGGCCTTCAGGCGATCCAGCAGATCGTCCTGTTCGGCGACGCTGCCTTCGACCTCGATGATGAGCATCGCTTCCGCATCCAGCGGGTAACCGGCATGGGCGAAGGCTTCGCAGGCATGAATGGCGGGACGATCCATGAACTCCAGCGCCACCGGGATGATCCCTGACCCGATGATCGCATCGACGCAGCGACCGGCGATCTCATTGGATTGGAACGCCGCCAGCATGGCCCGCGCCCCTTCGGGGGAGCGCAGGATGCGGACATTGACCTCTGTCACGACGGCCAGCATGCCCTCGCTGCCCGTCAACAGACCCAGCCAGTCGTATCCGGCGGCGTCCAGATGAGCCCCGCCGATATCGACGATCTCGCCCTCGATGGTCACGATCTTCAGTCCGAGCAGGTTATTCGCCGTCACCCCATATTTCAGGCAATGCGCCCCGCCCGAGTTCATGTTGACGTTGCCACCGATCATGCAGGCCAATTGGGAGGATGGATCGGGGGCGTAGAAGAAGCCATTGCCCGCGACCGCATTGGTGATCCCGATATTCGTCACCCCCGCCTGCACCGTCGCGACGCGGTCCGCGTAATCGATATCCAGGATGCGGTTCATCCGCATCAAGCCAACAACGACCGCGTCCTCCATCGGCAGCGCCCCGCCGGACAAGGACGTACCGGCGCCGCGCGGGACCACCCGCACCCCATTCTGGTGGCAGAAGCGCAGAACCGCCGCGACTTCCTCGGTGGTTTCGGGCAGGGCCACCGCGAGCGGCATCTGCCGGTAGGCGGACAGGCCGTCCGTCTCATAAGGCTTGAGCCGGATGGCCTCCGAGATCAGGCCCGATTCGGCCAGCAAGGGCCGCAACCCCGCGATGATGGCATCACGGCGGGCCAGAACGTCGGTCTTGGGATCGGGCAGGCGGATCATGGGGCATCTCCCTCACCCCGGAACATGGCCCGCGGGCAACGGAGGAGCAAGCTGTTCCTGATCCACCGCGCCCGCATCCCGGCGCAGTTGCCACAGACGCAGCGGCTTCAGCACCATGATCGCCAGCGCCGCGATCAGGAGGGAGGTATTGCCGGCCACGGCGAACACAGCCTCCCACCGCCCGGCGGCGCCTTGCAGCAGGTTCGCCAAGGGGACCAACAAAGCGGCGGTTCCTTTGGCGGTGTAGAGCAGGCTGGCGTTCGCGGCCGCGTTCTTAGGGCCGAAGGTGTCGGTGCACAGGGACGGGAAAAGGCTGAAAATCTCCCCCCAGGTGAAGAAGATCAGCCCCGCGCTGATAATGAACATCCAGGGCGAGTGCCCGAGGAAGGTCAACATGGCATAGGCGAAGAAACTCAGCGTGAAGGCCAGAGCCATGGTCCCCTCCCGCCCGACGCGATCGGAGATGCCGCCGAAAAATGGCCGTGCCAGGCCATTCATGATGTTGTCGGTGATCAGGGCGACGCTCAAAACCGACGCAGTGCCGAAAATCTGCTGATCCGCGAATCCAAAGTCTTTCGCGATCGGTGCCAGCTGCGCCGTCGCCATCAGGCCGGTCGCGGCATCGAACACGAACATCACATACATGAGCCAGAAGACCGGCGAACCCAGCATCTCCAGGCTGGAATAGCTCCTTTGGCTCTGTCGCAGCCGCTGCTGGATCGCCGCCGATGCGACCAGCACCAGATCAGGACCACGCAAGGCGACCGATACGATCAGCAGGATTGTCCCCTGCCCGACCCCGAACCACAGAAACGCGGCATTGTAACCATAATGCGCGATCACCGACTGGATCGGCAGCACCGTCAGCGCCGCCCCTGCGCCAAACCCGGCCGCGGTCACCCCGACGGCGAGGCCGCGCCGATCGGGGAACCAGCGCACGGCGTTGCCCACACAGGCGGCATAGACGCCCCCGGCCCCCAGGCCAGACACCGCCGCGCCGACGTAGAGCATGGGCAACGATGTGGCGAAGCCATTGATGACCCATCCGCACCCGGCCAGCAGACCGCCCAGCAGCACCATCAGCCGAACGCCGGCCCGCGGCCCCAGGCGGTCCACCGCATAGCCCGCAAATGGGGTGATCCAGGTCTCGGTGGCGATGAAGATGCTAAAGGCCCACTGGATGCCCGCCCTGTCCCAGCCATGCGCCTGGCGCATCGGCCCCACGAACAGCGTCCAGGCATATTGCATGTTGGCGATCAAAATCATGCTGAGCACGCCCAGCACCAACTGCACCCACCGCGTTTTCGGGATCACACTGGGCCGCGCCACTGCCGTCATCAATTCCCCCTGGCCCTTTTGGGCCGCTCAGACGACCTGATTTTTCAACTCCGGGTTGTGATGCCACAGGCGCTCGAGGTTTTCCAGAAGGATCGCGATCACATTGTTTTCATATTGCGTCGTCTCACCACCGGTGTGTGGTGTGATAAAGACATTTTCCATACCCCATAGCACCGAATCCGGCGCCGGCGGTTCCGGATCGGTGCAATCCAAGGCCGCTCCGGCGATCTGTCCGGCGCGCAAAGCGGCGATCAGCGCGGCCTCATCAACACAACCACCGCGTGCCACGTTGATCAGCGTCGCCGACGGCTTCATCAACCCGAGCGCGGCGGCATCGATCACATGCCGGGTCTCGGGGGTCAGCGGACAGGTGAGCGCCACGAAATCGGCCTTGGGCAGATGCTCGGTCAAGGCCTGAAGACCATGCACGGAATCGGCCGCCCCCGCGCCGGCGGCGGGATCGCGGCGGAACCCGATGACGGTCATGTCGAACGCCTTGGCGAGCTGCGCCAGCCGGCCGCCGATTCGGCCGAGCCCGACGACCAGCAGCGTCTTTCCCCCCAGCTCGTCCTCTCGCTGCGACAGGTCGCCGATCATCCCGCGCCAGACGCGTCGGGCCTGGTTGTCCCGCGCCTCCGGCAGCCGCCGCGACATCGCCAGGATCAGACCGATGGCATGCTCCGCCACCGCGCGGGCATTCACGCCGGCAGCGCTGGCCAGCCGGATCCCACGCGCGGCCAAGGCCGGCTTATCATACTGATCGGTACCCGAGCTGATGGACTGGATGAATTGCAGCCGAGAGGCGCTTTCGATCAACCCATTGTGCCACATGCCGGAGGCAACGATCACATCCGCCTCATGCGCCCGCCGATCGAGTTCGGCGCGATCGCGCACCTCAAAACTGGCGATGCCGGTGTTCAGGGCATCGAAGCAGGTCTTCATCTGATAGGCGGCATGCGCGAAGCAGATGGTGATGGCATCACGGGGCGGGATCATGGCTGTGCTCCTTTGGGGTGGGGCCAGTGTGCGGCAATGGGCAAGCGCTTCCAAGCGGGGTGCTGATAGCGGGACCCACCCTTGAACCCTCCCATCCCCCCGACCACTCTCGCCGCCCAATACCACCCTCGGGAGCTCGATCCATGGCCGCACATTCAGACAATTCCGGCGACAAGCGCCTGCGCTCCCGCCGCTGGTTCGATGATCCCTCCGACCCCGCGATGACGGCTTTGTACCTGGAGCGGTACATGAACTACGGGTTCACCCCCGATGAGCTTCGGGGCGGCAAGCCGATCATCGGAATCGCGCAGACGGGTTCTGATCTGTCACCGTGTAACCGGCATCATATTGAGCTGGCCTCCCGCATTCGCGACGGCATCCGCGAAGCCGGGGGCGTGAGGCGATTCCGATCGCTGTGAGGCAGGTCTGGTGCGATTGGTCCGGTCGCCGGTTTCACGCAGAGGCGCAGAGGAAGATCACCCCGCAGTAGTCGCAGACCACGACAAGTCCGGCTATGGCGTCCCAGAACGCGCATCCCGCCAGATTTGGAACTGCCGATGAAGAGGTCGGACACTTTCCTGCGTCAAATTCTCATTGTACCATTTGCTGCCAGGATCGAAGGGAGGTCAACCATGACGAAATTTGCGATTATAGCGACCGTCGAAGTCGCACCAGGGCGTATCGATGATTATCTGCCCATTGCGCTGGCACACAAAACCCGCTGCCTGCGCGATGAACCCGGAACGCTGCAGTTCGAGGTTCTACGGATGCACGGCGACGATACAAAAGTGATGCTCTATGAGGTCTATCGGGATCAGGCCGCCTTCGAGGCGCATTGGAACGCGCCATCCCGGGCGCAGCATCGGGCAGATGCGGGCGATATGATTGTGAACGTGTCCGGCGCGAAATGCACACCGCTCGCGTGAGTTTTGTGAGGCGCGGGGGCGAGGTCTGGCAGGAACCGGTGGCGGCTTGAGGCGTCCTGTGGTCGCGGTGGCAGTCACCCAAGACGCGGGTCCTCGGCCTTCGCGGAGGATGACGCCATTCGGTGTCATCGCGGATGATGCGCTGGCGCGGCCGCTCCCATCTTGACCCCCGGCCCTCTGCCCGATCACTCTCCGCCCCCAATCACCAGGGGGACCCGATCCATGGCCAATCACTCCGACGATTCCGGCGACAAGCGCCTGCGGTCCCGCCGCTGGTTCGACGATCCCTCCGATCCCGCCATGACCGCTTTGTACCTCGAGCGGTACATGAACTACGGCATTACCCCCGATGAGCTCCGGGGCGGCAAGCCAATCATTGGGATTGCGCAGACGGGGTCTGATCTGTCGCCGTGTAACCGGCATCATATTGAGCTGGCCTCGCGCATCCGCGACGGCATCCGGGAGGCCGGGGGCGTGCCGCTGGAATTCCCGGTGCACCCGATCCAGGAAACCGGCAAGCGCCCGACCGCGGCGTTGGACCGGAATCTGGCCTATCTGTCGCTGGTGGAGGTGCTGCATGGCTACCCGCTCGACGGCGTGGTGCTGACCACCGGCTGCGACAAAACGACCCCCGCCATGTTGATGGGGGCGGCGACGGTCAACATTCCCGCGATCGTGCTGTCCGGCGGGCCGATGCTGGATGGCTGGTGGCAGGGACGGCTATCGGGGTCCGGCACCATCGTCTGGGAGGGCCGCAAACTCTTCGCCGAGGGCAAGATCGGATACGACGAATTCATGGAGATGGTCTCCTCCTCGGCGCCGTCGGTGGGACATTGCAACACCATGGGCACGGCGTCCTCGATGAACGGCCTGGCGGAGGCTTTGGGCATGTCCCTGCCCGGCTGCTCAGCCATCCCCGCCCCCTATCGCGAACGCGGCTGGATGGCATTCGAAACCGGTCGGCGGATCGTGGGCATGGTGAAGGAAAACCTGCGCCCCTCCGACATCATGACCAAGGAGGCGTTTGAAAACGCGGTTGTGGCGGCGGCGGCTTTGGGCGCCTCGTCGAACTGCCCGATCCATATGGTGGCAATCGCCCGGCATATGGGGGTCGATCATACATTGGATGACTGGCAGCGGCTCGGCCCGTCCGTGCCGTTGCTGTGCGATGTGCAGCCGGCCGGCCGGTTCCTTGGGGAGAAATTCCACCGTGCCGGCGGGGTGCCGGCGGTGATGAAAGAGCTGCTGGGCGCGGGCAAGCTGAACGCCCATGCCATGACGGTGACCGGCAAGAGCATCGCCGAGAACCTGGCCAAGACCCCGGATGGCGATCGGGAAGTGATCCGCTCCTACGGCAACCCGTTGAAGGAAGCCGCCGGTTACGTGGTGATGTCGGGCAACCTGTTCGAAAGCGCGGTGATGAAGATCAGCGTCATCGACCAGGATTTCCGCGCCCGCTTCCTGTCCAACCCCGACCGTCCCAACATCTTTGAAGGCAGGGCCATCGTGTTCGAAGGACCGGAAGACTATCACGCCCGCATCGAGGACCCCGCGCTGGATATCCAGGAACAATCGGTCCTGATCATCCGCAACTGCGGCCCCGTCGGCTATCCCGGCAGCGCTGAGGTCGTGAACATGCAGCCGCCCGCCTACCTCATGAAGAAGGGCGTGATGACGCTACCAACGATGGGGGATGGGCGGCAGTCCGGGACCTCCGGCTCGCCCTCGATCCTGAACGTGTCGCCCGAGGCGGCGATTGGCGGCGGGCTGGCGCTGTTGCAGACCGGCGATACCATCCGCATCGATCTGAACACCCGCAAGGTAGACGTGGTCCTGCCGGAGGGTGAACTGGCGGCGCGCCGTGCGGCCTGGACAGCGCCGGAACTGATCAGCAAGACGCCGTGGGAGGAAATCTACCGGTCGATGGTCGGTCAGATGGGCACCGGCGCGTGTCTGGAGCCGGCGACCCTCTATCTGAACGTGATCGAGACCCGGGGCGAGAGCCGCAACAACCACTAACGCCCCGCTATCGATCGTCGAAGACGCAGAGCACGCGGCCTTCGCCAGCGCGCTCTGCACGATCCCACTCCGGGTATATTTTAACGAGCAATTTCACCGATTTGTTGATCGCTACGCGATTCAACCTAAACCGGTATTGCTCTAGCAATGCGGTTGGAACGGCGGGCAGCTCTTGCCGCCACCGCCACCTTGGTGCTGCGGTGGGGGGTTATGCGCGGCTGGGGCTGCCATGCCGCCACCCTGATGCTGAGGGGGTGCCGCGAATCCACCACCGCCCCCCTGATGCTGCGGCGGCGCCGCGAACCCGCCACCCCCCTGATGCTGAGGGGGCGCCGCAAAGCCGCCGCCACCCTGGTGCTGCGGCTGACCGCCCCCACCATAGCCGCCGCCTTGCGGTGCCTGGCGATAGTCCGGCCGCGGGGCCTGCCCACCACCGAAGCCGCCACCACCGCGCGGTGCGCCACCATATCCGCCACCGCCCGGGCGTCCCTCATAGGGACGGATCCCCGAACCGCGCGGGTTCTGCCGCTCAAGATGACGCCAGACCTGATCCGGGGCGCGATGGAATGTGTGGTAACCATCGTAATAGCCCCAGGCCCCACCGAAATAGATCAGCGGCAGCGCTGCGCCTTCCACGACCATGTAGGGTGAACCCTCGTTATAGTAGTAACCAGAGTAAACCCCGCTATCGTCCCCATAGGCTGGCGCGGGTGTGCCGCCATAACCATAAGGATTGCCATAGGGACTCGGGGCCGGTTCCACGACGCACCCCGCGAGTGGAAGCAACATGGCTATGATACTGAGGTGTTTGCGCATCACGCGCCTCCCATTCGATAAGGGTCGTTGTCAGACCTCCTGGATATATGGTGAGTAGGGCATGACTAAGGCAGGCCTCAAGCCGCATTAAATTAACCGCTTCCGCATCCGCCCGGCTGAACGGGCCACGACCTCAGGGACCTTCACCATGACCACCTTGGCCGGAAAAACCGCCTTCGTCACCGCCGCGGCGCAAGGCATTGGGCGCGCCACCGCGCTTGCCTTGGCGGCCGCCGGCGCCACGGTCATCGCGACCGACGTCAATGGCGCGCGGCTGGCCGAACTGGCCGCGCCCGGACTGCGCACAGCGGTGTTGAACGTACTCGATCCCACGGCCATCGCCCAGATCGCCGCCGAGGTGGGACCGGTCGATATCCTGTTCAACTGCGCCGGCTTCGTCCATCAGGGCACGTTGCTGGAGGCGACGGAAACGGAGTGGGACTTCGCCTTCGACCTCAATTGCCGATCGATGTTCCGGACGATGAAGGCGTTTTTGCCGGGGATGCTTGATCGCCGGTCCGGGGTCATCATCAACATGGCTTCGGTCGCGTCCTCGGTGAAGGGCGTGCCGAACCGCTTCATCTACAGCGCGTCCAAGGCAGCGGTGGTGGGCATGACCCGCTCCGTCGCGACGGACTATGTCACGCAGGGCATCCGGTGCAATTGCCTGTGCCCGGGAACGGTGCATACGCCGAGCCTGGATGAGCGCATTGCCGCCAATGCCGCGGCGGCCGGCTCGGTGGAGGCGGCGCAGGCGGCGTTCGTCGCGCGTCAGCCGATGGGGCGTCTTGGGACGCCGGAGGAAATCGCGGCTCTGGCAGTGTATCTGGCGTCGGACGCGGCGCAGTTCATTACCGGGCAGACGATGATCATCGATGGCGGGTTGACGCTGTAAGCGTCAGCCGAACGCCGCCTTCACCCGCGGCACCACGTCCCGGAACAGCCGCTCCAGGCTGGGGTTCATCTGTTCCGGGCGCAGGCCCGGCGGCACGGCCCAGGTCACGATATCGGTGATCCCGTATTCGCGGATGAAGGCCGTCAGTTCCCGCACGCAATGGTCCACATCGCCGATAATCCAGGCCTGCGGGATGCGGGTCGCCTCGGTATTGCCTTGCACGCCGCCGGCGCCGGAGCCGAGTTGCTCCTGGAACTTCGCATAGGTGCTCATGCGGTAGCGTTCGGCATCGCGCACCGCCGGCCAGTCGCGGTCGCGATCGTCGGTGACCAGGCAGGAGCGGATGATGCCCACCCGATAGCCCGCTGGATCGCGGCCGGAGTCGGTCAAGGCCGCGCGCCAGGGATCGAGCACGGTCGAACGCGGGCCTTGCGGCAACAGGTTGGTGTCGAAGCGGGCGGAGCGCTGGGCTCCGGCCTCCGACATCGCCGCCACCCATAACGGCGGGCCGCCCGGCTGCACGTAGCCGGGCCGGATTTGCACATCGGTCAGATTGTAGCGCTTACCCGCGAAGCTGAATTTCTCCCCGGTGAAGCAGTGCCGCAGGATGGCGATGCCCTCATCGGTCAGCGACACGCGGCGCGCCACCGGCAGGCCAAAACCACGGAATTCGTGCAGGGCATAGCCCATGCCGACCCCGAGTTCGACCCGGCCGCCGCTGATATTGTCGAGGACGGCGAGGTCCTCGGCCAGTCGCACCGGATGGTTGAACGGCAGCAGGCAGACATCGCAGGAGAAGCGGGCGTGCTTCGTCCGCGCCGCCAGGGCGGCGGCGATGGGGATCCAGGACGGCAGATAGCCGTCCTCCATGAAGTGGTGCTCGGTGAACCAGACGAGGTCCAGGCCCAGCCCGTCCAGCCAGACCACCTGCTCCATAACCGCGGCGTACATCGCCGCGGTATCCATCCCGGTTGTCGGCGTGTTGCGGAAGTCGTGAACGACCCCGAACCGCAGGCCGGGACGGACCGTTTCAGCCATTGCCGGTCAGATATTCGATCGCCGCCTGCACGCCGCCCGACTTGTGCGGAATGCCGGCCAGGCGCAGGCCCATTTCGACGCCGCTGAGGGTGCCCATCAGCTGCAACGGGCTTAGATCGCCCATGTGGCCGATACGGAACACCTTGCCCTCGATCTGGCCGAGGCCGTTGCCCAGGCTCATGTTGAACTTGTTCAGGATGATGGTGCGCAGGTTGTCGGAATTATGCCCGTCCGGCACCCGGATGGCGGTGACGCCGGGGTTGTAGGCGGAGGGGTCTTCGCACTGCAGCTCCAGCCCCCAGGCGCGCACGGTGCGGCGGGTGGCCTCGGCGTAACGCTGATGGCGGGCGAAGACGTTGGGCAGGCCCTCTTCCAGCAGCATGTCGATCGCTTCGTTCAGCGCGCTGAGCAGATTGATCGCCGGGGTATAGGGGAAGAAGCCGGTCTTGTTGGCCGCCACCAGCGGCGCCCAATCCCAGTAGCTGCGCGGGGAGGTCGCGGTGGCACCGGCGGCCAAAGCCTTCTCCGACATCGCGGTGAAGGACAGGCCAGGGGGCACCATCAGGCCCTTCTGGGAGCCGGCGATGGTCACGTCCACGCGCCACTCGTCATGGCGGTAGTCGGCGCAAGCGAGCGACGAAATCGCGTCCACCATCAGCAGCGCCGGATGCTTCGCCGCATCCATCGCCGCGCGCACGGCGGCGACATCGGTCATGCAGCTGGTCGAGGTCTCGCTGTGCACGACGCAGACCGCCTTGATGCGGTGCTCCCGGTCTTCGCGCAGCACGGCGCCGATGGCTTCCGGGTTGGCGCCGCGGCGCCAGTCGGTGTCGAGGGCCACGACATCCATACCCATCTTCGTCGCCATCTGTTCCCACAGATTGGAGAACTGACCGGTGCGGCTGATCAGCACCTGATCCCCGGGGGAGAGCGTGTTGACGATCGCCGATTCCCAGGAGCCCGTGCCCGAGGACGGGAACAGCCCGACAATACCGGTGGTCTGGAAGACCTGACGCAGCTTGCCGATAACGGACAGGCCCAGAGCACCGAATTCCGGACCTCGATGGTTGATCGGGTTGCGGTCCATGGCGCGCAGCACCCGCTCGGGCACATTGGTCGGGCCAGGGGTCTGCAGGAAGTGGCGGCCGGAGACGTATTCGGACATGGTAATCGGTTCCTCTCAGGACGCGCGTAGAAGCACGCGAAGGCCAGATTTGCAATGGTCACGCGCGTCCGGCCCGGGATTGCTGGGTTGCGTCTGATGCGGGCGCGGGCGAAATCGACGCGGATCACGCAAATTTCAACGGCATTCCGCCGCACGCAGTTCCAGCCGCCGGTTCTTTTGGCGATTCAGATCAGTCGTATTCGGCACCAAAGGGTAGAGAGCGCCGTAACCGTGCGCGGTCACCCTCTGGGCAGCCACACCATGGGCGATCAACCAGTTTTTCAGGCCCGCGGCCCAGGCATCGGACACTGTCAGGCTGAATGGCGCCTGGCCCGTTTGACTCGTATGCCCGCCAATTTCCGCGGCGTACGTGCGATCGTTGGTGAACAGGGCCAGCACCCTGCGCAGCGTCGCCTCCGCCCCGGCTTTCGGCATGCCCTTTTCGAGATCAAACTCCAAATCCGGGATCTCGATGATGCAAGCCCAGGGCCCTTCGCCACCGGCCCGCAGCGTGTCGATCCGCACGGGCCTGATATCGATCGTCAGGCGCGGACTGCCGCGCAGGCTGATGCCGCGCGCCCAGCCCTCCGCCCCGAATAATCTGGCACGGATATCATAGGTTCCCGCCGGCAGCGGCGTTGCATGTCCGGCCGCAATCGCGCCGATTTCGGTGTGCCTGACGGGATCGATGAAGCCGACGGTGGCGATATCCCCGACATCGGCCCCGTCGCGGGTGACGGTCACCAGCGGTTCCGCGATATCGACCGCCATCTCCAGGACTTTCTCCACCGCGCCGGTGAAGGATTGGTTATCCAGCCACACTGATTTCGCAATCAGGCCGTTGCGATACGTCAGGAGGACGTTATAGGTTCCTTCAGGCAGGCTCGCCGTCCCACCGGAGGCCGCCCATGTGATCCGCGGTCCCTCATGCCGACCGCGCGGGAAGTAATGGACCTGGCCTTTGTCACCGACATCGCTGCCGCCGTTGGAAATGACATAGCGCACCCGGGCCAGCGCCAGCCCGATCTCCACCAATTTTTCGACGGTCCCGGCGAGGGTCTGATTATCCAGCCAAAAGTCTTTGCGGATTGTACCGGCCGTAAAGGTGACGTGCACATCGTATTGCCCGGCCGGTAAGCGGATCCGGCTGCCGGAGCGGCCCCACTCGATCGACGCCTCGTCCCGGTGTCCGACGGGCACGAAATGGACCTCCCCATTGTCGCGCACGTCCACACCGTCATTGGTCAGAACATAACGAACCTCAGCCATCGGCAGCGCCATTTCAACCGCTGTCTCGCCCTTGCCGCCGATCGGCTGGTTGTCGAACCAAAGTGTCTTGTGCGCGGCCCCATCGCTGAACACGATCTGAACGTCGTATGGGCCTTCCGGAATCCTGGCCGCCAGACCGGAATGCGTGGACGCGATGACCGGTCCGTCATGTTGGCCGGGCCGCAGGAAGCGGATCTCGGCGCGGTCTTTGAGGTCAACACCCTGATTGGTGACGAGATAGCGCCACTCCGCGTCCGCCGCCGCTGCCCGGCCTGACGCCATCGCGCAGACGGCGATACACAGCAGACCGAACAGACCAATGACATGACGCATGCTTCGCCTGTACTGTCAGGGGCACGGGGTGCCCATGAAATGACGTCACATGCGTGGCGTCCGAATCGACGCTAGGCCTCGCTTGCCCTTGATTCAAGGCGCAAAATCGCGCGTCATTTGACGACCAGCACGGCGTCGACGGCCACCGCCCCCTGCCCTTGCGGCCGGACGATCAACGGATTGACGTCAATTTCCGCGTAGGTGTCCGCATGATCCGTGATGAAGCGCGACAGTGACGCCAAGGCATCGGCAACCGCGTCGATATCCGCCGGCGGCTTGCCGCGCGCGCCTTGCAGCACCGCGACCGCCTTCAGGCGCAGCACCATGGCGCGCGCCTCCGCCTTGGTCACTGGGGCGGGGGCGAAGACGGTGTCCTTCATCACCTCCAGGAAAATACCGCCGAGGGCCACCATCACGCAGGGGCCGAACACCGGATCGGTGAAGGCGCCCAGGGCCAGTTCGGTGCCTTTGACGAAGGGTTGCAGGATCAAGGCCGCCCCCGGGTCCTCGGTCGTGGCGCGGATCGCGGTCAGGCGGGCGATTTCGGCCTCGATATCGCCGGGACGCAGCGGGGCGGAGACCAGGCCAAGCTCGGTCTTATGCGCGATCCGTTCGCTTTCGACCTTTAGCACCGCCGTGTCAGCACCGAGGTCCGCCATCGCTTGCAGAGCACCGGCCGTATCCGTCACGACGACGGAGGGCACGTGCGGCAGCCCTGCCAGGGCGGCGCGTGCGGCGGCACCGCTGATGATCGCGCGGGTGCGCGTGGCACGCGCGGTCTTTGGCACAGCGGGTTCCGGCGCCGGGGCCACCACGCTCAGCGCGCGCACCAGCCGGGTTGGCTCATCGAACCAGAGAACGCCGATATCGCGGAGTTTGGCCTGGATATCGGGGCTGGACAGGCCGCAGCAGAACACCGGCTTGTCGGTGTGCCGCACCAGCACCGTCAGCGCCGCCAGCACCTTGGCGTGGTTCGTCGGCGTATCCAGGATCGCCGCTTGCCAGAGCAGGATCGCGTCTACATTCGGCTGGTACGCCATCCACAACAACGACGTCTCCAACCCGCGCGGCCCGGCGGAGATGGTGGACGACATATCGAACGGATTGCCGAAGACGCCTAGTTTCACTTCGGCCCGCTGCGCGGGGGTGGGATCGACAAGAGCAGGCGGCATCTCCATCCCGTACCGCTCCACCGCGTCGAGCGTCAGGATCGCATAGCCGCCGGATGGGCTGACCGCGCCCAGGCGCCGCCCCTTGGGCACTTTGCCGAAGGCATGCAGCACGACGGCATCGAGCAATTCGCCTTCATCCTTCGCGACCACGGCCCCGGCCGCCAGCATGGCCGCGTCGAACATGGCGGCACTGCCGACAAGCGCCCCGGTATGGGTCGCCACCTGGTCCAGCGCGGCAGCCGAACGCCCGGTCTTGAGGAAGACCACCGCCTTGCCATTGGCGCGGGCGCGGCGGACCGCTTCCATCAGTCGGCGGCCATCACGAGCCCCCTCGACGATGATGGAAATCACGGTGACCCCGGGCTCGTCGGCGACATAATCCACGAGTTCGGAGATATCGACGTCGAACTCGTTGCCGGTATCGACGACGCAGTACGGGCCGAGGCCGCGCCGGCGGAGCGAGGTCACGCCATAAACCCCCGACAGGCCGCCGCTCTGGGCGATGGTGGCGACGGGGCCGGGCAGCGGGCTGTCCTCCGCGGCCGAGGAAAAGGTCGGATAGGCCCGGCTATGGCTGTTTCGAATACCGACGGTGTTGGGGCCGACGATACGCAGGCCCGAAGCAGCCTTGGCCTCGGCCAACGCGGCGTCGAACTGTGCCCGCAGCGCCGGATCGCGGAATCCATCGGCGAAGACCACCGCGCCCTTCACCCCCGCCGCGCCGCACTGGCGCATTACATCCGGCACCCGTTCGGCTGGCACGCAGAGCACCGCCAGATCGACCCTGTCCGGGATCGCGCCGATGGCGGCGTAGCAGGTCAGGCCATTGATCTCGGTCTGGCTGGGATGGACGGGGTAGATCTTGCCGGGATAGCCGGCTGCGGCCAAAGCGGCGAGCACCCGTCCCCCGGCGCGGCTGGTCTCGGCGCTGGCGCCGATGACGGCGATGCTGGCGGGATCGAAAAAAGCGCGGAGGTTATCGTTACGCATCGGCCGGGGCTTTCACTTGAACAGGTCGTTGTAAATTTTCAGCCATTCCTGGTAGTGCGCGGCGGCCAGCTCCGGCGTCAGGAGGAAGGATTGATAGCCGCCATCCCGCGGCTTGGTGTCGGGATAGCCCGCACGGATCTTCGGGTTCGCGGGGATGTAACCGGCCTTCTGGAACACCGTCTGGCCTTCCTCGGACAGCGCGAATTCGATGAACAGCCGCGCGGCATTGGGATGCGGCGCTTTCTTCACCAGGCCGATATAGTTGTGGTTGGCGATCACCGGCTCCAGCTTCAGCCATTTCGTGGGCGCCCCGGCGGCGGCGCTGATTTCGGCGTGGTAACTGACGATTTGCAGCGCCAGCGGATATTCCCCGGCGATCACCTGATCCAACACCGCGCGCGGCGTGCCGCGGACATTGATGACCTGCTGGCCCGCGAGTTGTTTGAGATATGCCATGCCCGCGTCCTGACCCATGGTGGTCAGCACCGCGCCGATAAACCCCGGTGGTCCAGCCATGCCCACGGAGGCGGTCCAGGCCATTTTGCCCTTCCATTTGGGATCGAGCAGATCCTGGTAGGTGCGCGGCGCGTCATCGGCCTTGACCAGATTGGTGTTGATGCCGGCGGTGTGGATGATGACGTTGGTGGAGCGCCAGATATTATCCGGCGTCGAAAAATCCGGCGTATAATCCTTGGCCGAAGCCGGGGTGTATGGCTCCATCTCGCTGACGGGAATGGTTTCGGTCACCCCCGCGACACTGCCCATGACGTCGACCTGCATCCGCCCGGCGCGGGTCTCAGCGGCGAAGACCATGGCGAGTTCATTCTCATCATGGCGATTATAGCTGGCGGTGATGCCGTACTTGGCCTGGAAGGCCTCGCACAGGGGGCGGACGATCTGGTTGACGATCAGGCCGGTGTACCAGACCACCTTCCCTTCCTTCTGCGCCGCCGCGATCAGGGCGGCGTCCTGTGCCTGAGCGGGCAGAGCCAGGAACAACGAGAGGACAGCGGCGATCCGGCGCATCGTTCCGTCCCCCTATAAAGCGTTCAGTGCGTCGACCACGGCGCGATCCAGCACGATGCCCTCCACCCGGCGGCGGTCGCGTTCGCGAAAGGCGCGTTCGGAGGGGATGCGGATTTCCTCCACCCCCTTCTGTCTCGGGGTGGCTTTGACGCGGTCCACCAGCTCGGCCATTTGCTGTTCGAACTGGTTGCCCGGCAGCATGACCTCGGGGTCCATGGCGATGAAGAAGAAGCCGTAATCGGTGACATTGCCGCTGGTCAGCGCCGCGCCGGCCATCAGGCCCAGGGCCTGGATGGCAAACGACAGGCCGAAGCCTTTGTGGCCACCAAAAGCCGAAACCCCGCCCTCCGCCACTTTCGCCGCGTCCGTGGTGGGATTGCCGTCTTTGTCGAAGCCGGTCCCCTCGGGCATGGGATGGCCGAGGCGCGCCATGAGCAGCACCTCACCCCACATCACCGAGGCGGTGCCGATATCATAAATCACCGGCCCTTTAGCCGACGGAAATCCCACGCAGAACGGATTGGTGCCCAGCGCCGGGGCGGCGCCGCCGGGCGGCAGGACATGCGGTTTGGCCGATGACGAATGGATCGCCACCAGGCCGGATTTGACGATGTGCTCAACAAAAAACGCATTCCGGCCACTATAGAAACTGTTGTAGACGCCCACCATGGCGATGCCGGATTGTTTCGCTTTGGCGGCTGCGATTTCGGCGCCACGGAAGGCCGTGATGTAGCCCACCTGATTGCCGCCATCGACCAGCGCGGAGGACGGGGTTTCCCGCACCACCCGGATCGGTTCGCGCTTCAAATAGGTCCGCTGATCCGCCGCGATCGTGAGGATCCGAGGCAGGCTGGCAAAGCGGTAGCCGCACAGCGCGTTGTCGACCAGCTGATCGACGACGATTCCGGCGTCTTCATCGGTATAGCCCACCGCCTTCAGCGCGCGTTCGCCGATCGTGCGGGCCTCGGATTCCGTGACCCGGATCGTGTCGGGGCCGTCCTGGTCGAGCAGGTCCTGCGCCATGGCTCAGCGCCCCTTGAAGGGGCCAGCGGGGCGCTTTTCGACGAAGGCACGGGCGGATTCCCGGAAATCCTCGGATAAATGCAGCTTCGCCATCCCGACCTGACGAATGGCTTCCTGCTGGACTTTCTTGAGCTCCCACCGGCGCTGCTGCACGGCATGGCGAACGCCGAGCGGGGGGTTCTTGGCGATCGTGGCCGCCATCGCCTGGGCAGCGGCGATATGCTGGCCCTTGGGCGCGACCGCGTCGATCAGATTGACGGCCTTGGCTTCCTCGGCCGTGAAGAAGCGCCCGGTCAAGGTGACCTGGGTGGCAAACGACCCGCCGCCGCGGAAATTCAGCAGCGCCCAGTACTTGGCGCCCGACAGGCCGCGCGGGGTTTCGGTGACCTGAAATTTCGTACCTTCTTCGGCAACGATCAGGTCGCATTCCAGAGCCAGGCCAAGCGCGAGGCCCAGCACATAGCCATGCGCGGCACAGATCACCGGCTTCCAGTTGACGCTGTTGATCAGCAGGTCCTGCGAATTGGCGTCACGCGCCTGCGGGCCGCCATGTTTCTCCATTTCCTCTTTCGGGCGCAGCTGGCGCTGCTGCACATCGGCACCAGAGGAAAACGCCCGGCCATTGCCACAGAGCACCGCCACATCGGCATCCGGGTCGAGGTCGAAGCGGCGCATGGCGGCCAGCGCCTCCCGCGTCATGTCGTCGTTGAAGGCGTTCAGACGCGCGGGGCGGTTCAGGGTGATCGTGGCCACCCGGTTCTCAACGGCATAGAAAACGAGGGGCTCTTGGGGGTCGGACATCGTCGGTTCCTCGGCGGTATTGCTTGCACCGAGTGTGACGCGGCCTGTGCGGTTGGGCAAATTCGGGAGCCCGATTCAGGGTGGCCCAACGACGCCCGTTACAGGCCGTTGGCGCCAAACACCGCCCTCAGCGCCGCATAGAGGGCGCCCCCCACCAAAAACCCGACCACCGTTCCATTCACCCTCACAAATTGCAAATCCTTGCCCACCCGCAGTTCCAGCCGATCGGCCAGGGTCGCGCCATCCCAGCCGGCGACGACCTGAGCGATAAAGGCGGACAGGCGCTCTTGCGCAGAGGGCAGAACGCCACGCACCGCCCCTTCCGCGGCCGTTTGGACCCGCGCGCGCACCACCGGGTCATTTTCGAGCATCGCCCCCAGATTACCCAAGGCGCCTTCCAGCACCTGCATCGTGCGCCCCCCCGGCTTGGCGGCGTCAGCTTCCAGCGACAGACGCAGCCGAGCCCAGATATCCCAGATCCAGGCCTGCACCGTGTCATGCGCGATGATGCCGCGAATCGCCAGACCAAGGTCCGCGGCACGGGTGGGATCGTCCTCCATGCGCAGGATTTCCCGCCGCACCCACTCGTCGAACGCGGCCCGCAGCTCTGAGCCATCCGGGCTCATTTTATCGAGCTCGGCCATCAACGTACCCAGCACACGCCGAGCGATGGAGGCGCCCAGCGCCCAGCCAACCAGCCGCCCCCCTTGCTCTCGCACCCGCTCTTCGATCGCGGCGCGCAGGGCGTCTTCCTTACCGATGATCAAAGCCCGCAATTGGACCAGTACGAAGCCGAAGACCTCCTGATGCCGACCGCCGGCGACCAAAGCGCGCAGACCGCTGGTCACCATGCGATTGGCGCCGGGGCCGCTGAGAACCCGGGGAACGATCCGGGCGACGATCCGGCGCGCCCGGCCGTCTTCCACGGTCGCCAGCAGCCGGGGCAGCATCCCCGCGATGGTCGCCGCCAAGGGCTTCGACGCCTCCGGATCTGCCAGGAAACGGTGAAGGATCCCGGGCAGGTCCAGTTTACCGAGCATCACGGCGATATCGCGCTCAGTGAACACATGGGTCGCGACGAACCGGCCAAGGGCCAGGCCCAACCGCTCTTTCTGCCGCGGAATGATGGCGGTATGCGGAACAGGAATGCCGAGGGGGTGGCGAAACAACGCAGTCACCGCGAACCAATCGGCGATACCGCCCACGAACCCCGCTTTGGCGGCCGCGCCGAGCAGCGCGCGGCTATACTCGCTCGGCCACCAGGCCTCCGGCGTGCCATAGGCGAAGGCCGTGACCGCCGCCATTAACAGCAGCAGCGCATTGGCGAAGGCGCGATGTTCGAACAAAGCCCGGCGGGCGGCGGCGTCGGGATCGGGTTGGTTGGCGGTGGACATGCCAGGCTCCGTTTTCCAGGGCCCCGGTTAGGCTTAATCGCATGATCTTGGAAGGGCGCGGAGGACCGTCCCCCCAACAACAGCCAGTCCAGTTCGGCACAGGCTGCCGGCGCCGTCTTTCCGACCTTGCCACGCCGTCGCGCCGTCAGGCTATCACGCCGGGTACCACCGCTTGATAAGGCGATTTCCCATATCGATGCATGGCTTTTCGATCGTCCGATACGTGAGACCGGCCAGCCAGACCGTCACGCCCATCACCGCGGCAAACGACACCAGGAAGGCTGGCACCGACCAGAAGCGCCCCACCAGGACGGGGGCGAAGACGACGACCAGCGGCTCACAAATCAGGAAATGCAGCAGGTAGACGCTGAAGCTGACCTTGCCAACGTGACAGGTCCACCGATTGACCAACAGCCGCGCCGGCACGAAGGCCAAAGCCAGAGCCAGCATGACCGAAGCGATCGGTATCACGAGCGCGCGGGACAAGGGATGATCCCAGTCAGAGAACCACCGCAGCCCGCCCCATGCGCTCGCCACCACGATGGCCGCCACGGCGATCAACAGACCGCTTGCCATCCTTGAATCCCTCGGCGCGATCGGCAGCAGATAATAGACCAGGCAGCCGCAGGCGAAGGCGGGCAGCGCGTGGGGAAACCAGTAATAAATGAAAAAAATCAGGTCCTGTGGGACCTCGGTCTGCACGAAATGCGGGAGTATCGTATTACCCGCAATCGCCGCGGCGCAGGCCAAACCCAGAAAAGCCACAGCCCGGGCGCGCGACGTGACCAGACCCGCGATCAGCGGGAACAAGGCATAGAACGTCATTTCCACGCCGATGGTCCAGCCGCCGGGAACCACCAGATTGATGGCCTCGATCGACCAGGCGTGCACGAAAAGCACCGTGAGGAGAATGTCGATCGGCCCGCCGCCGCTCCGCCACCAGCCCAGGGCATGCAACCCGCCAAAGAGGATGATCGCGGCCCAGAACATCGGCGCGATACGGAACAGGCGGCGAATGTAAAAAGGCGCTGCGCCGTCGCGCCGGGCATGCCAGGAGAGCATCATCGTCAGCCCGCTGACGACGAAGAACAGCTGCACGCCATTGGCCCCGATGCCAAAGACCGACGCTATTCGCCAAGGCATATCGGCGAATAGCCCATGCGAGTGGAATGCGACGACTCCCATGACCGCGATGCCGCGCATGGCGTCGATATAGGCGAAGTGATGAACGTCACGTTCCGCCAAAATCGCGCCCCCTGGGCCACTCGGTTGAAGTGGGTCGAACCGGATCACGCAGCGGCGTTCCGGTTCGACCCCTTCTCAGCCACTATCCGATCACAGCTTCAGCTTCAGCGCATTCCCGATCTCACCGATGATGCCGCGGCGGAATGCCAGCACGCAAATCATGAAGATCACACCCTGCGTCACGGTCACCCAGGCGCCGAACTGCGCGAGGTAGTTTTCCATCGAGGTCATCACGACAGCGCCCATGACCGGACCGAACACGGTACCCAACCCGCCGAGCAGTGTCGTCAGCACGATTTCGCCGGAGGTCGAAGAATGCACGTCGGTCAGCGTGGCGATGCCGAACACCAACGCCTTGGTGCCACCGGCGATCCCCGTCAATGTGGTCGACAGCACGAAGGCAATCAACTTGTAGTCGTCCGTGCGATAACCCAATGAGGTCGCACGCGGCTCATTTTCGCGGATGCCCTTCAGCACCTGGCCAAACGGCGAATGAATGATCCGGTGAATGGTCAGGAAGCCGCCCAGGAACACCACCGCCACCACGGCATACATCGTCAGGTCGTTCGACAGGTTGATGAAGCCGAACAGGAACCCGCGCGGCACCTGCTGGATCCCATCCTCACCACCGGTAAACGGCGCTTCGAGACAGAAGAAATACACCATCTGCGCCAGCGCGAGGGTGATCATGGCAAAGTAGATCCCGGACCGGCGGATCGCCAGGTAACCCAGGCCCAGGCCGAGAATACCACCCGTCAAACCACCCAATGCGATCGCGATGGAGGCATCGACATGCCACACCTTCATGGTCCAGGCCGCGACGTAGCTCCCCATACCGAAATAGGCGGCGTGGCCGAACGACAGCAGCCCGACATACCCGATCATCAGGTTAAACGCGCAGGCGAACAGCGCCGCGCACAGCACCCGCATCAGGAACACGGGGTAGAGCACGAAAGGAAGGAAAACGATCAGGACCAGCAGCACCAGAAAGGCGATGAGCTGGGGGCGCGAAAAACCAAACATATCAGGCCGCCTTTCCGAACAGGCCGCGGGGTCTTGTCAGCAGGATGATCACCATCACGACGAACACCACGGTGGCGGAGGCTTGCGGGTAAAACACCTTCGTCAGCCCCTCGACCACACCCAGCGCGAAGCCGGTGACGATGGAACCCAGGATCGACCCCATGCCGCCGATGACGACCACCGCGAACACGGTGTTGATGAAATTGGTGCCCATGTTGGGATTGACCGAGTAAATCGGCGCGGCGAGCACACCAGCAAAGGCTGCCAGCGCAATGCCGCCGCCATAGGTCAGCGTGATCAGACGCGGCACGTTCACGCCAAAAGCCTGCACCAAGGGTGCATTTTCGGTCGCCGCACGAAGGGTCGCGCCGAGGGTCGTCTTCTCGATCACGGCCCAGGTCGCCAGGCAAACCACCGCCGCCGCCAACACCACCCAGCCGCGATAGATCGGCATGAACATGAAGCCCAGGTCCACCGCGCCTTGCAGCGCGGCCGGGATGCGGTAGGGCAGGCCCGAGGAGCCGTAACCATTACGGAACAGGCCTTCGATCACCAATGACAGGCCGAAGGTCAGCAACAGCCCGTACAGATGATCCAGCTTATACAACCGGCTGATGATCGTCTTTTCCAGGACGATCCCAAAGGCACCGACAATGAGCGGTGCCAGGATCAAGGCCGGAAAATAGCCGATGCCGACGTAGTTCAGCAGCATCCAGGCGACGAAAGCCCCCATCATGAACAACGCGCCATGCGCGAAGTTGATGATATTGAGCATGCCGAAGATGACCGCGAGGCCCAGCGACAACATCGCGTAGAATGCGCCGTTAATCAGCCCGAGCAACAGCTGTCCGAACAACAGCGGTCCGGGAATACCGAATATCATGATCATGTTGGTTTCCCGGCTCTGCCGCTCCCCGAATAACTTTATGCCTTGACCAAAGAACAACCGCCCTTGTCGAGCGGCCGGAATGCCGTGTCAGCCGGCGTGGAGGCAACCGCCTTGTAATAGTCCCAAGGTCCCTTGCTCTCACCGGGCTTCTTCACTTCCCACAGGTAGGATGGGTGGATCTTCCGGCCATCCGCGCGGATGCTGCCGGCGCCGAAGCAGTCATCCTCGGTTGGCATCGCCTTCATCGCGCTGATGGTCGCGGCGCCATCCAGCTTCGCCTTTTCGATCCCCATCGCGGTCGCCGTCTTGAGGTAGTGGGTGATCGACGAATAGACCCCGGCCTGCACCATGGTCGGACGCGTGCCCTTCATATTGACCGAATAGCGGTCAGAGAACGCACGCGTGCGATCATTCATGTCCCAGTAGAAGCTGTCCGTCAGCACGATCCCCTGCGCGACCTCCAGCCCGAGCGAATGCACGTCGGTGAGAAACAGCAGCAGCCCGGCCAGGCGCATCTTGATGCCGAATTCCTTGGCCTGCTTGATCGTATTGATGGTGTCGGTGCCCGCGTTCGCGAGACCAAGCACCTTCGCGCCGCTCGACTGCGCCTGGATCAGATAGGACGAAAAGTCAGTCGTCCCCGGAAACGGGTATGTGACACTGCCCACCACCTTGCCGCCCGCATTGGTCACGAAATCGGTGGTATCGCGTTGCAGCGCCTTGCCGAACGCATAATCCGCGGTGATGAAGAACCACGAATCGCCGCCCGATTTCACCATCGCGGCGCCCGTCGACTGGGCCAGCATATAGGTGTCGTAAACCCAGTGAATGGTGTTGGGGCTGCAAGCCCCGGCCGTGAGGTCAGAGGTCGCGGCACCGGTATTCAGGTAAACCTTGTTCTTTTCCTTCGCGACGTTCGCCACCGCGAGCGCGACACCAGAATTGGCGACTTCAACGATCACATCGACGCCATCGCGATCGAACCATTGACGCGCCACCGTCGTCCCGACATCGGGCTTGTTCAGATGGTCCGCCACCAGGACCTCGACATCGAAGCCCTTGCCGGCCACGCCGAATTCCTGCAGCGCCTGTTTGACGGCGGATACGGCCCCAGGGCCGGCCAGGTCCTTGTAAGGACCCGACATGTCCGTCAGGCAGCCAACCCGAAGAGTCGGCTTACCTTGAGCACGCCCCGCGGTCAGCGGTGCGATCGTGCCGGCGGCGGCTGCGAAACCACCCAGCGTAATAGCTCTGCGCGAGACGTTCATAGGTCGAGTTCCTTCGGTGGCCTGGAAAAGGGGCCCCGTTTCCTTACCGGCCTTTGTGTCAGGCGTGCCGGTTCCGCCCAGTCCCCGATGGGGCGCCGTGATCAGACGCCCAGATACTCGTGTAGCTTGTCCATGCTATTCTCGAGGTCTTTATTGGGGATCATGTCGACGATCTTGCCGTGCTCCATCACGTAGTGGCGATCAGCCACGGTCGCGGCGAAGCGGAAATTCTGCTCGACCAGAAGGACCGTGAACCCGCGATTCTTGATCTCACGGATCGTACGGCCGATTTGCTGCACGATGACCGGTGCCAGGCCTTCGGTCGGCTCATCCAGCAGCAGCATCTTGGCGCCGGTCCGCAGGATGCGCCCGATCGCCAGCATCTGCTGCTCGCCGCCCGACAGGCGGGTGCCGTGGGCGGTGCGGGCGCGTTCCTTCAGATTCGGGAACAAGGTGTAGATCTCATCGACCGACAGCCCGCCCGGGGCCACGATCGGCGGCAACATCAGGTTCTCGGTCACCGAAAGCGATCCGAAAATGCCGCGCTCTTCCGGGCAAATGGCGATGCCCGCCTTGGCGATATGGTTCGGCATCATGCCGATGGTCTCGACGCCCTTGAACGTCACATGGCCCTCGCGCCGCGGCACGAGTCCCATGATCGATTTCATCGTCGTTGTCTTACCGGCGCCATTACGGCCCAGCAGGGTGACAACCTCACCTTCCTGGACGTTGAAATCGACGCCATGCAGGATATGGCTTTCGCCGTACCATGCGTTCAGATCTTTAATCTCAAGCATCGGCGCTTCCCAGATAGGCGGCGATCACCTCGGGGTTCTTGGAAACGGTGGCGTAGTCGCCTTCCGCCAGGATCTTGCCCCGGGTCAGCACGGTGATGGTGTCGCAAAGGCCTTCGACAACCGACAGATTATGCTCAACCATCAGGATCGTGCGGCCCTTACGGATACGTTTGATGAGTTGAACGATTGTGTCCACGTCACCATGCGCCATGCCGGCGGTGGGTTCGTCGAGCAGCATCATTTCCGGCTCAAGCGCCAGCGTCGTCGCGATCTCAAGCGCCCGCTTCTGGCCATATGGCAAATCGGCAACGATCACGTTGGACAGATCCGGCAGACCGACGTCCTGCAACAACTGGCGGGCGCGGTCGTTGAACACATCCAGGGCACTTTCGGCGCGCCAGAAATCGAAACTGGCACCACGGGCGCGCTGCAAGGCGAGGCGGACATTTTCCAGCGCCGTCAGATGCGGGAATACCGCCGAGATCTGAAAACTGCGCACAAGCCCCTTACGAGCAACCATCGCCGGCTTCATGCCGGTGATGTCCTGCCCCTTGAAGCGGATGGTGCCACGCGTGGGGGTCAGGAAGTTGGTGAGCAGGTTGAAGCAGGTCGTCTTCCCCGCGCCGTTCGGCCCGATCAACGCATGAATTGTGCCGGTCTTGACGCGCAGATCCACGCCGTCCACGGCCACAAAACCGCTGAACTCCCGGGTCAGCCCCGTCGTCTCCAGGATGGTATCTGTCACCCCCGGGCCCTCCCACTCTTAACGAAACACTGTGGGGGCGGCGTTTTACACATGTGTGACCCGCGCGCAAGGAGGTGCCCCGACAAAAGTTCGGAACTGATCTCGCGAAAAAGGCGGCGGGCGCTGCACCGCCCCCTGATTGCACCACGGCCGGCTCACCATGTTAGAGAGCGCGCGGAGAATGAATGTGACGATTGCCCGGATGATTGGACGACGGTCTGCCCTGTTCGGCGCGGCGCTCACCCCGCTGCTGGCGGGGTGCGATATGGGGCCGTCTTATCAGCCGGATGGCCCACTGCCCCCGCCTGGGTTCCGCGCCGCCACCCCGGGCACCCCCGTGATATGGCCCGACCAGGCATGGTGGCTGGGCTTTGACTCGCCCGATTTGTCGGGGCTGATCGAAACCGCGCGTCAGCACAACCTCAGTATCGCCGCGGCCATGGCACGCGTACGGCAGGCCGACGCGCAACTGCGAATCGCGGGCGCGCCCCTGTTGCCGACACTGAGCGGCTCCGGCGGGGCCAACTGGCAGCACAGTGGCCAGAACACCAGCGGCAGTGCGGCACGGGCCCGGTCCGGCGCCACCGAAGCGCACAGCTACAATGCCGGCGTGAGCGCGGCCTATGAGCTGGACTTCTGGGGCAAGAACGCCGCGGCCCGGGACGCCGCGCTGGCCTCCGCCCGGTTCAGCCGGTTCGACCAGGAGACGGTGGCGCTCACGGTCGTCACCAACGTCGCGTCAACCTGGTTCACTGCCCTGTCACTGTCGGATCGGCTCGGGATCGCCGATCGGAACCTGGCGGATGCCGAGGCGGTCCTGGGGGTTATCAAGGGACGGTTCGCCGCCGGGACCGCCAACGAACTGGATGTCACCCAGCAGGAAACGCTGGTGGCAAGCCAACGGGCCGCGATCCCCAACCTGCGCAACCAGATGGAACAGCAACGCATCGGCCTTGGCATCCTGACCGGTCAGGCACCCGAAGCGATCACGGTGCGACCGGGGATGCTGACCAGCCTCGCATTGCCACCGGTCGCCCCCGGCCTGCCCTCGGAGGTACTGACTCGCCGGCCTGATGTCGCATCCGCCGAAGCAACGCTGATGGCCCGCAATTTCGATATCAAGGTCGCCCGCGCCGCTTTCTTCCCCAATATCCAACTGACCGGTTCGGCTGGCTTCCAGGCCGCCGCCCTGAACCAGCTCATGAGCCCCGGCGGATTGCTGATGTCGCTCGCCGCTGGCCTGACCGCGCCCATTTTCGACGGCGGCACGCTGAGGGGGCAACTCGAGCTGGCAAAAGGGCGCTATGATGAGCAATTGGCCAATTACCAGACGGCCGTCCTTCAGGCCTTCACCGATGTGGACAATGCCCTGACCGCCTGGCGCTTCACCACCGAGCAGGAAGCCTTGCAGCAGTCGGCCGTCGGGCAGGCCCGGCGCGCGGCGAAGATTGCCCGGGCGCAGATGCAGGCCGGCACGGTGGACATCACCACCGTCCTGACGACGGAAGCCACGCTGCTCACCAATGAGGACACACTGGCGCAGGTGCGGCTCGCCCGGTTCCAGGCGCTGCTGGGTTTATATAAAGCCTTGGGCGGCGGCTGGCAGCGACCAGCCGAAGCCCATGCGGCGCTGACACCCGCCACACTGGGCGGGGCGGTCGCTCTCCCCGTCGGGGGAAATATCCGATGATTCATTCGCGCGAAGGCCGCGTCCGCGGTTATGTCTCCCGGACCGATAAGGGCATGCCATGGACTCGTTAACCCCCGATCCGCTCAATCGGCTGTCTCGCCCGGCGCCGTCAGGCCGCCGGTGGCCGATGCTGCTTCTGTGCTTGCTGGTACTGCTCGCCATCATCGGTGTGATCCGCTTCTGGCCCGCGCCCGCCGACCCCGCCGGCAAGTCCGGGCGGGATGCGAACCGCCCGATTCCGGTTCTGGTCGCGACGGCTGAGCGGAAGGATATGCCGATCCTGCTGGATGGGCTTGGCACCGTGCAGGCCTATAATTCGGTGACGATCAAACCCATGATCGACGGTCCACTCGCCGCGGTGACCTTCACGGAAGGTCAGATGGTCGCCCGGGGCGACGTGCTCGCGCAGATCGATCCACGCCCGTACCAGGCCGCGCTGGATCAGGTGACTGCGAAGAAAGCCCAGGATGAGGCCCTCCTCGCCAATGCGAAACTGGACCTGATCCGCTACCAGAAGCTGGTCGCGAGCAACTTCACCTCGGCGCAGCAGGCCGACACCGCCAAGGCCCTGGTGGCCCAATACGAGGCCCTGGCGCGCCAGGATCAGGCACAGATCGACACCGCGAAGACCAATCTCAGCTACACCACGATCACCGCGCCGCTCGCGGGGCGCACCGGGGTGCGGCTGGTGGATCAGGGCAATATCGTCCATGCCGGTGACGCAACGGGGCTGGTGGTGATCGCCCAGTTGCAGCCGATCTTCGTGGTCTTCACCCTGCCCCAGCAATCACTGCCCGCCGTGGCGCGGGCGATGGCCGCGGGCACGCCCAAGGTTGTCGCAACGCCGCAGGGCGGGAGCAAAGCGGCGGTGCTGGATACCGGCACGCTGACCGTGCTGGACAATCAGGTCGATCCCACCACCGGCACGATCAAACTGAAGGCCAGCTTCCCCAATGCCAACAGCCGCTTGTGGCCGGGTGGCTTCGTCGGCGTCCGGGTTCAGGTCGATACCGCCAAGGACGCGGTGGTCATACCCCCCGCCGCGGTGCAGCGCGGGCCGCGCGGGGCCTTCGTCTTCATAGTCGCCGACGACAACCGCGTCAGCCGCCAGGCGATCAAAACCGGCTATGAGGACGAACAGCACAGCATCGTGCAGGATGGGCTGAAAGGGGGGGAGCGGGTGGTGATCGATGGCGCGTCGCGCCTGAGCGACACCAGCACCGTCTCCATCGCGCAACCCTCGACCGATGCGGCGCCGACACGCCGGCCGCGCCCTGACACGCCTGGCGCCCCCCGGCGGAAACCGGCCGGCAGCACGGAATGAACATATCCGGCCCGTTCATCGCGCGCCCGATCGCCACTTGGCTGCTGACGATCGCGATCCTGCTGGCGGGGATACTCGGATACCGCCAATTGCCGGTCTCAGCCCTTCCGGAAGTGGATTTTCCAACCATCCAGATCACGACCCAGCTTCCCGGCGCGGCGCCGGAGGTTGTGGAGACACTCATCACCGCCTCCCTGGAGCGCCAATTCGGGCAGATCCCGGGTTTACAGACCATGACCTCCCAAAGCGCGGAGGGAACGAGCCAGATCACGCTGCAATTCTCGCTCGGGCGGTCGATGGATTCGGCGGCCCAGGATGTGCAGGCCGCCATCAACGCCGCGGCTGGAACGCTGCCGGTCACCCTGCCCTATCCGCCGGTCTATGCGAAGGTCAACCCGGCGGATGCGCCGATCCTGACCCTGGCGCTGACATCGGACACCGTGCCGGTCGATGCGGTCAGCGACGCCGCGGATACGCTGTTGCAGCCGAAATTGTCGGAAATCGAGGGCGTCGGGCGCGTCACCGTGCAAGGCGGCATGCGCCCCGCGGTCCGGGTGAGGATCGATCCTGCTCGCCTCGCCGCTTATGGGCTGGCGATGGAAGACATTCGCACCGCCGTCGCCGCCGCCAATGTGAATGGCGCCAAGGGCGGGTTTGATGGCGCCCGCCAGAGCTTCGCGCTGGGCGCCAACGACCAGCTCGTCGACCCGGCTGCCTATCAGAACCTGATCATTGCCTGGCGCAACAATGCGCCGGTGCGGCTTTCGGCCGTCGGGGATGTCGTTGCCGGGGTCGAAAACAACCGGGTCGCCGCCCGGTACGATGGCATGCAAGCGGTGGTCCTGGACATTCAGCGCCAGCCGGGCGCCAACATCGTCTCGACGGTCGAAGCGATCAAGCTAGGCCTGCCGCGGCTGCAGGCGGCTATTCCCTCGGGCATCCGGCTCACCATCGTGACCGACCGGACCGAGACGATCCGGGCATCCGTGGCCGATGTCCAATATACGCTGGCCCTTTCGGTGGTCCTCGTGGTCGGCGTGATCTTCATTTTCCTGCATTCCGCCCGTGCCACCTTCATCCCGGCGATCGCCTTGCCGCTGTCGCTGATCGGCACCTTCGGCATCATGCAGTTGCTGGGGTTCGGCCTGGACAATCTGTCCCTGATGGCCCTGACCATCGCCAGCGGGTTCGTCGTCGACGATGCGATCGTGATGATCGAAAACGTCGTCCGCTACATCGAGCAAGGCCTGAAACCCCTCGAAGCCGCCTATCGCGGTGCCGCCCAGATCGGCTTCACCATCGTGTCCCTGACGGTCTCGTTGATCGCGGTGTTTATCCCGTTGCTCTTCATGACCGGTGTGGTGGGGCGGCTGTTCAAGGAATTCTCGGTCACATTATCGGTCGCGGTGATCGTCTCGGCCGTCGTGTCGCTGACCCTGACGCCGATGATGTGTGGCCGCTTCCTGCGTCCCGCATCCGAGGAGCGGCCGGGACTCCTCAGCCGCTGGGGGGAGGCCGGGTTCGAACGGCTCTTGCAGGGGTATCGGCATACGCTTGGCTGGGCATTCCGCAATCAAGGCTTCGTGCTGCTGGTCGGTGTTGCGACCCTGGCTGGCACCATTGGCCTGTATTTGATTGTTCCTAAAGGATTCCTACCTCGCCAGGACACGGGTGTCCTGATCGCCGTGACCGAGGCATCGGAAAGCGTGTCCATCCCGCGCCTGTTGGCGATGCAAACCCAGATGGCGGAGATCGTGCGCCAGGATCCCGCCGTCACGGGCGTCGTCTCATTCGTCGGGGCGGGCACCATCAACGCGACACCGAACACCGGCCGGCTGACCATCGCGCTGCGTCCCGTCAGCGACCGCGACCCGGTCGACGTCGTGATCACCCGCATGGAACAGGCCATCGCCGGCGTCCCTGGACTGACCGCTTTCTTCCAACCCGTGCAAGACATCCAGATTGGCACCCGCATCAGTCGGACCCAATTCCAATATACGTTGATGGACACCGACCCGATCGAGCTGGCAGCCTGGACGCCCAAACTTCTGGCCAGGCTCGCCACGCTGCCGGAGTTGCGCAACGTCGCCTCCGACCAGCAGGAAAATGGCTTCCGCACATTCATCAATGTCGATCGCGACGCAGCGATGCGGCTGGGTGTCTCGATGCAGGTCATTCAGGACACGTTGTATGACGCGTTCGGACAACGCCAGATTTCCACCATCTTCGGTCAGGCCAACCAATACCGTGTCGTGCTGGAAGCTGACCCGGACTGGCAAGCCGATCCGGGCGTTCTGAAACTGTTGCGGGTGCCGGGAACCGGCGGCGCCCAGGTGCCATTGGCCGCGATCGCCCGGTTCGAGAAAACCACCGCCCCACTGGTCCTGACCCACCAGGAGCAGTTCCCATCCGCCACCCTGAGCTTCGACATCGAGCCGGGGTTCTCCTTGAGCCATGCGGTGCAGGCGGTGGCGCAGGCGGAGAAGGATATCGGCCTGCCAGCGACCATCACCGGCAGCTACGCGGGCGACGCGGCGGAGTTCCAAAGCTCGCTCGCCGCCGAACCCTGGCTGATCCTGGCCGCTCTGGTGGTGATCTACATCGTATTGGGGGTGCTGTACGAAAGCTGGATCCACCCGGTGACGATCCTGTCCACCCTGCCCTCTGCCGGCATCGGGGCGCTGCTGGCCCTGATGGTCTGCGGCATTGACCTGTCACTGGTCGCCCTGGTTGGGATCGTGCTGCTGATGGGCATCGTGAAGAAGAACGCCATCATGATGGTTGACTTCGCACTGGAGGCGGAGCGCGTCCACGGCAAATCCCCCGAGGATGCAATGTGGGAGGCCTGCCTGCTGCGCTTTCGCCCCATCATGATGACCACCATGGCGGCGCTGCTGGGCGCCCTCCCCTTGGTGCTTGGCCATGGCGCGGGGTCGGAGCTACGGCGGCCGCTGGGGATCACCATCATCGGCGGCCTGCTGCTGTCGCAGTTCCTGACGCTCTACACGACACCGATCATCTATCTGGCGTTTGAGCGGCTGCGCATCCGGTTTGGGGGCACGGATCGGGCCGCGCCGGCGGTGGCGGCGGAATGAACGTCTCCGCCCCTTTTATCGCCCGGCCGGTCGCGACGATTCTGCTCTCGATCGGGTTGTTCCTGACCGGGGCGGTCGCCTATCGGTTTTTGCCGGTCGCCGCCCTGCCATCCATCGACATCCCCACCATCGTCGTCATCGCCGGCCGTCCCGGCGCTGATCCCGAAACGATGGCGAACTCGGTAGCCGCGCCGTTGGAACGCCGCCTGGGGGAGATACCGGGCGTGACCGAGATCACCTCGACCTCGGTTATCGGCAACACCTCCATCGTCATTCAGTTCGACATCGACCGCGATATCAACGGCGCCGCGCACGACGTGCAGGCGGCGATCAACGCGGCCACCACCGATCTGCCGTCGGACCTGCCGACCCGCCCGTATTATCGAAAATTCAACCCGGCCGACGCACCGATCATGACGATTGCCTTGTCGTCGGAAACCTTGACGACCGCGCAGATTTACGACGCCGCCGACACCATCCTGGCGCAGCGCCTGTCGCAGGCGGAAGGCGTGGCCCAGGTCACCGTCAACGGGGCTGAAAAACCAGCGGTGCGCGTGGCCCTCGATCCGGTGCGGCTGGCCGCGGCGGGTCTGGGGGCGCAGGACGTCTACACGGCCATCCGGGGCGCCAACACCATCGGCGCGCTTGGCGGTTTCCAGAGCGCCTCCCATGCCGAAGGAATCGCGCTCAACAGCCAAATCTCGCAGGCCCGGGAATACGCGCCGCTGATCGTCAAAGCCGGCAACGGCGCGATCCTGCGCCTGTCGGACGTGGCGACGGTCATCAACAGTGTGGCCAATGTCCGCCTCGCGGCCTGGAACGGCAAACAGCCGGCCATCCTGCTGACGATCACAAAGGAGTCGGGGGCCAACGTCATCGAGACGGTGGACCATATCCGGGCGCTGATGCCGCAATTGCTGGAGTGGCTGCCCAACGACATTCAGGTCACCGTCATCAGCGACCGCACCGCGACCATCCGGGCCAGCGTCAACGATGTGCAATGGACGCTGCTGATCACCATCGTCCTGGTGCTGCTGGTGGTGCTGCTGTTCATGCGCAGGCTGGTGCCCACGATGGCGGCGGCGGTGACCGTGCCGCTGTCACTCAGCGGCACGATCGCGGCCATGTGGGCGATGGGCTTTGCGATCGACAATTTCTCCTTGATGGCCCTTACGATTTCGGTCGGTTTCGTCGTCGATGATGCCATCGTCATGATTGAGAATATCGTCCGGCACATGGAGCGCGGAGAGCCCCCGCTGCGGGCCGCGCTGCTGGGCTCGCGGCAGATCGGCTTCACCGTGCTGTCGATCAGCCTGTCGCTGGTGGCGGTGTTCATCCCGCTGATCTTCATGGGCGGGATTTTGGGACGCCTGTTCCACGAATTCGCGATGACGCTGACCATGGCCATCGCGATCTCGGCCGTCGTATCGCTGACGCTGACGCCGATGATTTGCGGCCGCTACATGACCACCCCAACGGCGGACATCCGGCCCGGTCTGTTCTGGCGGGGAGTGGACTGGGTCCTGAGCGGGGCGCAGAGACTGTATGCGCGAACGCTCGGCTGGGCCCTGGCAAGCCCGGTCTTCATGCTTCTGATCGTCGTCCTCACGGTCGCGCTGACTGTGCGCCTGTATGGCGTGGTCCCCAAAGGGTTCATGCCCTTGCAAGACACCGGCATCCTGGTCGGTTCGACTCAGGCAGACCCCGATGTTTCCTTCCAGGCCATGGAGGACAAGCAAAAGGCGGTCGTCGATATCCTGCTGGCCGATCCGGCGGTCGCGAGCGTGGCCTCGACAGTGGGCGTTTCGAGCGGATGGAGTTCGCTGAACCGCGGTTCCCTGACGGTCAATCTGAAACCTCTTAAAGAGCGCGGGCTCTCGTCAGAGGACGTGATCGCCCGATTGCGCCCGGCTCTGGGACGAATGGGGGGCATGCAGACTTTTCTGTTCTCCGCCCAGGATTTGCGCGGCGGCGGTCGGCAGGGCGGGTCCCAGTTTCAATACGCGCTGATCGCCCCCGACGTCGCTGATCTGCGCATCTGGGCGTTGAAGCTGGAGGAAAAACTCCAGGCAACCCCGGGCATCACCGATATCAGCTCTGACCAGGACCGCGCCGGCCCACAGATCAACGTGACCATCGACCGGGAGGCCGCGTCCCGCCTGGGCGTCAGCACGGTGGCGATCGATAATGCGTTGAACAACGCTTATGCCCAACGGCAGGTGTCGACCATCTATGCCCAGCGCAACCAGTACAAGGTCGTGCTGGAGGTGGACCCGGCCCTGCAAGCAGACCCTTCTCTGCTGAGCCGACTCTATGTGAGCGCGTCCTCCGGGCGTCAGGTTCCGCTCTCCGCGGTTGCGACGTTCGAGCGTGGGACCCAGGCCCTGGCCGTCCGCCATCAGGGGCAATTCCCGGCCGCGACACTGAGTTTCAATCTCGCGCCCGGCATGGCACAGGGCGATGCCCAGGACGCGGTGGAAAAGGCCGCCTTGGACCTGCGTATGCCGGCCTCGGTTCGCACCGAATTCGCGGGCAACGCCCAGTGGCTGCAGAAATCCCTTAAATCCCAACCGGTGCTGATCGCGGCGGCGCTGTTCTCGATCTATATCGTTCTGGGCGTGCTGTATGAGAGCCTGCTGCATCCGATCACGATCATCTCGACGCTGCCTTCCGCGGGTCTGGGGGCCCTGCTCGCGCTCTGGCTCACCGGAACCGATCTCTCGATCATGGGTATGATCGGCATCATCCTATTGATGGGCATCGTGAAAAAGAATGCCATCATGATGATCGACTTCGCGCTGGAGGCGGAGCGCCTGCACGGCATGACCCCCTTCGACGCCATCCACGCCGCCTGCCTGGAGCGATTCCGGCCGATCATGATGACAACACTGGCCGCCCTGCTGGGCGCCTTGCCGCTGGCGCTGGCATTCGGGACGGGGGCCGAACTGCGTCGTCCGCTCGGCATTTCCATCGTGGGCGGATTGATCGTGTCGCAAATGCTGACGCTCTACACGACCCCGGTTGTTTATCTCGCTTTGGAACGGCTCGCGAGCCGCTTCGGCGGGCATCGTAAGGCGATCGTGGCGCCTTCAACGGGCGCGTGATTCCAGGTTCAGCGCGGTATTCACAAGGGCCAGGTGGGAAAACGCCTGCGGGAAATTGCCCAGCATCCGATGGTTGATCGGATCATATTCCTCCGCCATCAGCCCGACGTCGTTGGCCAGCGCGACCAGACGGGAGAACATCGCATGCGCGTCCGCTTTCCGTCCTTGCAGGATCAGATTGTCCACGAACCAGAAGCTGCACGCGAGAAACACCCCCTCCCCGTTCGGCAATCCATCCGCCGAGCGATAGCGCAGCACCAATCCATCCACCATCAGCTCCCGCTCAATGGCCGCCACCGTGTCCGTGATCCGGGGATCATGGGCCGGCAAAAAGCCCACCAGGGGCAACAGCAACAAGCTGGCGTCCAGGGCGTCACCGCCATAGACCTGGGTAAAGCAGCCCTTCGCGCGATTGAAACCGTGCCGCAGAACATCGTCATGGATCGTGGACCGGAGCGCACGCCACCGTTCAAGCGGGGCTGGTAGCCCAAATGCCGCCGCGCCATGCAGCGCCCGATCCACCGCCACCCAGGCCATCACTTTGGAGAAGGTGAACAACTGTTGGCCACCTCTGACTTCCCAAATCCCCTCATCGGGCCGGTGCCAGACCGTCTCCAGATGCTCGATCAGGGCCACCTGAAGCGGCCAGCTTTGTCCCGGCGGAAACAGACCGGTTCTCGCTTCCTGGAACAAGGCCTCCATCAGTTCCCCGAAGATATCGAGTTGCAACTGATCCGCGGCCCCATTGCCGACCCGTACAGGGCGGGCACCGCCGTATCCCGGGAGCCAGGGGATCGTGCGCTCGCCGAAGGCACGCTCACCGGCCAGTCCATATAGTGTGTGCATCTGGGCGGGGGCGCCGGCGATCACACGGCGGAGCCAGCCGCCCCAGGCTGTGGCCTCCTCCCGATGGCCGGCGCGCATCAGCGCGCGCAGCGTCAGGCTGGCGTCACGCAGCCAGCAGAAGCGGTAATCCCAGTTGCGCTCCCCCCCGGGCCATTCCGGCAGGGATGTCGTGGGCGCGGCGATGATGCCGCCGGTCTCGGTATGGCTGAGTGCCTTCAGCGTCAACAACGACCGCTCAACCATGGCCCGCCAGGGCCCGCGATAGGTTCCGCGCGACGACCAATCCCGCCAGAACGCTTCGACCTCCGCCAAGGCGGCATCGGCGTCCGGCGGCACCGGCTGTGCCGCGTGCGCGGCGGCATGGGTCAGAACGAACCGGACCCGCGCGCCAGGCCGCGCCGTAAACCGGGCGACGCTCGTCATACCCTCCCCATGCATGGGCGTATCGGCCTGAAGGACGACCTGATCCGGACCGGCCACCGCATGCAGGCCGTCGCCCGCGGCCAGGCGCGTCACCCAGGGAATGGTGGCGCCGTAATCGAAGCGCAGCACCAGCTCGCAGGTCATCGGCACCGTGCCGGTGCGGCCTTCGACGATGCGAACCACGGATGACCCGCCGGGCACCATGAAATCGATCAGCACCACCGTGCCCTGATCCGTGGTGAACAGGGTCTCCAGCACCATGGTCTCGGGGCGGTAGGCACGGGTTGTGGCGCGAATGGGCAGATCCGGCGCAATCAACCAGCGGCCGTGCTCTGACGTGCCAAGCAAGGCGGCGAAACAGGCCGGGCTGTCGAAGCGCGGCCAGCACAACCAGTCGATGGAACCCGATTTTCCCACCAGGGCGGCCGATTGGCAGTCGCCGAGCAGGGCATAGTCGGCAATCGGGAGCGGATCAGGTGCCCCCGACAAGCCGGGCGAAGGCGGCGAGTTCATCGCTATTGACGTCGGATACCGCATGATACGCGATCCCTCCCGCGCGCCAGGACACGACGTTGAATCCCTGCTGCGCCTGTTCGCGGAAACCGGTGTTCGGGCCCGCGTCCGCCCAGGCGAAGAGATTGATGATATGCTGCGCCCGGCGATAGACAACCGCCGCCCCCTTATGCCCGTCCACATACTCCAACCGCCCGCCGAGCAAGGGAAACCCGACATCCGCGAGGTCGCGCACCGGGGGCGAGACATCCAGCCGCGCGGACAGCCAGGGTTTCACCGTATGGCGGTCGCTGGTCGCGACATCCATCAGGTGCTCGGCCATCAACGAACGAACATGCCCGCCAATGAGGTTCCGGAGCGTCGGGTCGTCCCGCCCGCCATCATGCAGCAGGACCAGGGTGAGTGCGATGCCGGCCAGCGCGCCGAACATGCCGCTGCTGGCGATACCGAAGGCCGGAATACGGAACCACGGCCGACTGGGCGCCGGCGGGGTCTCGCGCGGCAAGGCCGCCACGATGCGCGACGCCAGGCCGGGTGGCGCGCGGTGAGTAGGCAGCTTGGTGCGCAACATGGTCCTGATCGCGCATAATTCATCAAGCCGCGCCGCGCACTGGCTGCAATGGGCGGCGTGGCGGGCAACGAAATAGCGGCGGGGCTGGGGCAAGGCGCCGTCGGCCAGCCGAACCAACAGGGGCCGCATGCGCTCACAGGACATGACTGGCCTCCTTGGTTTCCGCGCCCAGCCATAGCTTGCGCAAGGCGAGCCGGGCCCGCGACAGGCGCGACATGACGGTGCCAATGGGGGTCGTGGTGATCGTGGCAATCTCCTTATAAGACAAATCCTCAACCTCACGCAGCAACAGGATCTCTCGATATTCCAACGGCAGATGCGCCATCATGCGTTCGAGTGTTTGACTGTCGAGGGTTTCGAGCAGCAAGGCTTCCGGATCGGGCGGGGTGGCGGTCCACACCGTTTCCACTTCGGCCGCGTTGGGTTCGGCCTGAAACAGCATGCGGCCGGAGCGGTTTTCCCTGACCCAGTCGATGAAACAGTTCCGCACGATGCCGAGCAGCCAGACACGGAAATCACCGCCCTGGAAGCTGCTGAAATAACGGTAAGCGCGCAGATAGGCGTCCTGCACCACATCCTCGGCGTCGGTCGTGTTACCAGCCAGCCAGCGGGCAAGATTGAACGCCGCATCGAGATGCGGGAGCGCGAGCACTTCAAACCGCCGTTTGCGATCGTCGAGAGCCAAGTCCGCTTTTCCTTTGTCACACCCACATTACCCCGGAACGCGGCGCCTTATTCCCGGCCGAATAAAAATTCCTGACGGCGGGAATAGGCGCCCGGCCATCCCGGTAATGGCGGTTGGAAGGGCCGCGTGGCGGACCCCGAACCGAGGACACATCCATGACCGACCAACCCGACAATCACGATCGGCGCGGCTTTCTGCGCTGCATGACCTGGGCCGGCGCCACCATGCTCTGGAGCGTCGCGGGCGGTATCCCACGCTCGCATCTCATCGGTTCGGCCGAGGCCGCGACAACGCCGGGCTTCACCTTCGCGCAGGTCAGCGATAGCCATCTGGGCTTCAATAAGCCGGTCAATACCGCCGTGACCGGCACCTTCCAGCAAGCGCTGAACGCATTGACGATGCAGACCGAGAAGCCATCCTTCCTGATCCACACGGGCGACATCACCCATCTGTCGAAGCCCGAAGAATTCGACACCGGGGCGCAGCTGCTCAAAGCCACGCGCCTGCCGATCTACACCGTCCCGGGTGAGCACGATGTGTTGGAGGAGGACCGCAAGAGCTACCTCCACCGCTATGGCAAGGGCACCAAGGGAGACGGCTGGTACAGCTTCAATGCACATGGCGTTCATTTCATCGGGCTGGTGAATGTGATCAACCTGCAGGGCACCGGCCTCGGCTCGCTCGGCGGGGCGCAGCTGGAATGGCTGGAAAAGGACGTGAAAGGCCTGAGCGCCAGTACACCGATCGTGATCTTTGCCCATGTGCCGCTTTGGATCGCGTATCAGGACTGGGGCTGGGGCACGGCCGACGGGGCCCAGGCGCTGACCTATCTGAAACGCTTCGGATCAGTGACGGTGCTGAATGGCCATATCCACCAGGTGATGCAGAAGGTCGAGGGGCACGTGGCGTTCCACACCGCGCGATCAACCGCTTTCCCGCAAGGCACGCCCGGCGTGGCGAAGGGTCCGGGCCCGATGCCGGTGCCCGCGGCTGAGTTGAAGACCTATCTCGGGGTCGCTCGGGTCAGCCTTGTCTCGACCGGGACCCCGCTGGCGATCGTCGATACGCCGCTGGCGGGCTAACCCGCCCCGTGGCCCCGCCGGGCGCCCCGAGTGGGCGTAACGGCGGGGTCAGGCGGCTTATGTGTTCGCATCTTATACCTTTACCGGAGCCATTCATGACCGCATCGAAAAATTCGGGCCTTCGGGCCCGTCCGGGAGTCCTGCGCCTTATGTTCGCCGGATTGCTGCTCATGGCCCTGGGCGTTCTGACGGTTCGGGCCGAAGGTCCCAAGGCCGACGTCAAAATCGACAATTTCACCTTCGCGCCAAACGCCCTCACGATCCGCAAGGGGACAGAGGTCATATGGACCAACAATGACGACATTCCGCATACGATTGTGGCGATCGGATCTTCGTTGCGATCGAAGACCATCGATACCGACAGGACGTTCAGCTATCTGTTCGATAAGACCGGAACCTTCAATTACATTTGCGGCCTCCATCCGCATATGAAGGGCAAGATTGTCGTCACCGAATAGCGGTTGCCGGCGCCCCTCCGTCCAGACCGAGGGTTTGCTTCAACAAAACTGTGTTGATTCCTGCCTTTTGTTATTTTCATCCACACCCGGCATTGCACCACCCTCGTTGACAGCGGCCCGCCACCTCCGATAGCAAGAGTTCTATAAGAACCACCCAGGGATTCACGGGAAGACGTTCAGGAGGGGACATTGCCACCACTCCTCGACATCCGCGGCTTGCACACCGAATTTCGGACCAGTGCGGGCGTCGTGCGGGCTGTCGATGGAATGAGCTACTCCGTGCAGGCCGGCGAGACCGTTGCAATCGTCGGCGAAAGCGGTTCTGGCAAATCCGTCGGCGCCATGTCCATCCTGCGGCTCATCCCCGATCCTCCCGGTCGAATCACGGCCGGAGAGGTGCTGTTCGATGGCCAGGATTTGCTGAAACTGTCCGAAGAACAGATGCGCCAACTGCGCGGCAGCCAGATTGGTATGATCTTTCAGGAGCCTATGACCTCCCTGAACCCCGTCCTGACGATCGGGCGGCAGATTACGGAAACCCTGGAACAACACCGCGGCGCGACCCCGGCCGCGGCACGCGAGCGGGCGTTGGCGCTGCTGGGCCTTGTCGGCATCGCCGATGCGCCGCGGCGATTGAAACAATATCCGCACCAGCTATCGGGCGGCATGCGCCAGCGCATCATGATCGCCATCGCTTTGGCCTGCGAGCCCAAGCTGATTATCGCCGATGAGCCGACGACCGCGCTGGATGTGACGATCCAGGCCCAGATTCTGGAGCTGATGAAAGAGCTGACGCAGCGCCTGAACATCGCGCTGGTCGTCATCACGCATAATCTCGGTATCGTCGCGCGCTACGCCACACGGGTGAACGTCATGTACGCCGGCCGCATCGTGGAATCGGGTTCGGCCGCCGCGATCTATCACGATCCGCGCCATCCCTACACGATCGCGCTGTTGCGCTCCGTTCCACGTTTGGACCGTCCCCGCCAGGCCCGGCTTGATCCCGTCGAAGGCCAGCCGCCCGATCTGACCCGATTGGATGGCGGCTGCGCGTTCCGGCCGCGCTGCCGCTTTGCGACCGATGCCTGCGCCACCGCCCGCCCGGTCCTGGCACAGGCCGGGATCGAACAAGGCCATTGGGCGGCGTGTTTCAACAGCGGCTCGCTCTCGACGACGGATCAGGCAGCATGACCCCCACTGACGCGCGCCCCCTGCTGGAGGTTAAGGGCCTGCGGATGCACTTCCCCATCACCGAGGGCGTGATGACCCGGCGCACCGTTGGCGAGGTCAAGGCCGTCGATGGCGTCAGCTTCAGCGTTGCACGCGGTGAGACGCTGGGTTTGGTGGGCGAAAGCGGCTGCGGCAAGACCACGACCGGGCGCTGCATTCTGCGCCTGGAAACCCCCACCGCCGGATCGATCGTCTACGACGGCGTCGATATCGCGGGCCTGAGCCAGAAGCAGATGGTCGCGCTGCGCCAGCGCATCCAGGTGATCTTCCAGGATCCGTTCAGCTCGTTGAACCCGCGCATGAAAATCGGCCAGATCATCGCCGAACCGATGAAAGTCCACGGCATCGAGCCCGATGCGGCCAAGCGCCAGGCGCGGGTGCGTGAATTGCTGACCATCTGCGGCCTGAACGCCCGTTTCGCGGACCGCTATCCGCATGAAATGTCCGGCGGCCAACGCCAGCGCGTCGGCATCGCCCGCGCTTTGGCGATGAACCCGGAATTCATCGTCTGCGATGAGCCGGTATCGGCGCTGGATGTGTCGATTCAGGCGCAGGTGATCAACCTGCTCGAGGATCTGCGTGAGCGGTTCGGACTGACCTATCTGTTCATTGCCCATGACCTGTCGGTGGTGCGCCATTTATGCCAGCGGGTGGCGGTGATGTATCTCGGCCGGATCGTCGAACTGGCCGACAGCGACACGCTGTTCGACAATCCCCAGCACCCCTACACCAAGGCGCTGCTGGCCGCGGTCCCGGTTCCCGATCCCTTGATCGAACAGGGCCGCGTGTTCCGCCCGGTGCAGGGCGAGGTGCCAAGCCCCATCAACCCGCCGTCGGGCTGCGTGTTCCACCCGCGCTGCCCGATCGCGGTCGAAAGCTGCAAACAATCCCGCCCGGAGTCCCGGGAAATCCAACCCGGACATTTCGTTGCCTGCACGCAGGTTGGCCTATCATGAGGGTAAATCCGATGTCGTTCCGCTCCGCCCTTCTCTCGATGGCCTTTTGCGCGGCGCTGGCGCTGCCCGCCGCCGCGGCCGACACACCCAAGCGCGGCGGCATCCTGACCTACATGATCCCGGCCGACGCCCCCCCCAGCTTGGATGCGCATCGGGAGACGACCTATGCCACGGTGCACGCCACCGCGCCGTTCTACAGCGTGCTGATCCGCATCAATCCCGAGAACCCGGCCTCGCCGGACGATTTCGTGTGCGATGTCTGCACCGAAATGCCCAAGCCCACCGATGACGGCAAGACCTGGACTTTCAAGATCCGCGACGACGTGAAATGGCACGACGGTACTCCGTTGACGGCCGCCGATGTCGCGAAAAGCTGGCAGGAACTGGTGCACCCTGATCCCGGCATGCTTAGCGCCCGGGCCCCGTATTTCGTCATGATCGATACGGTCGAGGCAACGGACGCCTCCACGGTGGTGTTCAAGCTGAAATTCGCGACCTCCGCCTTTCTGCCGGCGCTCGGCGATCCCTTTGCCTATATCTATAAAAAGGACATCCTGGAGCGCGATCCGCATTTCTATGAGCGGAACGTGCTGGGCTCCGGCCCGTTCAAATTCACCGAATACCAGACCGGGCAATCCATCGAGGGCGTGCGCAACCCGGATTATTACCGCAAGGGCCAACCCTATCTCGACGGGTTCAAGGCGATTTTCACCCCCAAGCAGGCCGTCGAACTCGATGCGATCCGGGCGGACCGGGCAGCGACCGAGTTTCGCGGCATGCCGCCCTCCGCGCGGGATCAGTTAACCAAGGAACTGGGCGATAAGGTCACGGTTCTGACCGGCGACTGGAATTGTGTGAACATGATCACGGCCAACCATCAGCGTAAGCCGTTCGACGATGTCCGCGTCCGCCGGGCGCTGATGCTGGCGATCGACCAGTGGAAGGGCGCGCCGCCGTTGTCGCGGATCGTTAACATGCACACCGTGGGCGGCATCGTCTTCCCCGGGTCGAGCATGGCCGCGACCAAGGAGGAATTGCAAAAAATAGCGGGTTACTGGCCCGACATCGAAAAATCCCGCGCGGAGGCACGGCGACTCCTGAAAGAAGCGGGGGCGGAAGGTCTCACGTTCGAACTGATGAACCGCAATGTCGATCAGCCCTACAAATTCATTGCCACCTGGGTCATCGACGAATGGGCCAAGGTCGGCTTGCATGTCACCCAGAAAGTGTTGCCGACGGGACCGTTCTATGAAGGTCTGCGCGGTAATACGTTCGATGTCACGGTGGATTTTAATTGCCAGGGCCTGGTCAATCCGGCGATGGACGTCGGTAAATTCCTGCCGCATTCCGTCTATTCGGAAAATTATGGCAACTATGACGATCAGAAGGACATCGATCTGTATCAGGCGATGCTGCATGAAACCGATCCGGTGAAGCAGCGCCAGGCGATGCGGGAATTCGAAACCTATGTCCTCGATACCCAGGCACATGCGATCATGATGCCGTGGTGGGAACGGATCGTGCCGATGCGTTCCTACGTCAAGGGCTGGAAAATCAACCCGAGCCATTACGTCAATCAGGACCTCGGCACCGTGTGGCTGGACCAATAAGGAGCCATGCTCATGCGTCGCATCCTCCTGGCCGGCCTTCTGGCCATCGCCCCCACGGCGCCCTTCGCCGCCGAAGCCGGCAAGCACGGCGGCACGCTGACCTACATGATCCCGGCGGATGCGCCGCCCAGCTTCGATGGTCACCGGGAGGCGACCTTCGCCACCATCCACTCCGTCGCGCCATTCTATAGCGTGCTGCTGCGGATCAATCCGGACAATCCAAGCTCCGCCGACGATTACGTGTGCGATCTCTGCACCGAAATACCCAAGCCCACGGATGCCGGCAAAACCTGGACCTTCAGGATCCGTGATGACGTCAAATGGCACGACGGCACGACGCTCACCGCCGCCGATGTCGCGGCCAGTTGGAATGCGATCGTCTTTCCGGTACCGGGCGTGCTCAGTGCCCGCGCCAGCATTTATTCCATGGTTGAGACCATCGTCGCGCCGGATGCCCACACGGTCGTCTTCCGGCTGAAATTCGCCACCAGCGCCTTCCTGCCGGCGCTCGGCGATGCGTTTGCCTTCATCTATAAGGCCGAAACCCTGGCCAAGGACCCGCATTGGTACGAGCGCAATATCCTCGGCTCGGGTCCGTTCAAATTCGCTGGCTACGAACTGGGTCAGTCGATCAAGGGCGAGCGCAATCCCGACTATTATCATAAAGGTCTGCCCTATCTGGATGGTTTCATCGGCATCTACGCGCCCAAGGAATCAACCCGGGTGGAGGCCATTCGCGGCAACCGGGCCGCGTTGGAATTCCGCGGCCTGCCGCCCTCCGCCGTCGATCAGCTTCTGAAAGCCGGCGGCGATAAAATCACGGTGCAGACCAGTGACTGGAACTGCGTCAACAACCTGACCATCAACCACAAGCGCAAGCCCTTCGACGATGTCCGCGTCCGCCGCGCTTTGGCGCTGGCGATCGACCAATGGAAAGGCGCGCCGCCCTTGTCGAAGGTCACGACCATCCGGACCGTCGGCGGCATCGTCTTCCCTGGCTCCCCCCTCGCCGCGACCAAGGACGAGTTGCAGCAAATCGCCGGCTTCTGGCCCGATATCGAAAAATCCCGCACCGAGGCCCGACGCCTGCTCAAAGAGGCCGGTGCCGAAGGCCTGACCTTCGAAATGGTCGTGCGCAACGTTGACCAGCCCTACAAATACACCGCCAACTGGGTCATCGATGAATGGTCAAAGATCGGCGTCAAAGTCAGCCAGAAAGTGGTGCCGACCGGCCCGTGGTTCGAAGCGATGCGCGGCGGGACCTTCGACGTGGTGTCGGAATCGGCCTGCCAGAGCAACATCAACCCGCTGCTGGATGTACAGAAATTCCTGCCGACAAACATCTCCCCGCAGAACTACAATCAATACGAGGATGCGGCGCAGAATGAGATGTATGAAAAAATACTGCATGAGACCGATCCGGCAAAGCAGCGCGCGCTGATGCGGCAGTTCGAAATCTATACGCTCGATACCGCGGCGCATGCGCTGGTGCTGGTCTGGTGGAACCGCATCGTGCCCATGCAGTCCACCGTCAAAGGCTGGAAAATCAGCCCGAGCCATTTCGTGAACCAGGATTTGGGGACCGTCTGGCTGGATCAATAAGGCAGGGAGGACAAACCATGCGTGCGTGGCTTCTGACGACCGGTCTCTGCGCCGCGATGGCGCTGGGCGCTGTATGGCCAGCCGACGCGCAGGCGCCCAAGCGCGGCGGCACCTTGAATTACATGATCGCCGCCGATGGCGGGCCGAGCCTCGATGGCCACAAAGAGACCACCTACGCCGTGCTGCACGCCACGGCGCCGTTCTATTCGAACCTGATCCGGGTCAATCCGGAAAACCCGTCCTCAACCACTGACTTCATCTGCGACCTCTGCACCGAAATGCCCGTGCCGACGGATGGCGGGCTGACCTTCGCCTTCAAGATCCGGGGCGGTGTTCAATTCCATGATGGGACTCCTCTGGACGCGCACGACGTCGCGGTCAGCTGGCGCCGCATCATCTTTCCGCCGGAAGGCGTGTCCAGCGCTCGCGAAGCCGCCTATCCGATGGTCGACAAGATCGAGGATCCCGACGATCGAACAGTGATTTTCCGGCTCAAATTCCCCACCCTGTCCTTCATGCCGGCGCTCGCCGATCCCTGGTCGTTCATCTATTCGCGCAAGGTGCTGGAGAAAGACCAACACTTCTACGAGCGCAACATCATGGGCTCAGGGCCTTTCAAATTGACCAGCTACGAGATCGGTCAGGCGATCCATGGCGAGCGCAACCCCGCCTATTACCAATCCGGCCAGCCCTATCTGGATGGCTTCAACGGCATCTTCGCGCCCAAGCAGCAGACCCGTGTGGATGCGATCCGCGCCGACCGGGCGGCGTTGGAATTCAGGGGGATGTCACCGTCGGCGCGCGATCAGCTGGTCAAGGAGCTGGGGGATCAGGTCAGCGTCCAGGAAAGCGACTGGAACTGCGGCAACGTCTTCACACCCAATCACAAGAAGAAGCCCTTCGACGACGTGCGGGTGCGCAAGGCCTTGTTCATGGCGGTGGATCAATGGCACGGCGCCGAAGCCCTGCGCAAGATCGCCATCGTGCGCACCGTCGGCGGACTGGTCTTCCCCGGCTCACCCTTCGCGGCCACCAGGGACGAACTGATCCACTTCCCCGGCTACGGCACCGATATCGAGAATGCCCGCGCCGAGGCCCGGCGCCTGCTGAAGGAAGCCGGTGCCGAAGGCCTGACGGTGGAAATGCTGAACCGCAATGTCGACCAGCCCTACATCATCGTCGGCACCTGGCTCGTCGACGAATTCCGCAAGATCGGCGTCACCGTACGCCAGAACATCGTTCCGACCGGGCCCTGGTTGGAAAAGATGCGGGCCGGCGATTTCGATCTGGCGATGGAGGCGTACTGCCAGATGGTGGTCAACCCGATCGCCGATAGCGGGCGCTACCTGCCGCACGAGATCTACAAAGAGAATTTCGCCTATCATGACGACCCCAAACAGGTCGAAATCTACAACAGGATGGTGCGCGAAACCGACCCCGCGAAGGCGCGGGTGCTGATGCGGGCCTATGAAAATCAGGTGATCAATGTCGGGGCGCACCAACTTCCGACACTCTGGTTCTACCGCATCGTGCCCATGCGCGCCTATGTGAAGGGCTGGAAGATCAGCAACAGCCACTACCTCAATCAGAATCTCGCGAACATCTGGCTCGATCAATAAATGTATCAATACATCCTCAAGCGTGTGCTGCTGACGATCCCCACCTTGTTGGGGGCGGCGGCGCTGGTGTTCCTGCTGATGCGGCTGATCCCCGGCGATATCTGCCTGGTGCGCCTGGGCAGCGGCGGGGCATCCTTCGACCCCAAGGCGCTGATCGCCTGCCACAAGGAGATCGGCGTCGATCGGCCCATCCTCGTGCAGTTCCTGGAATTCATCTGGGGCATCATCCGGTTCGATTTCGGGACATCGATGTGGTCGGGCAAGCCGGTCAGCACGGAAATCCTGGCCCGGCTGCCGATATCGGTGGAAATCGCCTTGCTGGCCACCACGGTTGCGGTCGGCATCGCCATCCCGCTCGGCACCATCTCGGCATTGAAGCAGAACACCTGGATCGATGTCGCGGTGCGCATTTTCGCGATTGGCGGCATCGCCACACCCTCGTTCTGGCTGGGTATCGTATCGGTGCTGCTGGTGCTGGATATCACCAGCTGGGTCAGCGGCACCCCCTGGATGCCGCCCATCGATTACGTCCCGATCTGGAAAGACCCGATCCGCAACCTGTCGATGGCCATCCTGCCGGCGATCACGGTGGGCTACCGCTACGCCGCGGTCAGCATGCGCATGACACGCTCCGCGATGCTGGAGGTCATGCGTGAGGACTATGTCCGCACCGCCCGCGCCAAGGGGCTGATCAACAAGCTGATCATCAACCGCCACGCTCTGAAGAACGCCCTCCTGCCCGTCGTCACGCTCATCGGCATTGAATTCGCCTTTTTGATCGGCGGCCTGGTCGTGACCGAGCAGGTGTTCAACCTCAACGGGGTGGGAAGGCTGTTCGTGCAAGCGGTGCAAAACCAGGACTATACGCTGACGCAGGCGCTGGTGATGCTCACCGTCGCGGTGTTTGTGTTCACCAATCTCGCGGTCGATCTGCTGTATGGCTGGCTCGACCCCCGCATCCACTTCGCCTGAGCGGGGAGCCCTTCGATGTCCGCCACACCCGCCGACGACGCCCCCGATCCGCGCCGCACCGTCTGGCAATCCGCCCTGCGCTTTTGCAGGCGGGAGCCGCTGGGCACCTTCGGGCTGCTGCTCGTCATCATCATGGCGCTGACCGGCTTTTCCGCCGAATGGATCGCGCCCTACAACCCCACGGCCAACGACTTCGCGGCCATGACCGAACCGCCGAGCCTGGAGCATCTGCTCGGGACCGACCAATTCGGCCGCGACCTGATGTCACGCATCATCCATGGCGCCCGAACGGCGCTGATCGTCGGCCTGACCTCAGCCATTTTCGGCGGATTTTCCGGCCTGGTCCTGGGCGTATCGAGCGCCTATTTCGGCGGCAAGATCGATCTGATCGTGCAGCGGCTGTCGGATATCGTGATGGCCTTTCCGCTGATCATCCTGGCCCTGGCCGTGGTCGCGATCTTCGGGCCGGGCGTGCAGAACGTGATCCTGGCGATCACCATCCCGCTGATCCCCCGCTGTTCGCGGGTGGTGCGCGCCTCGGCGCTGACGATCCGGTCAATGCCCTACGTGGACGCGGCCCGCGCCTGCGGCTTTGGACATACGCGCATCATCCTGCGGCACATGGTGCCCAACGTGATGGCGCCGTTCCTGATCATGGTGACGTCATTCGTGGGCCAGGCGATCCTGGCGGAGGCATCCTTGTCCTATCTTGGCCTGGGCGTGCAGGAGCCGGTGCCGGCCTGGGGGCTCATGTTGCAAGGCGGGGCGGAGGAATATGCCTCCACCGCGCCCTGGATCGCGATTTTCCCCGGGGTTGCGATCATGCTGGCGGTGCTGGGCATCAACCTGTTCGGCGACGCGCTGCGCGACGCGCTGGATCCGAAACTGCGGGAGCGGTGAGCACCCGCCTTACCGCTCCGCCGCCTGCGCCCCGCCCCGCCCGAACCAGCCTGACAGCGTGGCACCGAGGCTGCGCTGGCGTCCCGTATCGATGTCCACGGTGGCGGTCATGCCGGCGCGCAGCACCTTCTCTCCATCATGCGGGTGCAGCCGCAGCTTCACCGGCAGGCGCTGCACCACCTTCACCCAATTGCCCGAAGCGTTCTGCGGCGGCAGGATCGCGAACTCCGAACCAGCGGCCGGGCTGATACTGGCGACAACCGCATCCCAGGGCTCATCGGGGTAGATATCCAGGACCACCTTCGCCTTCTGCCCCACCGCGATATGGGTGAGGTCGGTTTCCTTGAGATTCGCTTCCACCCACGGCCGGGTCGCCGCCACGATCACGAACAGCGGGGTCGCGGCTTTGACCTGCTCGCCCAGTTGCAGCTTCACGTTGACCGCGATTCCATCGAGCGGCGCGACCAGCGTCGTATGGCTCAGGTCCAGCGCGGCGCGGTCACGATCCGCGCGCTTATCGCGAACGGTCGGATGCTCATCGGTCGCGATATCGGGATCACCGCCCAGCGCCGCCAGCACGCGCTCCAGCCGTTTGCGCACCACGTTCAGGCGATCACGGGCAACCGCGGCGTCATTCTGGGCGGTTTCGAGGACGGAGGTCGCAACGACCCCATGCTGCGCCAGGGCCAATTGCCGGGCCAGCTGGCGTTCCAGGTGCGCGGCCTGATTCTCCACCTCCCCGAGCTGGCTTTTGGTTTCCAGATAGGTGGCGCGGGCGGTTTCGACGGTGGTGCGCGCGACATCGAGTTCCGCCGACGTCTTGGCCAGCGCCAGGCGATAGGGTTCCGGATCGATGCGCACCAGCGTCGCCCCGGCACTGACGGCCGCATGATCCCGCACCGCGACCTCGATGACCCGGCCCGAGACTTCCGGGGCGATCTGCGCGATATCAGCCTTCACATAGGCGTTTTCAGTGCTGATCACCCGCCCGCCACGCTGCCACATCACAGCGCCGCCGGCGACGGCGAGCAGCGGCACACCGATCAAAGTCACGAGACGGAACAGGCGGGTACGGCTGGGGGACATCGGGGCACTCGCGTCGATCGCTAACACTGCTTATGATAGCATAGGCTACGTTCGGCAACCTTCGCCCCTTCCGAGATCGCATGTCAGACAGTGAATTCGCGCTCTCCCTCAGGCCTGCTCAGCGCTGGACGATCATGGGCGCGGTGATTTTGGCCTCGACCCTCTATTCGACGACGTTGCTGATCGCATCAACATTGTTGCCACAGATGCAGGGCACGATGGCGGCCACGGCCGATGAGATCGCCTGGGCGATGACCTTCAATATCCTGGCCACGGCGGTGGTCACACCAATGACCGGTTGGTTCGTTGGCCGTTTCGGCCGGCGCGGTGTGATGATGGGGTCGATGCTGGGTTTCACCATCGCCACATGGATGTGCGGAGCGTCGGATTCGCTGTTCGCGCTGGTGTTTTGGCGGATCGTGCAAGGCGGCATGGGCGCGCCGCTGGTGCCGCTGTCCAACGCCATCCTGCTGGACAGTTTCCCGGTCAGTCAGCGCGGCATGGTATCCTCCGTCTTCGGCATGGCCGTGGTCATCGGCCCGGTGATCGGCCCCACGCTCGGCGGCTTTCTGGCGCAGGAATATAGCTGGCGCTACGCCTTCTACATGCTCGTGCCCGTCGGGGCTGCCGCCTATGGCGCGCTGCACCTGATCCTTCCCAAGGACCCGCCGGCGGCGCGGGTCCGCCTGGATTGGACCGGTTTTCTCACCTTCGCGGTGGCCATCTCCGGCGTGCAGCTGGTGCTGTCGCGCGGGCAGCGGCTGGACTGGTATGAATCGCAGGAGATCACGGTGGAAACCGCCATCGCCGCGGTCGCGTTCTTCATGTTTCTCGCCCATAGCCTAACGGCGGCGCGCCCGTTCCTGAACCTGAAAATGCTGCTCGACCCCAACTACGCCCTGGGTCTGGTGCTGGTCACGATCTACGGCATGCTCAACTTCACCCCGGTGGTGCTGTTGCCTTCCCTCCTCCAGCAATATGCCGGCTTCCCGGACCAGATCATCGGGGAGATTCTGGGCGCCCGTGGGGCCGGTGCCACGATCGGCTTTTTCCTGGCGATGTTCGCCGGACGCACCGATCCCCGCGTTGGGATGGTGATCGGGTTCAGCTTACAGGTGGTCTCGGGCCTGTGGCTCATGAGTCTCGACCTGAACGTGGATATGATGACCCTCGCGCTGAACTCCGTGCTGCAGGGTATCGCGGTGGGAATCTTCTGGGTGCCGCTGACGCTGGCCACCTTCCCGACCCTGGACACCCGACTGATGCCGGAAGGAATGGCGCTGTTCCACCTGATGCGTAACATTGGCTCAAGCTTCTTTATCTCGGTCTGCGTGGCCGAGATCGTGCGGGCGCAAGGATCGAATTACAGCCGGCTGACGGAGGTCCTGACCCCGTACAACAAAACCTTGTCGTTGCCCTGGGCCATGGGCGCCTGGACGATGGATACGCAGTCCGGGCTCGCCCAGCTGTCCAAGGAAATCAACCGCCAGGCCGCGATGATCGGCTATGTCAACGCGTTCGGGTTCTATACGGCGACCTCCGCCGGGGCGATACTGCTGATCGTGATGGCGAAGCGGCGGCAACGGACGCTTGCCGCCTGACTGAATAATGGGAGAAACGAAAACAATGGCCACGATCGTATTGCTGCATGGCGCCTATCAGGGCGGCTGGATTTGGAACCGCGTCACCCCCTATCTGCGCGCGGCCGGGCATAATGTTTTCGCCCCGACCTTGGATGGTTGCGGCGAACGCCGGCACGCACTGCGCCCGGGTATCCACACCGAAAGCCAGGCGGCGGAAGTCGCGGACATGCTGTTCTTTGAGGATCTGACGGACGTCATCCTCGTCGGCACCAGCTGCGGTGGCATGATCGCCTGCCGCGTCGCCGAACTCGCCCGCGAACGGATCGCCCGCGTGGTGCTGGCCGACGCCCTGGCGCTGTTCAACGGCGAAGCGGTGTCGGACCACGTCCAGCGCCCGACCGCGGTCACCACCGATATCGGCACGGGCCCATCCTATGAAGACGCGGCCAACCGCATGTTCGCCTCCCTGAGCGGGGCAACGAAAGAATGGGCCCTGGCGCGCTACACACCGCATCCGGTGGCGGCGATGGCGGCGCCGGTGAAGCTCGACAGCTTCTGGCAGCAGAGCTGGAACGCCTCGGTGATCTATTGCACCCAGGCCCCGAACCCGGGCCTCGCGCATCAGAAGCGCGCGGCGGACACGCTGAAAGCCCGCTGGTATGAGCTGGACACCGGCCATTACCCGATGCTGACCGAACCGGAAGCCCTGGCGCGGTTGATCCTGGCCGAATAGGTCGACCGATCGGCAACGAAAAGCCGGTCAAGTGGAGATCCTGACCGGCTTTTTGCACGTGAACCGCGGTTTCGTGCGCCGCCTTTGTGGTCGGCGCGCGTCCCGGGGGCCGCTTACTTGCAGGCGGTGATCATGATCTCGACCAGCACGCTCGGCGCGGCCATTTCCGCCTGAACGCAGGCGCGAACCGGGGCGCCATCCTTTGGCAGCCACGGGGTCCAGATTTCATTCATCGCCGGGCGCTGCGTGATATCCTTCACCCAGATAACGGCCTGCAGCATGCGGGTCTTATCGGTGCCATGCAGTTCCAGCATCTCATCGATTTGTTCCAGAACATCGGCCGTCTGGCCCTTGATGTCCTTGCTGGTGTCGCGCGCGGTGATGCCCGGCAGATAGACAAAACCATGATATTCAACGGCTTTGGAAAGGATCGGACCTGGCTCGGTACGGATGATCTTGGACATGGGTTGCTCCTTGCAGACGGCGTATCCGGGGTTTCTACGGCATGCGTGCGCGGCAGGCCAGAGCCCGGCGTGATGGGATCAACCACCCTCCAACGCCGCCGAAATGCTGGCGCGCTTGCGCCATGTGTAGGCAAACATGCCGAGGCAAAGCACCGTGCCCACGAGGACCGGAATTTGCAGCCCAATGAGTTCCGAGGTCGCGCCATACATCAAGGCGCCCATCGCCGGGGCCGCGCGAGTGATCATCCCCCACAGGCTGAGCACCCGGCCCACCATCGAGGGAGAGCAGGAATTTTGCAGCAGGGTCTGGATGGAAATCCCATGCATGGTCGTCATCGCCCCCATCGCGGCGATGCAGACGACGGCGAACGGAAAAGACCGGGTGGCGGCAAATCCCGCGGTGGCAATAGCAAGGCAACCGCCAGCGGTCAGCGCGACCCGGGTCAGACCCCGCACCTGTCCACGGACGGCGATATACGTGCCACCGACCAGCGCGGCGCAGCCCATGGCACTGGCCAGGGTGGCAAGCCCCTCCGCCCCGCGGCCGAATAATTCCGCCACATAGGGCGGCAACATCTCCGGCACCGAGCGCAGCAGCATGCCCATCGTTGCCGCGAACAGCATGATCGGACCGATGCCCCGGTGGCTGGCGACGTAGCGCACACCCTCGATCGCATCATGCAGCACACTGCCGGTGGAGCGTTGAGATCGGCGGATCGCCGGGTCCAACTCCAACATATACATCGAAAAACTGGCATAAAGGAACGCCAGACAATTGACCGCGATCGAGGGCACGACGCCCCACGCGGCAATCATCGGCCCCGAGATCGCCGGTCCGATGAACCGGGCCAGATTATAGGTCAGGGAATTCAACGCCACCGCGCCAGGCAGAAACTGACGCGGCACCAGACCCGGGATCAGACATTGGCGCGCCGGCTGGGCAAAGGTCTCGGCCGCGCCGTTACAGGCGGTGAGGATGGCCATGAACTCGATCCGGATCGTTCCGGTCAGCACCAGAACAACCAGGATCGCCGCCTGACCGGCGGCAATGAATTGCGACACCATCGTCAGATGCACGCGATCCATCCGATCCGCGACCGCACCGGCGATCGGGGAGATGATCACGGATGGAACCAGGTTGCAGAACGCGATGACCGCGACCCAGAGCACCGAATGGGTCAGTTCCCAGGCGAGCCAATCCGTCGCGATGCGCTGGATCCACGATCCGGTCCAGCAGACCACGCTCCCGGAATAGAAGATGCGGGCGTTGCGCTGCTTGAGAACGCCACCGACAGCGGCAAGGCTGGCCATGCGCTGATCAGCGCTTGACGGCGGCTCCTGGCACGGGCGCGGCCCCCTGGTCGCGCGCCAGTCCGCTGGTGCGGACGCAATCGCGGACCATGGTGTCATGCGCGAAAGACTGGCTCAGGCCGCGGCCATCGTCGCCGGGGACGTAGGTGGCGGAGGACGGGGTATTGATGGCCGCCTGCGGCCGATAGATGTCGGCGCGATTCTGACGATCATAGGTATCGTCAGCGCGCTGACGGCACGCGGCCAGGGTGCTGGCATCGGCCTGGTTGTAGCCACCGGCACTGCCGCCAGCCGGGGCGCACTGTGCCAGCGCGAGGCAGGCCAGCAGGATCGTCGAGGCGCGGGTCATCATCAGGCTCCCAATGGGGCGGTGTCGCCCCGTGTTTCCGATTGAACGGTTTTACGCTGCGGGGCCTCAAGCGCGAAGCCCGCGACATATCGCGACAGACTATGGCGAAACCCGGTTTCGTCGAAACGGGCCTCCCGGTTGAGCGGTATCGTCGCGGCCGTGCGCAACAAGGCCGGATGCAGATCCGCCCCGCCACGGTCAAGTCTGAAGAGCGGCCTGGCCCAGGCAGCACGGGCCAGCAATTCGATCAGCGCCAGCAACCGCAGGCAGAGTGACATGCCATGGCTGGTCCCCAACCCGACCTGCCCATCCACCGCCGCGACCCAACACGCCGCATCCGGATCGGACAGCCCAAGGTCGGTATGCGTTCCGTCCGGGCGGATGAAACGGAACCCCCGCACCACGCCCCAGCGTTGCCCCAAGGCGGCCCGCCGCGCCGCGAACCAGGCAAGCTCCAGGTCGCGCTTTCCGACGGCCGGCAGAGCCTCCGGCGGGATCGCGACGAGATAGGTCACAGATCCGTCGGGGCTGGTGCCCACGCGGATGGATTGGGGATGCTCTCCGGTCGTCATCGATGGCAAGATGGACCCACCAGACCGCGCGCGCCAGTCTGAACGCCCGATCCGGGGCCTCAAAAGGGAGTTTTTCGGGATATGACATCCGACCTGCATATGATGACCGCCACCGAGGCCACACGCCGCATCCAGGCCGGCACACTGCGGACGGAAGCGCTGATGGAAGCCTGTCTGGCGCGGATCGCGGCGCGTGAGCCCGAGGTCCACGCCTTCGCATGGTTCGACGCCGATACCGCGCGGCGCGGTCTGGCCAAGGCGCCAGCCGGGCCGCTGCATGGGATCCCGCTCGGGGTCAAGGACGTGCTGGATACCGCCGACATGCCCAGCCAATACGGCTCCCCGATCTGGGCGGGATGGCAGCCGCGGGCCGACTCGGCGCCGGTCGCCTGGGCGCGCGCCGCCGGCGCGGTGGTCATGGGCAAGACCGTGACCACCGAATTCGCGACCCGCAAGCCAGGGCCAACAGCCAATCCGGCCGGTCTCGGCCATACGCCTGGCGGGTCGTCGTCAGGCTCGGCGGCCGGTGTGGCGGATGGGTTCTTCCCGGTGGCCTATGGCACCCAGACCGCCGGCAGCATCATCCGCCCCGCGGCCTATTGCGGGGTTGTCGGCTACAAACCCACCTTCGGGACGATTGAGCGGATGGGCATGAAGGTGATGTCGGGCAGCCTCGACACCGTGGGTGTCATCGCCCGCAGCGTGGCCGATTGCGCGCTGGTGGCCTCCGCCATTGCGTTTCGCGACCTCGGTAACCCCGATACAAAGCCGGACCGGGCGCCGCTTGTGGGCATCTGCATGTCGCCGACAGCCGCCAATGCCTTGCCCGAGACGGAGGCGCTGCGGGTGCGCGTGACCAATGCCCTGGGCCGCGCCGGCGCCCGTGTCAGCGACCGCGAACTGCCCGACCCCTTCGCGGCCTTGATCGAGGCCCACCCCATCGTCATGAACCACGAAAGCGCCCGCGCCCTGGGGTGGGAGTTGCAGAATGCGGCTGAGGGGTTGAGCGAAGGCCTGCGTGAGCGGCTCGATTTCGGGTTGTCGCGCAGCCCGGCGGCGGTCGAAGCCGCCTATGACGTGTTTGCCCGCACCCAGGCCATGTTCCCCGAGGCCATGGACGGGCTGGATATCCTCATCACGCCCTCTGCCCCCGGGGAGGCGCCCAACGGCCTGGAATGGACCGGCGATCCTTCGTTCAATTTCATCTGGACGTCGCTGCATGTCCCCTGCATCACCGTGCCGGCCGGATTGGGCCCTAATGGCATGCCGCTCGGCATTCAGATCGTTGGCCGCCGGGGGGAGGACAAGGCCGTGCTGGCCTGGGCGCAATGGGTCGCTTCGGCGATCGGGAACTGACGGGACCCGGCCGCATGTCAGCGCCCCTCTTGTTCGCCGGCGACCCGCACAGGAATTTCGCGCCGATCATCAGGGCTTGCCTGGACTTGCCGGCCGGCACCCTGATCATCGTGGGTGACTGCGATTGCCCCGCGCCGCTGCCGTCGATCCTGGCGCCGATCATCGCGGCCGGTTGGTCGGTGCGATGGATCCTGGGCAATCACGATACGGAAACCGAAGCCGCCTATGATCACCTCGTCACCGCCTGCCCGGATGGTGATCTGGGCCTGCGGGTCCAGACCATCGGTGGGCTGAGGATCGCGGGACTGCCCGGGGTCTTCCGCCCACGCGTCTGGTATCCGCGCGCCGAGGCACCGGGTGAGAGCATTGAACCGCCACGCTACGAAACCCGTGCGGCGTTTCTCGCCTCCCTGCGGCCCGGGGAGGCGTGGCGGGGCGGGCTGCCGCTCTGGCATCGCGACACGATCTTTCCCGAAGATGTCGCCCGCCTCGCACAGGAGCGGTTCGACGTGCTGGTGACGCATGAGGCACCGACGTCCCATGAACACGGCTTCGCGGTGATCGATCAGCTCGCCCGCTCGGGCGGCGCGGCTTGGGTGGTTCACGGCCACCATCACCGGTCGTACACCGGGACGCTGACCGGCGGCGTGAGCGTCAGGGGCCTCGCGATGGCCGAACCCTGGGTCTTCCCCGGTTGCTGATTCGATGCTCGTCATCGCGGTATGCGAGGCCCGCCGCGCCTCCCCGGTCTTCGCCCGCTCGCCTGGTGCGGGATCGGGGCTTCCGCGCTGTATCTGTTTCCTATGCCTATTCTCCATGCGGCCAGGGGCCACCCTGGACCGGCCAGTGCCGCATCGCCTCCCGCGCCCGCGTGACCGCCTGTTCCGCCCCCCGCGTCACCCCTTCGAGGGTCACAACCCGCAGCGACACGATACCGATTGTCATGAGCACCGCGCGGATATAGCCCGTGACGAAATCCGGCTGCGCCGGCGCTCCGGTGAGGGTCGGCCCGCTGAACCAACCACCCGAGGCGACCACCAGGAAAGCCGGCCGATCGGCTAACAGACCAACCTTGCCGGCTGGCGTCGCGCGAAAGGTCCGATTGATCCGCACGACCTGGTCGATCCAGGCCTTCAACACCGCCGGCACGCCGAAATTATGCATGGGCGTGGCGATCACCAGGGCGTCGGTGGCCTCCAACTCCTGAACCAGGCTCTCGGACCCGGCCAAGGCGGGCGCTGGCGGTGACGCGGGTGGCGCCAAAATCGCGGCACTGAACGCCGCATCGATCAAAGGCGGCGGTTCATCCGCCAAATGGCGCGCGATCACCCGCCGCCCCGGATCGGCCGCACACAGCAGGGCCAGCCACTCGTCGCCGATACGCCGGCTCCAGGACAATGCCCCGCGCGGGCTGCTCGTCACATAAAGAATTGATCGCATCGTCACCCCATCCCACCGTCGCGATCCACCATGCCACGATATGGCCTATGCGCGAGGGCCAAGAACAGGCAGATTACCTGGACCATGCACGATGTCTCCATCGCCCTCGATCCAGACGACCAGGAGGCGATCTATCTCCAGATTGCCAGGCGCATTCGAGCGGCGGTGATTGCCGGCGCCATCGCACCCGGCCGCCGGCTGCCCAGTGGCCGCGCGCTCGCCGCCCAGCTCGGCGTCGCACGCGGCACGGTGGATGCCGCCTATGGCGTACTGGCCGGCGAAGGCGCGATCGAGACCCGCGGGGCCGGCGGCACCATCGTGTCCCGCCAGTTCGGGGCGCGACCGAACGTGCCGGCGCAGCAAAGCATGTTGTTATCGCCCGAGGAACCGGCCGCGCCCACCGGGGCTTTGCCATTTCAGCTCGGTCTGCCCGCCTTGGATGCATTTCCTCGTCCGCTATGGGCCGGATTGGCGGCACGGATCGCCCGCGGCGCGCGGCCGGACGACCTCGCCTATCCTGACCCGGCCGGCTATGCAGGCCTGCGCCAGGCCATCGCGTCCTATCTGCGGGTGGGGCGCGGGATCGCGTGCCGGCCCGATCAGGTGATGGTGACGGCCGGATTTCAAGGGGCGCTCGCTTTGGTCCGCGCAGCCCTGCTGCATCCGGGCGATGCGGTGTGGGTGGAGGATCCGGGTTATCCCGCGGCCCGTCAGGCGCTGGAGGCAGCCGGGGCCAGGCTGGTCCCCATCCGGGTCGACCGCGACGGGATGCGGGTCGCATCGGGCATGACCGCGGCGCCCCGCGCAAAGCTGGCCGTCACCACGCCCACGCATCAAAGCCCGCTCGGCGTGTCCCTGTCGCTGCCGCGCAGGCTGGCACTCCTGGCATGGGCGGCGGATGCCAAGGCATGGGTCCTGGAAGACGATTACGATAGTGAGTTTCGTTACACCGGCCATGCGCTGCCGGCTCTGAAAAGCCTGGATCAGGCCAATCGCGTTCTCTATGCCGGCAGCTTCAGCAAGGTGCTGTTTCCGGCGCTCCGGCTGGGCTATCTGGTTGTTCCGGACGAATTGGCGGATGCCTTTACGAGGGCCAGCCGGCTTTTGACCGCCGGGCCGCCGCTGCTGGAACAGCAGGTCGCCGCGGCCTTCATGGACAAGGGACATTTCGGCCGGCATCTGCGCAAAATGCGGGTGCTATACGCGAGCCGCAGGCAGGCCCTCGCGCAGGCCCTGAGCGCGCGCTTCGGCAAACATGTGTCCATCGAACTCGCGGCCGGCGGCATGCACATCCTGGCACGTTTTCCTGGCAGCACCGACGACGGCAATCTGGCGCGCCGCGCGGCGCAGATCGGGCTCGCACCCACCGCGCTGTCCGGCCTGACGATGGTGCACGATTGCGGACAGGGTCTGCTGCTGGGTTTTACCAATGTACCGGAGCACACGGCCGCGGCCATGGTGGAGCGCCTCGCAAGCGCGATCCCCATCGGTCAAGGCGTTTAACCAACGATCAGGAGTATGCCTCATGCGCCGCCGTGACCTCGGTCTCGCCCTGTTGACGACCCCCATGCTGCTGCGCGCGGCCCGGGCGGAGGCACCGGTGGTGCGGATCTCCAAGCAATATGGCCTCGGCTATATGTCGATGATGGTCATGGAAAAGCTTGGCCTTATTGAGCAGCACGCTGATCGCGTCGGCATTCCCGGGCTGAAGATCGAATGGTCCGTACTGGGCGGTCCGGGCCCGCAGATCGACGCATTGCTGGCTGGGCAAGCCGATTTCATCGGCCCCGGCGGCACGACGCTGATCACGCTATGGGACAAGACCGCCGGCACCCCGCAGGAAGTGCGCGCTTTGTCGGCCCTGCAATGCATGCCCTTCGTCATGGTCACCAAGACCGAGCGCATCAAAACCATCGCCGATCTGACCGAGAAGGACCGGATCGCGCTGCCGGGCGTGAAGATCACCGGACACGCGCTGACGCTGGAAATGGCGGCTGCGCAAAAATGGGGCTTCGACCAATACGCCCGGCTCGATCCTCTGACCGTCACGCTGGCGCATCCCGACGCCATGGCCGCGGTCGCCGGCGGCATGTCGGAGATCACCTGTCACCTCGCCAGCTCACCATTCTACTATTACGAGCTGGCCATGCCGGGCATGCATCAGGTCATGAAATCCTATGACGTGACCGGCGGCAAACACACCAACGGCGTCTTGCTGGCCACCCGCAAATTCCATGACGCCAACCCGAAAATCTGCGCCGCCGTGCTGGGCGCGCAAAAGGAGGCCAACGCCTTCATCAAGGCCGAACCGCGCAAAACCGCGGAAATTTATCTGGCCATGACCGCCGATAAGCAGGTCGATGCCGACAAATTCGCTGAATGGGTGCACGACCCCGATGTCGATTATACCACCGTCCCCCTCAAGGTGATGGCCTTCGCCGAGTTCATGCACAAAGTCGGCCGCGTCAAACGCATCGCCCCGCGCTGGCAGGACATGTTCTTCGAGGAATCGCACGACGTCGCGGGAAGCTGAGATCTGTCAGAGCAAGACCAGTTTAGATTGCTCGTTAACACATACCTACAACGGGGTGGGGCGCGCCGCCCACTCCGGACGCAGGATCGCCAGGATCAGTTCGTCGTGATGGCCGCCATTCAGGAAGACATTGCCGCGCGCGATGCCCTCGGCGACGAATCCGGCTTTTTCATAAACATGCCGCGCCCGGGCGTTGTCGGGAAACTGGCCAACCCAAAAGCGATGGCAGGCCGTCTCGGTAAACACCTTATCGATCAATGCCAGCAAGAAGGCGGTGCCCTGCCCCCGCCCCGGCGCGGCCATCGCGATGCGCATCAGCAGCGTGATCCCATCGGCGCTGTTCCAGTCGCGCAGAATGGCGAAACCCACCGGCCGATTATCGGCGATTGCCAGGAAATGGGCCGCGCGCGGGTTTGCCAGCCGCGCGCGATGCACCGACGCATCGGACGATGCGATCACAGCCGCATAGCCCGGCAACCGCTCGGTTGCCATGATGAAGGGGACGTCGGCTTGGGTGGCGCGAGCGATGGTCACACCACCCGCGCCGGCGGCTGTCACGTGCCGATGCCGCCAATGGCCAGGTATTTGATCTCCAGATAGTCGTCGATACCGTATTTTGAACCCTCACGGCCGAGGCCGGAGGACTTCATGCCCCCAAATGGCGCGACATCGGTGGAGATGATGCCTTCATTGATGCCGATGATGCCGTATTCCAGCGCCTCCGCGACCCGGAAGATGCGTCCGACATCGCGCGCGTAAAAATACGAGGCCAGGCCAAACTCGGTGTCGTTGGCCATGGCGATCGCCTCCTGCTCGGTTTTGAAGCGGAACAGCGGGGCGACGGGACCGAAGGTTTCTTCTCGGAAAATCAGCGCCTCCGGTGGGACATTGGCCAGCACCGTCGGCTCGAAGAACGTGCCGCCGAGGGCATGACGATGCCCGCCGGTCACGATGGTGGCGCCCTTTGAAAGGGCGTCGGCGATGTGTTCTTCAACCTTGCTCACCGCGTCGGCGTTGATCAACGGTCCCTGGCTCACGCCCGGGTCCATGCCATTGCCGACCTTCATCGCCTCGACTGCGACTTTCAGCCTGGCGGCGAAGGCGTCGTAAACCCCGTCCTGCACGAGAAACCGGTTGGCGCAGACGCAGGTCTGCCCGGTATTGCGATACTTGCTCGCCATCGCCCCCAGCACCGCCTGATCCAGATCGGCGTCGTCGAACACGATGAAGGGCGCGTTCCCGCCCAGCTCCATGCTGGTCTTCTTGATCGTCGGCGCGCACATCGCCAGCAATTTGGCACCGACTTCGGTGGAGCCGGTGAAGGACAGCTTGCGCACGATGGGATTGGCGGTCAGCTCGTCACCCATCGGGCCGGACGGGCCGGTGATCACATTGCACACGCCCGCTGGCATACCCGCGCGTTCCGCCAGGACGGCGATCGCCAGGGCCGAGAACGGGGTCTGCGAGGCTGGCCGGATCACCCCCGTGCAGCCCGCCGCCCAGCCGGGACCGGCCTTGCGGGTGATCATCGCCGCCGGAAAATTCCACGGCGTAATCGCCGCGAATACGCCAATCGGCTCCTTGGTGACGATGATACGGCGACCCGGCGCGTTCTGCGGGATGGTGTCGCCGTAGACGCGGCGGCCCTCTTCGGCGAACCATTCGATGAAGCTCGCGGCATAGGCGATCTCACCCTTGGATTCGGACAATGGCTTGCCCTGTTCGGCCGTCATGATCGCGCCGAGGTCATCGGCATTGGCCAGCATCAGATCCGACAGCTTGCGCAGGATGGCGCCGCGATCCTTGGCCAGCTTCGCCCGCCATTGCGGCCAGGCCTTGTTGGCTGCCTCGATCGCGCGGCGGGTTTCGGCGGTGCCCATGGCGGGGACTTCACCGATCGCTTCGCCGGTCGCGGGATTGCGCACCACCAGGGTCTTGCCGCTATCGGCCTGGACCCATTTGCCATCGATGAAATTGGCCTGCCGGAACAGGCTGGGATCGTTCAGGCTCAACGGAGCAATCGGGTTCAACATGGATGGGTCCTCCTGTCCTCGGATGGGCGAAACATAAGCACCGTCCCGGGTTCAATCCAGGGTCTCGCGATACGACCACACGGCGACTCCGGTCGCGGCGACGGCAAAGACCGCCATGGGCCAGACATCCCCGGCAATCTCGGCGAAACCGTTGCCTTTCAACAGAATGCCGCGGGCGATGCGAATGATATGGGTCAAAGGCAGCGCTTCACCAATCGCACGGGCCCAGAGCGGCATGCCGGCGAAGGGATAGATGAACCCCGACAGCATCATCGAGGGCAACAGCGCGAACTGCGCCAGTTGCTGCGCCTGCATCTGCGTCCGCGCGATAGTGGAGAAGGTGAATCCCAGCGCCAGATTGCAGGCGATGAACAGGCCCAGCACCGCCAGCAGCAGCGCGATCGAGCCATGCACCGGCACCCCAAACACCGCCACGGATACCGCGAGGATCAGGAAGACCTGCACATAGCCCAGCCCGACATAGGGCATGATCTTACCGAACATCACCTCCAGCGGGCGGACCGGCATCGACAGCAGGTTTTCCATCGTCCCGGCCTCCCGCTCCCGCGTCATTGTCAGCGCCGTGATCACGAGGGTGGAGAAGCTGACGATCACGCCAATCAGGCCGGGAACGACGTTGATGGCGGTGATGGCTTCGGGATTGTAGCGGGAATGGACGATGATCTGGAACGGCGCGCCACCGGTCTGGTTCTGCAGCGGCACGGGCAGGTCGCGTTGCAACACGGTGGCGTTCAGCGCGTTCACCGCGGCGCTGGCCTGGGCGATGGCGGTGGGGTCGGTGGCGTCGGCATCCATCAAAATGGCCGGTTTGCGGCCGTTATCGACATCGCGGGTGAAGCCGGCGGGGATATTCAGCACGAACAGCACGTCACCGCGGGCCAGAGCGGTATCGGCTTCGGCCTCACTGGCGAAGCGGCGCAGATCGAAATAGCCGGTATTGTGCAACGCCGCTTCCAGATCCCGGCTGTATCGGGACTCCTCCCCCGTCAGCACGCCGGTCGGCAGATGGCGGGGATTGGCGTTCAGGGCGTAGCCGAACAAAAACAGCTGGATCAGCGGCAGCATCACCGTCAGGCCGATGGTGGCCTTGTCGCGCCGCATCTCCAGCGTTTCCTTGTGCAGAACCGCCAGGAAGCGATTGAAGGAGAAACCGCTCATGCCGTTGGTTCCTGCAGCAGATGGATGAACACGTCGTCGAGCCGGGCCGGCACTTCCTCGGTCACGATGCCTGGGTCCGTGGCGATTGTGGCAAGCGAGGCCCGCATCGCGTCCCGGTCCAACCCGACCACCCGCAAGGCCCGGCCGAAGATGGTCGCACTTTCGATCCCCGGGGCGCCGCGCAGGCGTTTGGAGACCTTGTCGATCCCCTCCCCCGTCAGATCGAACACCACCAGCGCGGCATCGCGCACGACATCCTCGGCCGTGCCTTGCACGATCAGGCGGCCGCCGGACAGATAGACGATGCGTTTGCAGCGCTCGGCCTCGTCCATGTAATGGGTGGAGACGAGGACGGTCATGCCCTCCGCCGCCATGTCGTTGATCAGGTCCCAGAATTCGCGCCGCGCCTTGGCATCCACGCCGGCCGTCGGCTCATCGAGCAGCAGCAGCTTCGGCCGGTGCAACACGCAGGCCGCGAGCGCCATCCGCTGTTTCCAGCCCCCTGACAGGTTCCGCGCGAACTGATCCGCCCTGTCGGCGAGACCCATCCGCTCCAGCATGTCGGCGACCACCTTGCCGCGGTTCGGCAACTGATACAGGCGGGCGACGAAATCCAGATTTTCCTTGACGGTTAATTCGCCATAAAAACTGAATCGTTGCGTCATATAGCCGACCTGCAGGCGGATTTCGGCGCTCTGTTTGATGACATCCAGGCCCAGACAGGTGCCACCGCCGGCATCAGGGGTCAGCAAGCCGCAGAGCATCCGGATCGTCGTGGTTTTGCCGCTGCCATTGCCGCCGAGGAAGCCGCAGATTTCGCCTTCGGGGACGCGCAAATCGAGGCCCGAGACCACCTGCCGATCGCCGAAGCGCTTGGCGAGGCCGTGGACATCGATGGCGTAGCGGGTCATGGCAAAAGCCGGATGGTCACGGGTTGCCCAGGTTTAAGCACCATTACTTCCGGCGAGGCCGGGCGGGCTTCGACCTGGTAGACCAGTTTGCTCCGCGTGACTTCACTGTAAATAACGGGTGGGGTGTATTCGGCACGGGGTGAAATAAACGAGATCGTGCCGGTCAGGTTCGCCGGACAGGCGTCGCAGCCAATACCGACGCGCTGGCCTGGCCGTAACCCCGGCAATGCCGGCTCGGGCACGAAAAAGCGGACCAGCATATTACCGGGTGGCAGCAGCGAGACGACGGCCGCCCCGGCATTGGGCGTCTCCCCGGGGCGGGCGAAGATATCGGCGATCAGACCGGCGGCCGGGGCCGCCATGCGCCGCTGCGCCAGCCGCCATTCCGCCTGTGCCCGCTGCGCCCTGGCACCGGCGAGCGCCGCGGTCTGGGCCGCGATCTCCTGGACACGGCCGAGCGTGGCCTGTTTCAGGACCAGAGCCGACGCGGCCGCCTGCTCCCGCGCAGCAGCAGACAAGGCGTCGGCGCGCGCGAGATCGCGTTGCTGCACGCTCACGACATGGGTCCGGACAAGCGCTTCCGCCCGTTCGAGGTCGCGCGCGGCCCGGACCGCCGCCGCCCTGGTATCGGCCAGATTGGCTTCCGCCTGGGCGATTTCCGGATCACGCCCGGGCAATTGCAGGTTGGCGAGGCGCGCTTCAGCCTCCGCAACGTTCGCGACAGCCCCATCCAACGCCGCCCGATCGGCCGCATCGTCCTGGGCGAACAGCAGCTGACCTTCGACGACCTGGTCACCGGCCTTCACCGGCACCGCGGTCAGCAAGCCCTGGAGTGGGGGGCCGATCCGAACGTATTCCGCCTCGGCATAGCCCTGCCAGGCAGCATCCGCGAGCGGGCGCGGGTAGAGCCACCCCATCGCCGCGCCCAAGGCCGCCCCCACGGCCAACAGGAGCAGGATCGCCAGCACGAGCGGCCGTTTCATGGGCGCTTCTCCAATCCATGCAGCAGCACTTGCAAGTGCGCGGCGACGACCGCTTTGGGATCCAAAGCGAGATCCGTGTGCTGGCCAAGGGAGTGCTTCCACAAAGCCATCATCAGGAAGGGCGCCATGATCGATGGGATCGCGTCTTGCGGGTCGATGCTCCGCAACTCCCCCCGATCCATTCCCCGGCGCAGAATACCGGCCAGCAGGGCCATGGCCCGTTTAACGACCTCGTCGGCGTAGAATTGTGCCAGGGCCGGGAAGTTGCCGGCCTCGGCCAGTACTAATTTTGGAATGACCGTCAGATTGGTATCCATCAATGCAAGCAGGCGGCGCCCGATGAGGCCGAGAAGCTCAGCGGTGGACCCCTGATGGGTGGCCAATTCCACCTCCATCGCTTCCAGATTGGGAATCAGGCCCTGGCGCAGGACGGCGCGGAAGAGGTCTTCTTTGGTGGGGTAGTAAAGATAGACCGTGCCTTTGCTGACGCCGGCCCGCGCGGCGACGTCATCGAGTCTGGTTGCCGAGAAGCCGCGTTCGCCGAATAACGCCAAGGCGGCGGCCAGGATTTCGCCGGGACGGGCGTCTTTGCGGCGGCGGCGAGGAAGCGGCGTGCGTTCACTCATACCCCCTGAGTTAATGACCAGCTGGCCAGTAATCAAGGCGCGGCGGCGTTCAAACCTGATCGAAATCCACGACGATCCGCGCCGTCAGCGGATGCGCCTGGCAGGTCAGCACGAAGCCGGCGTCCACCTCCCAGGGTTCCAGGGAGTAATTCGCCGTCATCGTCACCGCACCGTCCAGCAGGCGGGCCCGGCAGGTGCAGCACATGCCGCCCTTGCAGGAATAAGGCAAATTGCGCCCAGCCCGAATGGCGGCATCAATCAGCGCCTCCCCCTCGGCGACCGGTATCTCCACCCTTGAGCCCTCATGGATCACGGTCGCGACGCAGGCTGGCGCGGCATCGTCGGCGATCGCCGCGGGAGGGCGCCGTCCGGCGGCGGACGGGGTGAACCGCTCGACATGGACGCGGCCCATTCCGAGTTGCGCCAACACCGGGGGCAACCCCTCGATCATCGGTTGCGGCCCGCAGACGAACGCCTCATCCATCGGCGGCAGGGTCGCGGCCAGATGCCGGACTTTGTCCGCGTCGAGGTGCCCATTCAACACCGCGATATCCTGCTGCTCCCGCGAGAGGATATGGAACACGGACAGCCGCGACAGATATCGGTCTTTCAAATCCTCCAGCGCGCCACGGAACATGATGCTGTCGGTGGAGCGATTGCCGTAGAACAGGAAGAACCGGCTTTCCGCCTCCGCCGCCAGGACCGTCTTCATCAGCGACAGGATCGGGGTAATCCCGGAACCCGCCGCGAAAGCCGCATAGCACCGCGCCATCTCCGGCTCGGACGCTGGGCGAGGCGCCAGGCCGAACCGCCCGTCCGGGGACATCACGGACACCGTATCCCCGGCCTTCAGGACCCGATTGGCCCAGGTCGAGAAGGCGCCGCCCTCAACCCGTTTGATCGCCACGGACAAATCGCTCTCATCCGGGGACGAACAAATCGAATAGCTGCGGCGGATATCCGCGCCATCGATCATGGCGCGCAGCGTCAGGTACTGCCCGGGGGTGAACCGTAAGGCGTCCCGCAGCCGCGCCGGGACTGCGAACGTGACCACCACGGCATCCGCGGTTTCGCGTTGGACCTGCGTCACCAACAGCGAGTGGAAGGCCGAACGTGCAGCACTCGCGGGATCGCTCACGGCGTTTTCGCCGAACGGCCCAGACCGCCGTACAGGTCGAGCATGCGGCCGAACCAGGCCGTCACCGCGTCATCGGCCGCCATGATCGCGAACCGGCTGCTGCACCGGGGCCACATCAGGGTCCCCGCGACAATATGATCCGCATAGCTCGGGGCCGCGCCACCGAGCCAAGGCTGCGTCCGAAGCGCGAGGCGAACCGGCGTCAACGTTGCCTGGAACGCCGGCAAGCGGTCCTCCCGCCCGGCTTGCACCGCTTCCAGCGGTTTGCCGAACCGAGCCTCCCGGCTGGTACGAAAATAGGCCTTATCCTTCTCCGCCACGATATCGAGCAGGTCTCGCACGATCATCGGAACAATGGCCGGCAGCAGAACGCCGTCGGCCCAGCTGTTGACGAACCGGGCATGGGCCCGTCCGGTCGCGCCGCCAAACAGCGTCGGCGTCGGGCACTGCTCTTCCAGGTAGTCCGCGATGGCCCAGCTATCGGACACCACCCGCCCCTCGTCGCGGATCACCGGCACCCGCCCTTGGCCCGAGAACGCGATCGCGTCCGTTTCAGTGAACCGCCAGGGCAATGCATCCACCGGCAGCCCCTTATGGGCCAGCGCGAACCGCGTACGCCAGCAGAACGGGCTGAACCGCAGGTCCGGATCAGCGCCAGCCAAATCGAACAGGGTGATCATTTTGCCCTCGCGATCGCCAGAAAGTCCTCAGCCTTGAGGCTCGCGCCACCGACGAGGGCGCCGCCGACATGGGGCACCGCCAACAGGGCCGCGGCATTGGTGGGCCGGACGGAACCGCCATACAGAATAAGCGTGGCCTGTCCGGCCGCACCGAAGCGCCGCGTCAGTTCGGATCGAATGAACAGATGCATCGCGGCCACGTCCGCCTCCGTCGCGGTGCGCCCGGTCCCGATCGCCCAGATCGGCTCATAAGCGACGATTCCGTCGAACGCCCCACCCGTGAACGAATCCGGCAGGCTCCCGAGCAATTGCGCGCCCACCACGGCGAAGGCCCGATCCACCTGGCGCTCGGCATCGGTTTCCCCGACACAGACGATCGGACGCAGGCCGGCAGCCTGCGCGGCCTGGGTCTTGGCGCGGATCTGCGGATCGGTTTCACCGTGATCCTGCCGCCGTTCCGAATGACCGAGGATGACGTATTGCGCCCCCGCATCGCGCAGCATCGGCGCGGAAATGTCGCCCGTATGAGCCCCATGCGTTGCCGCGTGGCAGTCCTGCCCCCCCACGCCCACCCCTGAGCCCGCCAGCATGCGGACCGTGGCGGCGATCTGCGTTGCGGGCGGACAGACCAGAAGATCGCGTTCCAGCACCCCGGCGTGCCGCAAGGGCCCGACGATGCTTTCCGCTTCGGCCGTCAGGCCATGCATCTTCCAGTTACCGGCGATTAATTGGCGCATGGACATATTCCCTCAACGGTCAACCCCTACAAGAAAACCCCCGGCTGGCAAAGCGCCCGCCAGCCCCGTATAGGATGCCGGCTCTGATACCGGGTTCGCCCGGACCGCGATGGGAACCGACTCATGATCACCGCCTTCCGCCGCTACCTGGATACCTGGCCCGTCCGGGCATTCTTCGTCGTGATGGTCGGCTCCTTCGTGTTTTGGGGCGTGGGCGACGTCGTGCGCCTCATCGGCACCTCAACCTGGGTCATCAAGGCCGCCGGCAAAACCATCGAGGGTCAGGCCTTTCAGGCGGAATTCCAGCGCGCCTTGGGTCAGGCCACCCGGGACCTGCCCGCCGGCCAGGAGCCGACGGCGGCGCTGAAGCTGCAAGTCGCCCAAAAAACCATCGATCGCATGGTGGGGGAGGCCGGGATCAGCGACGTGATGCGCCAGATGCACATCGTCGTGCCCGATGCCAGCGTGGCGACCTATGTCCGGTCGATGCCAGCCTTCAAGGGCAAGGACGGCCAATTCGATCGCCAGCAGTTCGAATCCGTGCTGCGTAACAACGGGATGAACGAGCCATTGTTCCTCCAGACGGTTCGGGCCAGCCTGGCGGAGCGGCAGCTTCTGGGCGCCCTCGCCGCCGGTGCGGCGCCGACAGCGGCCCAGGTTTCCGCCATCTATGCCGGCGTGTTCGAAAAGCGGTCCGCCGACATGGTTCAATTCCCATTTGCCGCCGTGCCACGCGCGGCCGATCCGGGGGATGCGACGTTGCGCCGGGTTTATGACAACCACCCGGACGTTTACTCGACCCCGGAATACCGGCGGATCCAGGCCGTGATCCTGTCGCCCCAGTCGCTGGCCAGCGAAATCACCATCACCGACGCGGACCTGCATGGCGCCTATGAGCGCGCGCATGCCATCTACGTCACGCCGGGCAAGCGGTCCGTCCAGATCGTGACCGCCAATGACGAAACAACCGCCAAAGCCCTGGCCGACGCCTGGCGCGATGCCGCCAAAACCCCCGGTGACTGGGCCGCGATGGATGCCATCGCCAAGGCGAAGGGGGGCGCCACCGTTGATTTCACCGATGCCCTCGTCGGCGAACTGCCCGACACCAAACTGGCCGACGCCGTCTTCGCGGCGGCAAAGGGGGACATCGTCGGCCCCATCAAAGGTGACTGGAACTGGTACAGCCTGCGTGTGACCGCGGTGACCGCCAGTACCGAGAAGCCGTTTGATGAGGTGAAAGCGGAACTGCGGGAACGCGTGCTGTCGGAAAAGGCCACCGACATCATCTACAGCCGCGCCAATACCCTCGATAACCTGCTCGCCAATGGCAGCACGCTGGACAACCTGCCGGGCGACCTCGGTTTGACGGCGGTGGCGGGCACGCTCGACTCCGAAGGCAAGACATTGGACGGTGAGCCGGCGCCGCTGCCCAATCCCGAGGAACTGCGCAAAGCGATCATCACGGCCGCATTCCAGACCAGGCCCGGTGAACCCGCGCATTTGACCGAGACGCAGACGCCGATGGGGGCTGCCTATTACGCCCTGGTCGTGGAGGATATCACCCCGCCCGCGCCGCGCCCGTACGATACCGTCCGCGCTCGGGTTTTGGCGGATTGGGGCTTTGATCAGGTGCGCCGAACGCAGGAACAGGCAGCCGCGGCGATGATGTCGGCGGTCAATGACGGGCGGCTGTTCACCGATGCCGCGACCATCGCCGGCGTGCGGCCGCACATCTCCCCGCAGGTCAGCCGCGGTCAGACCGATCCCGCGATGCCGGTCGAACTGCACCGGGTGTTGTTCGGTTTGAAAAAAGGCGAGGCGACGATGGTGGAAACCGCCGATGGGTTCATCGTCGCCATGGCGGCTGAAATCATCGAGCCCGATCCCAAAGCCGATGAGGCCGGGTTCACCAAAACCCGCCGGGACATCGCCAATTCGATCGCCAACGACCTCGTCAACACCTTCCAGGAGGCGGTGCGCCTGCGCGCCCATCCCACGATCAACCAGACCAACTTCGATCAGATCGTTCACCCCTAAGGTACTGAGACCACGATGCCCGTGCCCGTCCAAACCGGCTTTGCCGCCTTTCGTGCCGCCTATGAAGAGGGGCGCGGCAGTCTGGTGTGGCGCAAGGGAGTCTCGGACCTCGATACACCCGTCGCGGCGTTTCTCAAGCTGGCCCACGGCCAGCCGAACTCGTTCCTGCTGGAAAGCGTGGAAGGCGGCGCCAAGCGCGGCCGTTACTCCATCATCGGCATGGCACCCGATCTGATCTGGCGCTGCCAGAACGGCGTGGCTTCGGTGAACCGGCATGCCCTGTCCGCGCCGCACGCCTTCCTGCCAGATCCGGCCCCGCCCCTGGACAGTCTGCGCAAGCTGATCGCGGAGGTGCGGCTCGACGTGCCAGCCAACCTGCCACCCATGTCCGGCGGACTGGTCGGATATCTCGGCTACGACATGGTCCGGCTGATGGAGAAATTGCCGGAGAAGAACAAAGACACGCTCGGCGTGCCGGAAGGCCTCATGGTCCGTCCGACATTGTTCGCCATCTTCGACAACGTCAATGACGAACTCTCCCTCGTCGCCCCCGTCTACCCGCAGCCGGACGTTACGGCCGAAACCGCCTGGGCCCAGGCGCAGGCCCGCCTCTCGGCCGCGGCCGACGCGCTGGACCGCCCGATGCCGCCGCAACCACCGCCGGTGATGTTACCCGACCCGCCGACACCGGGGTCGAACTTCCGTGAGGAAGATTTCATCGACGCCGTCGCCCGCTGCAAGGAATACATCGCCTCCGGCGACGCCTTCCAGATCGTCATCAGTCAGCGGTTTTCGGTTCCATTCTCCCTGCCCCCCTTCGCGCTGTATCGCGCGCTGCGGCGGATCAACCCGGCGCCGTTCCTGTTCTTTCTCGATTTCGGCGGCTTCGCGATCGTCGGTTCCTCCCCCGAAGTGCTGGTCCGGCTGCGGGACGGCACCGTGACCATTCGCCCGCTGGCCGGCACCCGCCGCCGGGGCACGACCCATGAAGAAGACCAGGCCCTGGAAGCCGAATTGCTGGCGGATCCGAAAGAGCGGGCGGAGCATCTCATGCTCATCGATCTCGGCCGCAATGATGTCGGGCGCGTGTCCGACATCGGCACCGTCAAAGTCACCGAAAGCTTCATCGTCGAGCGATTCAGCCATGTGATGCATATTTCCTCCAATGTGGAGGGCCGGTTGCGTCCGGGCCTGGACGCCCTGGATGCACTCGTCGGTGGCTTCCCGGCCGGCACATTGTCCGGCGCCCCCAAGGTGCGCGCGATGGAAATCATCGAAGAGCTGGAACCCGATCGGCGCGGCATTTACGCCGGCTGCATCGGCTACTTCGCCGCCAACGGCACCATGGACACCTGCATCGGGCTCCGGACCGCCCTGGTCAAGGACGGCACGATGTACGTGCAGGCCGGCGCCGGAATCGTCGCGGACTCGGTCGCCACGGCGGAGTTCGAGGAAACCCGCCAGAAAGCCCGGGCGCTGGTCCGCGCGGCGGAAGAAGCGGTGCGATTTGCCGCCGGCAAGTCTGGCGGCAACAGCGGCTGACAAGCCGCCCGCGTTAAAGCGTGATCGGCGGAGGTGGAATCACCGGAGCCGTGAATCACGCGATCAAACAATCGGTTAGAGCATGGCCTGAACCAGATCCGCCACCTTCTCCCCGATCATGATCGAGGGAAGGTTCGTGTTGGTCCGGGTCACACGCGGCATGATCGAGGCATCCGCGACGTGCAGCCCCCTGACGCCGATGACGGCCGCGTTGGGGTCGACGACCGCGGCCGGATCGTCCGCGGCGCCCATACGACAGGTGCAGGATGGGTGCCAGGCGCTGCGAACGGCGGAACAGACATAGTCCTCCGCCGCCTTCGGGTCCGCCATCAATGCCGCCAATTTCGGTGCTTCGCTGATCACATTCTCGATCAGGAACCGGCGAACCGGCGCCGCCGAATCCAGCAGCGCCGCCGCGACATTGGTCAGCACCGCGTTCAAACCCGTCGGCCGGCTGATCGCGGCCACCCGTTCGGAGAAACTCGAGGGGAACGGATCGAGGGCGTATTTACTCACCGGCTCCTGCGTGAACGTCTTCGCCATCCGCAGAAACGCCGCCACCAGGCGGGCGCGGTCGCGTTCATCCGCCAGCCAGTTGAAATCAATCTCCGGCGCCGCCATCGGATCCGCTGACCGCAACCGCACAGTGCCCCGCGAATAGGGCAACGAAATATAGGTGCTGAGGGTACCGATCCGTTCGCCAACGGCATGCCACATGGACTGGCACACGGCCATCATGATCATATCGGCGGACTCACAACCGGCGATGCCAGAGGAATACCGCAAATACGAATAATTCCTCCGGATCACATGTTTCTCCCGCGCGATCGGCGGCAGATAGGCCGACACCGAAATCAGCGGATGATCCTGCAGATTTGATCCGACACCGGCCCTGTCGGCGATCACGGGAATGCCAAGTCCGGTCAGGTGCGCGGCGGGGCCGATACCCGACAACATCAATAGTTTCGGACTGTGGAAAGCCCCGGCACTCACGATCACGCGTTCACCGTAGAACGATTCGACACCCCCGGCACGCACCACCTCCACCCCGGTCGCGGTGGTCCCATTGAACAGAATGCGGCGCACATGGGCTTGCGGCATCAGGCGCAGATTGGGCCGCCGGCGCACCTCATCACTGAGGTGACCGTTGGCGGTGGAGCGCCGCGCCGCCCCGTCATTGGACGTCGGCAGCGGTGAATACCCTTCTTCAAACGCACCATTCATATCCGGGACATAGCCATGCCCATGGCTGTCCCAGGATTTGGCCACCGCGTTGGTAAACTCGTCCCAGTCACCGCGGGGAATACGGCGCACCGTGATCGGTCCCGTCGAGCCATGCAGCTGATCGGTCGTGTAATCCAGATCGGTTTCCAGCTTGCGGAAATAGGGCAGAACCGAGCTCCAGTCCCAACCCTTCGCCCCCATGTCCGACCAGCCGTCAAAATCGGCCGGCGCCCCGCGTAAAGCGACCTGACCGTTGATGGACGATCCGCCGCCCATCAGCTTGCCTTGATAGAAGAAATACGGCTTGCGCCCCGCCGCCGGGATATGGGCGTGGCTCCCCCGGGACACCTGCAACGCCGGCCAGAAATAGGCGGCATTGGTCATCGCGCGATGCGCGTAGGTGTCGCGAATATCGTCGGGAATGTTCGTGGTGCCGTGATCGGGTCCGGCCTCGATCAGGAGAACCTTGTTGAATGGGTTCTCAGACAACCGGGCGGCCAGCGCGCAACCGGCTGAACCGCCGCCTGCGACGATATGAGTGGCTCGATCGGTGGGGACGGACATCGCGAGGTCTCCGGCGTTGGAATGGCTGTCCGGATGGTGACGCGGTTTCCCGGCGCTGGCCAGGGCCATCGAAGGCTTGCAAATCAACGAAAAATACTTAACAGTTTCATGTGCAACGTAACTTGGAAATTACCCATGATCCGTTTGGCTCTTGTCTTGGTCATCGCCGGTTTGGTCACAACGCCAAACGCTGCCCGCGCACAGGATAGTTCCGCCGGGGAGCGTGTCTTCAAACGCCATTGCCTCGCCTGTCATTCAACAAAGCCCGGCAAGGATGGCGTCGGGCCAAGCCTGTTCGGCGTCACCGGTAACGGCGGACCGTTCGAAAGTCTGGAGGTGCTCGACCGGTATCTGGAAACCCCGAAAGCGCTGGTCAAGGACACGACGATGCCCTTCCCGGGGATCAAAAATGCCCAGGACCGCAAAGACCTGATCGCCTATCTGCAGACCATTCAGTAGCCGGTCCGGTCACACGGTTGAACCCGATCAAGCGTTCATCCATTGTTCAAACCAAGGGATGAACAGCGCGGTCACAGGCCGCTGCGAATGGGAGGAACCACAATGACCCTGGGCCAACGCCTGAGCGGGAAAGTCGCGATCATCACCGGCGCAGCGTCCGGCATCGGGGCCGAAACCGCCCACCGTTTCGCCGAACATGGCGCGCGCGTCGTGCTATGCGATGTCCAGGACGAACTGGGCGCGGCCGTGGCACAGGACATCACCGATGCGGGCGGCGTCGCCACCTACCACCGGCTGGATGTCACGGATGAGGCGCAATGGATCGCGCTCGTGGCCAGCGCCGAGGCGCGGTACGGCACGATAAACATCCTCTGTAACATCGCCGGTGTGTCCGGCCGCCCACCCAGCATGACCGTCCAGGCCAGCGGGGTGATGACCGGCGTATCGCTGGAGGATCAGACCCTGGAAAACTGGAATCTGATCATGGGTGTCAATTCGACCGGCGTGTTTCTTGGGACCAAGAGCGTGATTCCCGCCATGCGTCGCGCCGGTGGCGGGTCGATCGTCAATATCTCCTCCATTTGCGGCATCGTCGGCTCATTCGCCAACGCGGCCTACCATGCATCCAAGGGCGCTGTGCGAATCTTCACCAAATCCACAGCCATTCAATACGCCAAGGAACAGATCCGGGCGAATTCCGTGCATCCCGGCTTTGTGGACACCCCGATGGCGCGGCCCGGTCTCCTGGGCAACGAATCCGGGAAGGCGCGGATGGATGCAACGCCCATGGGCCGGTTCGGCAAGCCGTCGGATATCGCGATGGGTTGCCTCTATCTGGCATCCGATGAAGCGGCCTGGGTGACCGGCAGCGAACTGGTGATCGATGGCGGCATGACAGCCAATTAGAGCGTGATCGGCGGAGGTGGAATCACCGGAGCCGTGAATCACGCGATCAAACAATCGGTTAGAGCTTGTCAGGTGCGCCTCAAAGCACCGGACAGGCTGCTAGAACGATACTGGTCTGGGTTGAATCGCGCAGCGATCAACCAACCGGCGCCATGCTCGATCAGGTGGCACGCTCCCAGCGGGGTCGCCTTGCGTCAATTCAGGGAGGTTCGCTTTCGCAGGAAGGCGGCCCGCTCCGCGTCGGTGGTGATGTTCTTGGCCAGCGTCTGCCAAAGGGCTTCGGATGACGATGCCGCTGGCAAGGCGCGCTTGACCATGATCTTCGCGATGGGTCCAACAACACCGGCCAGGGCCCGTTCGACGCGGCGCACTTCGTCATCGGAAAACGCGACCGGGGAAAACGCGACCGGGGAAGCCGCGACCGGCGCCGGATTCGCCATCGTCTCGTTCATAGCGTCCGGTGTGAACGCAGAACGGGGTTCCGGCGCCCGGCGCCCCAGACTGGATCGAAGCGCCGACGCCATCTCGGCCGCGGATTGGAAGCGGTAAATCGGATCCTTGGCCAGTGCCTTGCGCACCACGACCGACAGCATGGAGGGAACCGAGGGATCATCGACCGAGAGATCGGGCGGATCGACATTCAGCACCTTGTGCATCGTCTCCACCATCGAACCGCCATCGAACGGGGTTGAACCCCGAATCATCTGGTACAGCACCACGCCGGCTGAAAACAGATCACTGCGGGCATCGACGGGGTCACCGACGATCTGTTCCGGGCTCATGTAGCGGGGGGTGCCGATGACCGCACCCGGTTGCGTGTGCAGGGAAGCGTCGAAGCGGGCGATGCCGAAATCCATCATTTTCACGCCGCCACCAGCGGCCAGCATGATGTTCGCCGGTTTCACATCCCGATGGACGATGCCCGCCTCATGCGCCGCGCCGAGCGCGTCCATCACCTGGCCAATAATATCGATCGCAGCGGCGGAGGCGAACCGGCCGTCACGCTTCATAACCTGGAGCAGGCTTTCGCCCCGGATATATTCCATCACCAGATAAGGATTACCCTCATTGGTCGCGAGATCGTAAATCCGAACGATATTGGAATGGTGGATCCGCCCGGCTGTCCGGGCTTCGACCATGAACCGGCGCAAATACTCGTCCCGCTCTTCATCATCCAGCAGGTCGGCGCGCACGAGTTTCACCGCCACCTGGCGCTCGATCAGCGTATCCTGCGCCAGATAAACGACTCCCATGGCGCCAGTGCCCAGAACCCGTTCGACCCTGAAACGGCCAATATGGGTCGGATGGCCAGCGGCGCCCGACACCTCAGCTTTCCAGCAGAGTCATCGCACTGACCAGACTCCGGCGCATCCGGTTGAAAGATTGCGACAACGAAGCGATTTCGTCTTTCCCGTTGACGGAAAACTCCGGCGCATCCGAGCCATCACCAGCACTGATCTCGGTCGCCAGAGCCGACATCGCCCGGATCGGCCTGATCACCGCGAAATGCAGCAGGATATTCAGAAGGATGATCACGACCGCGAAGATCGCCGTCAGCCCGCCCATGAAACTGAAGAAGAGCGTATTGGCCCGCGTCAGCGCGACCTGCATCGGGACGGAAACAATCTGAGCACCGATGACCTCATTCAATGTCCAGCCGAAGCCATTGCTCGGCCCGTACACGTCGATCATCGAGGCCGGCGCCGCACCTGGCACGGAATGACAGCTCAGGCAGGCCTTGTTGGTGATCTGCAGCGGCCGCGACACGGACAGAACCGGCCCCGCCGGGGTTTCACGGGTCGTGATGATGGTTTTCTGGGTCGGATCCTTGCGGAATTGCTCAATGATCACGGCCTCTTCCGCCGTGGCCCGATGGCCTGGATTGGTCGGGTTCAGCGCAGCTTCTTTATAGGTGTAGTCGGGGAAGGCCTTGGTGAAGTCCCGCTGGGTCGAGGTGGCGGCAAAGGCCGGAATGGTATGCGGCAGGAACCGCGTCTTGCTTTGCTCCGCCAGCAACGGCTGGATCTCATTGACCGTATAACCGCGGACGGAAATCGCTTCCGCCGTGATCAATTGCGCCTCATTGATAACTTCGGACCGCGCATTCTCGCTGATCACGCGCCAGGAGAACGCCCCGACGAGTCCGATCCCGATCAGAAACACCACCAGCAGGCTGAGATTGAATTTTCCCCGCAAACCCATGTTTGACGTCCTTATTGACGGGACAGTAATGCCCGCGATTGTTCCGGCGTGATGATCCCCGTCATGGGCGCATTCACTTCATGCTGATACCGGCGGATCGCTGCCCTGGTCTCAGAGCCGAAGATGCCATCGATTCGGCCGTCATAATACCCGACCTTGGTCAGTGCGGTTTGCACCGTGCGGCGATCCGCGTCGGTCATGTGGTTTTCGTCCGGGACGTTCGGTACAGGCCCTGTCGTGACGGGCGCCGTCGTGACGGGCGCGGTGGTGACCGGCGCTGTCGTGACGGGGGCCGGGGCAGCCGGCACCATTGCCACGGCGGGCAGTGGTGGTGACACCGGTTCAACCCGCGGCGCCGGCGCGATGACCGGCGGCGGCGGCGGCGGCGGAGGCGGTGCGCCGACCAGATAGGCCATCATGGCGGGCATTTTGCGCGCTTCGAGCGTCGTTGTCCGCAATCCGCTCAGGTCTTTTCCCGCCGCTTCAATAAGCGCGGAAACGGTGACAGGATTGACCTTCAACCGCGGCACGATGACGCCAACCAGCGGGGTGGGGCCATCGGCAGCCGCTTCGGTTACGCCGAGCACACCCACGCCAGATGGCAGATCGAGATTTTGCAGCGACGCAAGACCGATCGGCTCGCTCAATCCCGGGGTCGGCACGACGTCATAAATGAACAGGGCGGCCCGCCCATCCGACGCCCCAACGGCGTTGATGAAGGTCTTCGCAAGGATGCCCTGGGACAAAACATCCGAAGCCCGCTGCGGTGCCGCGGAGATCGGCAGCACAAACGCCCGATCATTCAGACCCGCCGCATAACCACAGACATAAACGACCACGGGGGCATTGGGACTGGCCGACGCCGCGGCGTTGAGCGCATCGATCGCCGAGTTCAACTGCCCCGCGGACGGGTCGAACCGGGATATGACATTGAAGGCCTGCGCATTCAGGACCGCGGCGATGGAATGCGCCGACATGGAGCAACCCGGTAACGCCGGCAGACCCGTATACGTCGCATTGCCTATCACCAATGCAACGCCACCTGACTGTGCGGACGCCTGATTGGACGCCAACACCCCCGCCAGCAGAGCGATAGCCCCAACCGATGCCCGGACTTTTTAGTATATCCTCATGGCCAAGGGTATACACCGAGTTTTATGGGGAGAACAGAGTCGATTTATAGAGACGATATCGAATTTACTATCGGTTGTCGGGTGTGAACCGGCAAAACACCCATCACGCAACAACGCCTTCTGCAGCAATCATCGGCTCTACCTGTCAAGCGGAGCACGACAGACGGCCACCGCATTCAGCGACCTGACTAACCAGTATGATACAACGCCTGATTGGAATTGGCGTCCCGTAGGGGATTCGAACCCCTGTCGCCGCCGTGAAAGGGCGGCTACAGCAATCATCCACGAAGGTGGACGAAGGACAAATAGGCATGTTTTTCATAATAATACGGAGTGGCGCACGCTGTTGAAAGTCAGAGAATGACGGCGTATAGTTGGTAAGGTAGTTGGTAAATTAGAGGCCGATCCATGCCGCGCTCCGTCGAAGATGCTCCGCTAACCACGCGTGCCGCCCGCGAGCGGCTGGCAACCAGGCATCAGCCCTATTGGCGCGGCCTGGGGGCTGGGGCCGCGCTGGGCTACCGGAAAGGCAGCACGGCCGGGATGTGGTTGGTCCGGGTCCGCGATCTGACCGCCGGGGGCAACTACCGGCAGGAATCGCTCGGACGCGCAGATGACACCCTCAAGGCCGATGGGGTGGAGGTGCTGGACTACCGGAAGGCCGAGGCTAAGGCACGGGACTGGATCGCCCGCCATCATCGCATCGCGGCGGGATTAGAGCCTGAACCCTCTGCCACCCCTGCCCTGCCTTACACAGTATCCGACGCGCTGGCCGACTATCTGGCCGATTATAGCGCCCGTGGCGGTAAGGCTCTCCGCACTACCAAGCAGGTCGCTGACGCACACATAATACCGGCGCTTGGCAAAACCCCGGTGGGACGCCTCACACGCGACACATTGAAGAACTGGCACCGCGCCCTAGCGACATCACCCCCCCGCCTACGCAGTAAGAATGGGGAAAAGCGCCATCGCGAAACGGACGGCGATCCTGACGCCCCCCGGCGACGGCGATCATCCGCGAACAGGATACTGACCACTCTCAAGGCCGCATTGAACTATGCACACGGCGAAGCCAAGGTAACCTGTCATCCTGACGCCTGGGCAGCGGTGAAGCCATTCCGCGAGGCCGATGCCGGAAAGGTGCGATATCTAAAAGATGACGAGATCACCCGACTGGTGAACGCCTGTCCGACCGATTTTCGCGCTATGGTAGTCGCAGCCTTGATGACAGGAGCGCGCTATGGCGAATTAATCGCCATGCAGGCAGGTGCTTTTGACCTAGAGGCCGGCACCGTCACCATCGAAGTCAGCAAGGCCGGAAAGCAGCGCCATATCGCGTTAACTGACGAAGGGTGTCGGTTTTTCGAGGCGACTGCCGCCGGCAAGGCTGGCACTGCCCCTTTATTCGAACGTGACCGCCTCGTCGCTCAGGCCACCCGTAAGACCGAAGCAAAAATCGCGCGGGCAGTTTGGAACAAGAGCGACCAATGCCGCCCCATTCGCGCGGCCTGCGAAGCGGCAAAGATCACCCCCGCTGTGAGTTTCCATGAACTGCGGCACACTTATGCCTCGCGCCTCGCCATGCGGGGTGTTCCCATGGGCGTGATTGCCGCCCAATTAGGGCATGCTGGCACGCGGATGACTGAAAAGCACTACGCGCATCTGTCGCCCAGCTACATAGCCGACACGATTCGGGCATCGTTCGGTAACCTTGGTATCGTGCCTGAATCTTCGATCACGCCTTTTCGGCATTCCACATAACCTTATCCGGTAGAGAAATCGGAAACCGCCGGGGTGCAATAACACGCTTGCGCCGACGCTCGCTGCTGCGCTATTGAATCAGCCGGCGGAGTAGCGCGATGCGACCGGGTGCCTTCGATAGAAGGGCATACCGCCAACTCGGCACCTAACCAGCGCGATGCTCGGTGACGGAGCCTCCTGACTACAGGAGTGACTCATGCACACGCATCAATCAGCGCCTCGGTTTGCCCATTCTTCCCAAGAAGCCGACCTCGCGAGCTTGCAGCCGTCAGACCCTATAGTGCCTGCTACCGAGCGCTTGGCCTATTCCCCACGGGAAGCGGCCGTCGCGTTGGGTTGCGGTCTGACCTTCCTTTACGAACAGATGGGCGCCGGTCGCATCCTGGCACTCAAAGCTGGCCGGCGGACCGTTATTCCCGCCGACTCGCTTAAGCGGTTCTTGGAATCGCTGCCCGTCGCAACCATCCGCACCGGCACCTCCGGTTAAACGTAACCCCCAGCGCGGGAACGCTGGGGGCGGTTGGTTTGATCGGCTACTACTACGAACCCTAAATATAGCCGCATCGATTATGCCGTTTCCAGAACTTTCCGCGCCTCTGAGATAGAGGCCAAATATGAACACGTTCGTACCGTCACCGCCCGCTACAACCCCGCCTGTCCTGGCCCATCAGGTTCCGATCATCATCCCGGCAGATTTCGGCTGGTGGGTTGGCACTCCGATGACTGATAGCTGGGCACCCGTGATTGCCTGGTCGCTCTCGCAGGTCGGACCACCGATTCCAATCACACCTTGGGGTCCCAATACGCATGAAGCACCGTGGTACAGTCATGGGGACCGGATATGGCCTTTGTTGAAAACGCGAAGGGCTCAGTCATGACCGCCCCGCTCGTCTGGTCCCCCCTGCCTCAATACATCCTCTACAAACTCGCGCCAAAGAACGACGGCGGCGGCAAGGTCGATAAGCTCCCGCTGGACCCGCGCACGCAGGCCGTCGTCAGCGCGCACGATCCTGCGATCTGGATGGAGCGCGAGGAGGCCGAAAGCGTCGCCGCGCTGCTCGGGCTTGGCCATGGCGTGGGGTTCGTCTTCACGCCCGAGGACGACCACTGGTTCCTCGACATCGACGCCTGCCTGGTGGACGGCCAATGGTCCACGACCGCGGTTGAACTATGCAACCGCTTCCATGGTGCTTACGTGGAGGTGTCGCAGTCCGGCACCGGGCTGCATCTGATCGGCCGGGGCCAGCCGCCAGAGCATGGTACCAAGAGCACGCCGCCCGGCGTCGAACTCTACAGTCGCCGACGTTTCTGCGCTCTGACTGGGACCAACGCCAGCGGCGACATGAACAAGGATTTCACCGCTGAGATCACCGCCCTGGCGATTGAGCGGTTTCCGCCGACAGCCGGTTCGTCTGCCACGCCGGGCGATTGGTCCGAATCCCCCTGTGAGGGCTACGGCGGCCCGGTCGATGACGACGAACTGATCCGGCTCGCCTCCCGCTCTCAGTCGGCCGCCGCCGCCTTCGGGGGCCGCCCGACGTTCAAGCACCTCTGGGAAGCCGACGAAGCCGCGCTCGGCCGGGCGTTCCCCGACGACCACGGGGGCCGCCCCTACGACGCCAGCCGGGCTGATGCTGCTCTGGCGCAGCGCCTCGCGTTCTGGACGGGCAAGGACTGTGCCCGCGTCCAGCGCCTGATGGAGCGGTCCGCCCTGGCGCGCAGTAAGTGGACGGAACGGCCCGATTACCTGACAACCACCGTGCTCAAGGCCTACGCTCAACAGCGGGAGGTAGCCACGGGGAAGCAGACGCAGTCTGAGGCTCGTCCGGAAGCCACGGCTATCTGGCTGGAGCCGGAACCGCTAACACGACCTCTCGAGCCCCAACCCTACCCCGTCGATGCCCTACCGGCGGCGGCACAGGCAGCCGTCATTGAAGTGCAGGGATTCGTCCAGGCGCCAATGGCAATGGTGGGATGTGCCGCGCTGTCCGCGTTGTCCATCGTGATCCAACCGCTTGTGGATGTCCAAAGAGCAGCCGGCTTGGCGGGCCCAACCAGCCTTTACACCCTGGTGATCGCCGAGTCCGGGGAACGTAAATCCACACTGGACAGCTTTTTCACCAAAACAATCAGAAACTGGGAGACTCAGGCGACTGCACGCATGCAGTCCGACGTGCAGAAACACGAGGCTGCCAAAGCCACATGGGACGCTAAGCACGCCGGCCTAAGGGAAGCGATCAAAGCGGGTGCGAAGAACGGCGGCATCACGACTGAGCATGAGGCCGCCCTACGCGGCCTCGAAGCCCAAAAGCCGGTTGCGCCTCTCGTGCCTAAAATGTTGCGGATGGACGATACGTCCGAAGCCCTCGCCTATCAGTTGGCCCATGAGTGGCCGGCTGCGGCTGTGCTGTCATCCGAAGGGGGGATGGTGTTCGGCAGCCACGGCATGAAGAGTGAAAATCTGATGCGCAACATTAGTTTACTGAACATGCTGTGGGAGGGGGGTGTCGTCCCGATATCCCGCCGGACGTCAGAGTCATTCACCGTTCAGAACGCCCGATTGTCAATCGCCTTGCAAATTCAGGATGCAACATTCAGAGCCTTCTTTGACGGGACCGAGGGGCTAGCGCGGGGCTCCGGCTTTTTGGCACGGTTTCTGTTCACATGGCCCCATTCCACCCAAGGACTGCGCCTATTCGTAGAACCTCCGGCAGCCTGGCCCGCCCTGAGCAGGTTCAACGAGAGGATTGCCAAATTGCTAAATACGCCAATCCTGATGGCACCAGCGGGCGGGGTGCAACCCATCCTATTGACGATGGCCCCCGATGCCAAAGCCGCTTGGGTCGCTTTCCATGACGCCGTGGAAGTGCAGTTAGGTATTGGGGGTCATTTGACCGACATGCGCGATGTGGCCTCCAAGATCGCGGACAATGCTGGCCGCATTGCCGGGCTATTCCACGTGTTCGAGATTGGCACACAGGGGGAGATCGGGGTGGCGCACATGGCCGCCGCGATCTGCATCACACGGTATCACCTGAACGAGGCTCGCCGGTTCTTTGGCGAGATTGCCCTGCCCGAGCCGATTGCCGACGCGGTTCGGATCGAGCGGTACATGATCGATTGCTGTCGCCGGAACGGCACGGATCAACTGAGACGGCGCGACCTCCAGCGCGAAGGACCGATCCGGGATGGCCGCCGGCTCGACGCCGCGTTGGGCGAGCTGACCAGTGTGCACAGAGCCCGGTTATTCAATGCGGATGGGCGGAAGTCGATTTCGGTGAACCCCGCTTTACTTAGGAATGGGCTCGCCGAATAGTGCGTGCGACGGTGACAGGCGCGACAGTTGTGACAGATGAACCCTTCCGGCAGGATGGCAGCTATTAGGTGTCGCAACTGTCGCGCCTGTCACCGTCGCACGCGACACACGGAGCCAAGATATCCTGGAGTACAATCATGGTAGAGCAACCTGGCCTGTTATTCGCTGCCCTCGTGATTGGAGGATGGATCGGCGGCAAAGTCGGCTACCGGCATGGATTTTACGGCGGCGTAAGACAGACCTTAACCAATATAATTCAATATTTCCGTCATAAAATACCCACGCATAACGACTGGGATGAGGTGCAAGTTGATTTGCAAATTTACTCTCGATCACGCGACACTTCTGGTGATTCCGTATGCTGGTAGCTGGCAATGGCATCGGTCAGCCAATAAGCACCGGCTGCGCTGGCCAAGAACACCACACCCTCGGTCATCAGCAGGGATCGACTTAGGCTGTGACGGGTAAAGGTTTCACTGCCGGTGAAATGAGCGAGTTGGGAACGGAATTCTGCTGCTGTCATATGGGCCGCCTCCTTGTGCGGCCCATATGCAGTAAGCATCATCTGCCCAAATGGTCATCCG
>CAIXEA010000021.1 GCA_903918315.1 uncultured Acetobacteraceae bacterium | reverse complement strand
CTCCTCGGGTGTGGCGGACAACGGCACGTTCGACATCTCCGGCACCTCCGCCGGCGCGTCGATCAAGACCCTGTCCGGCACCGGCGGTGTCTCGCTGGGCGCGCAGACGCTGACGATCACCGCGGGCTCCACCACCTTCGGCGGCGTCATCGGCGGCACCGGCGGCCTGACCGTCTCCGGCGGCACGGAAACCCTGAGCGGCACCAACACCTATACCGGTGCGACCAGCATCAGCAGCGGCGCCACCCTGGCCCTCATCGGCACGGGCAGCATCGCGACCTCCTCGGGTGTGGCGGACAACGGCACGTTCACCATCTCCGGCCTGACCAACGGCGGCACCTCGATCAAGACCCTCTCCGGCAACGGTGTGGTGACCTTGGGCGCCAACACGCTGACCCTCAGCGCTGCTTCCAGCACCTTCTCGGGTGCCATCGGCGGCACGGGCGGTCTGACGGTCGCGGCTGGGACGGAAACCCTGACCGGCACGAACGGCTACACGGGCGGCACGACGATCAACAGCGGTGCGACCCTGGCGCTTTCGGGCGCTGGCAGCATCGCCGCCTCCTCGGTCGTGACGGATAACGGCACGTTCACCATCGCGGCCAGCAACGCTCCGGGCGCCACCATCACCACCCTCGCGGGTTCCGGTGTGGTGACCCTCGGCAGCAACACGCTGACGATCTCCAACGGGTCCACGACCTTCGGCGGCGTCATCGGCGGCACGGGCGGTCTGACCACGGCGGGCGGCAACCAGACGCTGAGCGGCACGAACACCTACACCGGTGTGACGACCATCAACGCCGGCTCCACGCTGTCGCTGGCGGGCACTGGCAGCATCTCCACCTCCTCGGGTGTGGCTGATGCCGGGACCTTCAACATCGCTCCGCTGACGAATGGCGGCACGACCATCACCACCCTGTCCGGCGCGGGCAAGGTGACGCTGGGCGGCAACTTCCTCACACTCTCCAACGCCTCTGGTGTCTTCAGCGGCGTCGCGAGCGGCACGGGCGGGCTGACGCTGACGGCCGGGACCGAGACCCTGACCGGTGCGAACACCTATACCGGTGTGACGACGATCTACGGCGGCCTGCTGCGGATCGACGGTTCGGTGGCTTCTCCGGTCGTGGTCAACAACACCGGCACTCTGCGCGGTGCGGGCACGATCAACGGCAACCTGACGGCCAACCCCGGCTCGACCGTGGCACCTGGCGGCGGCGCCAGCGGCTCCGCGACCTCGGGCCCCGGCAACCTGACCGTGAACGGCAACGTGACGCTGTCCAGCGCCGCGGGTGCTCTCCCGGGTTCCGTCCTGTCCTTCGACATCGATGGGCCGACGGCGGGCACGGGTGCGGGTAACTTCAGCACGCTGACGGTCAGTGGCTCGCTCACGGCCGCCGGGACCATCCAGCCGCTGCTGCGCGGCATCGCTGGCTCCGCCAACAACACCTATGTGCCGACCTATGGCACGGCCTTCACGGTGATCACGACGGGTGCCAACGGTCTGCTGGGCAGCTTCGACCAGATGAACCCCGCCAACGGCGCGGTGACCGGTCTCGGCGTGAACAGCCGGTTCGATGCGCTGTATAACCCAGCCTCGCTCCAGCTGATCGTGACCCCGGGCAGCTACGGCACCCTGGCCGGCAGCAACTGGTCCGCTCCGGTGGGCTTCGCGCTCGACGGTGTCCGTCCGGCTCCGGGTGTGCGCATGACCCCGGCTCTGGATGGCCTGTTCCGTCCGCTCTACGTCCTGACCAACGCGACGGCGATCACCACGACGCTGCAGCAGATGGCCCCGCTGGCCTATGCTGACAGCGCCTTGGCCAACCGCAGCACCTTCTACTCGGTGACCGGCGCGATCAACGACGAGCTCCGCGCTCGCCGGAATGCGCCGGGTGCGGCTGGCACCAAGCGCGCTCCTGCCGCCGGCGATACCGGTCAGGACACGATGGTGTGGGTTGCGGGTCTCGGGAACTTCCTGAACCTGAGCAGCGGCAACAACGGCGTCCCGGGCTATCAGGGCACGTCGGGCGGTGTCGTCGCCGGCGTCGATACCCAGATCACCCCGGAAATCCGGATCGGTCTGGCCGTCGGCTTCAACAGCCAGGACCTCTCGGTGTCCAACAGCGAGCGTTATAGCGGCCAGGCCGTCCAGGTTTCCGCCTATGGCACCGCGACGGTTGACGAGTTCTTCGTGGATGCGCAGCTGAGTGGCATCTTCACGGAAGGCACGGCCAACCGGATGGTGTCGGCCTACGGCCTCGCCCCGAAGGGTGACGTGAGTGGCAGCGGCATCGGTGGCTCGGTGAAGGGCGGTATGCGCCTGGCACTCGCCGATGGTTGGAACGTCGAGCCCAGCGTCATGCTGAGCGGCCTGTCCCTCGATCAGGGCAGCGTGACGGAAACCAACGGCGGTGCGGTTGGACAGCGCGTGTCCGGCCAGTCGCTGCGTAGCTTGCAGACCACCATCGGCTTCTCGGTGGATCGCAGCATCGACCTGGGTGAGAGCTACCTCCTGGTTCCGTCGGTGTCCGCCGGCTGGGCGCATGAGTTCGGGGATGTGCAGGTTCGCACCAACTCGGCCTTCCAGGTGGCTCCGGCTGCGGCCTTCTCGATCAACAGCGCCGGGATCGGGCGTGACGCGGCGGTGGTTGGGGCGCATGCGACCCTGCTCACTGGCACGCCACTGTCGGTCTTCGCTGGCTACGATGCGGCGGTGTCGGAACACAACACCTCGCAGAGCGTCACCGGCGGCCTGCGCTTCAACTGGTAAGACGGAGCGGGCAGGGTTAACCCCCTGCCCTCTTCTTCCGCCAGACAAGCCGATCAAAGTTCAGAAGCCCGGGATGTTCGCATCCCGGGTTTTTTTGTATCCTCACACTGAGCTGCGGCAACGCAACGCGGGCTGGCCCGCGGCAGACAGGCCGAGCCAGACCGACCGTCCAGCGCGAGCAGTGGTGCACGGACGCATGGCTTTGGCAGGACTCATGGAATCGCTGGGCTTCGCATCCCGATGGCGCTACCGCAAAGCCTCACCGGGTTTGGCAAGCTCACCGCATCTGAATGCGATGACATGCCGCATGATCAGCCGGAGCTGACCCTACGCCTGTTCGCCCGCCCGATCCCTTGCAGACATCGAGCAACGCAACCGGCAAGGGGCCGAACGCGCTGACCGGATCGACAATCAGCCCCGCAGTTCCGGAAAATCCTCTTCGCGAAACTCCCGTGCTTCCCGCGTGCCAGCTTTGGCATGGGCTTCTTCGGCCTGGCGCAACTCAACACGGCGGATCTTGCCGGAGATCGTCTTCGGCAGTTCGGAGAACTCGATCCGTCGAATGCGCTTATATGGCGCCAGGGTGCCCTTCAGATGCTGGAAGATCGACAAGGCCGTCTCCCGGTCATCATTACTGCCCGCCACCAGCGTCACATAGGCTTTGGGTACCGCGAGGCGGATCGGGTCCGGCGCCGGTACCACGGCGGCCTCGGCCACCAACGGATGCTCAATCAACGCGCTTTCCAGTTCGAACGGGCTGATCCGGTAGTCGGAGGCTTTGAACACATCATCGGCGCGCCCGACATAGGTGAAGTAGCCGTCCGCGTCGCGGGTCCCGACATCGCCGGTGCGATAAGCGGCGGTGCCACGCGGGGCGAAGCTGCCATCATCGTTCTGGTAGCCGCGCATCAGGCCGACGGGGGCGGGGTGCAGGTCGATCGAAACCTCCCCTTCCTCCACATCCTCGTTCTCCAGCCCAAGCAGGCGGATGCGGAAACCGGGGGATTCCTGGCCCATGCTGCCCGGTTTCACCACCTGGCCGGGGTAGCAGCCGATTTGCAGGGTGGTTTCGGTCTGGCCATAGCCTTCCCGCGGGGTCAGGTTCCAGACTTTCTGGACGTGGTCGATGATTTCGGGGTTCAGCGGTTCGCCGGCCGACAGCACCTCCCGCAGGGAGGTCCGCCATTTCGTCATGTCCTCCTGCACGAACATGCGCCAGACGGTGGGCGGGGCGCAGATGGTGGTGACTTTGTTCTCCACCAACGAATCTAGCATGCCGCGGGGGTTGAAGCGCGGCTGATTGGCGATGAACACTGTCGCGCCGGCATTCCATGGGGCGAAGAAGCAGCTATAGGCGTGCTTGGCCCAGCCGGGGGAGGAAATATTCAGATGCATGTCCCGCGGGCGCAGGCCGATCCAATACATCGTAATCAGATGGCCCACGGGATAGCTTTGGTGGGAATGCTCGACCAGTTTGGGACGGGATGTCGTGCCGGATGTGAAATACAACAGCAGCGGATCGGTCGCCTTGGTCGGCGCATCCGGCGTGAATGTTTTCGAATGAGTCAGCAGTTCCTCATACGGGTGCCAACCGCCCGGCGCGCCGCCGACGGAAATGCGGGTGACGGTTGGATCGAGCCCGTCAAACTTAGACGCATCCGCCGCGGTTGTGATCAAATGCCGCGCCCTGCCCCGCCCAAACCGATCCGCCAGATCGGTCGGCGTCAGCAGCGTGGTCGCCGGGATCACCACAGCGCCGAGCTTCATCGCGGCCAGCATCGTCTCCCACAGCGGAACCACATTGCCGAGCATCAGCAGCACCCGCTCGCCGCGCTTGACGCCCAGCGCCCGCAGCCCATTGGCGACGCGGTTGGAGGCTTCGGAGAGTTCCCCGAAGGTGCGCGTCGCGGCCCCTTCGCCGGTGATGTTCAAGGCCAGATCATTGGTCTGGTTGCGGGCGAGTTCGGCGTCGAACCAGTCGAGGGCGTAGTTGAAATGCTCGAGCTCCGGCCAACGGAAGTCGCGATGCGCGGTGGTATAGTCGTTGGCATGCGCGAACAGGAAATCGCGGGCGGCTTTGAAGGCCTGGGTCGACATGGTTCGTTCTCCCTGTGTGTTCGTGTGGCCGCTGCGCGCAGTTTACTGTTTTTTAGTAGCAGACGAAACCACGGGTAATGCCCGCGTCATCCCTGGCGATGACGCGGGTTCGGTGCTCGAAGGGCCTTCAGCCCTTCACCCTGCTTTCCAGCAGCCGGTAGACCACAGAGAAGTCCTTCATCGCGTCCCCGGCATCGACGACTTCCTGGTACAAAGACGCCGCCAGCGCCGCCATGGGGGTCGACACGCCCGTCGCCGCCGCGGCCGACTGGGACAGCTTCACGTCCTTTAACATCAGCGCCGTCATGAACCCGGGCGCGTAATCGCGGTTGGCGGGCGAGGCCGGCGTCGGGCCCGGGGCCGGGCAATAATTCGACAGCGCGAAGGAATTCGACGTCGCGGTGGCGCAGATCTTGTGCAGGGTGTCACGATCGAGGCCCAGCTTGTCGCCGAGGATGAAGCCTTCCGCCACGCCGATCATATTGATGGCGAGCATCATGTTGTTGCAGATCTTGACGGCCTGGCCCGCACCCGGCCCGCCCGCATGAAAGATATTCTTCCCCATATCCTTCAGGATCGACTCCCCCTTCGCGAACGCACCGGCATCACCGCCGACCATGAAGGTGAGGGTGGCGTTGGCCGCGCCAACGGTGCCGCCGGACACTGGAGCATCGAGCATTGTCATGCCCGCTTCCTCGGCCGCCGCGGTGACAACGCGGGCGCTTTCGACGTCGATGGTGGAACAATCGATCAGCAGGGGCTTGCTGTCCTTGACCACATCGAGCAGGCCGCCCTGATGCAGCCAGACCTGGCGCACATGCTCCCCGGCGGGGAGCATGGTGATCACCACCTCGGCCCCTTTGACGGCATCGCTGGCGCTGGGTGCGACGGCACCGCCCGCCGCTTGCAATGCTTCCAGCGCGGCCGGGTTCAGGTCAAAGCCGGTGACGGTGTGGCCGGCCTTGACCAGATTGGCGGCCATCGGGCCGCCCATGTTGCCGAGACCGATAAATCCGATGATTGCCATGATCAGAGTACCTCGAACACGTCGTAAACAGGACCTTCGGGCGGGCGATGGCCCGTGCCGATGGCGATGATGCGGTTGAGCCAGTCGTATTTCTCCGCCGCCGTTTCAAAGAACACGGCGGTGCGGAAATAGTATTCGGAAGGATCGACCAACTCCCCGGCATTGACCCGCGCCATGACCGCTTCCGGCCCATGACGCATGCCGCGGTAGGTCAAGCCGATGGTTGCGCCATCGTCGGTCTGCAACACGATGCGCACGTCGAGCGTCGTCGAGCCATCGGGGCGGACGATGATCCAGTCGGCGCCGCCGGGCAGGATGGTGCCCTTCATGCGTGGCCCCTCGAACGTGCCGCCGGCGACCAGGCCGATGCGGCGGTTGCCGTTCGGCGTCTGGCCGATCGGTTGCATACCGTTCACGGCGAGTTTCATGGTCAGCAAATGGGTCGTGCGTATTTCGGCCATGCGTTCGGGGTCCCTGGTTAAAGCGCGCGGATCAGACCCGATCCAGCCGGAGGAAACAAGGGCGTTTGACGCTGAAGCGGGTTGCCGGAAACACGGCAATCTGCCACGTCATGGACCGGACAGGCGGGGTGTGGCGATGTCGTTGATGGACTGGTTGCTGGACCAGAAACTCTCGGATTGGGTGCAGGGGCTTGGCTCGTTGGCCGCGGCGGGTGCCGCGGTGGGGATCGCGCTGCGGCAGGAAAATAGCGAACGTTTGCGCACCGCCGCCGCACAGGCATTGCGGCGGCAGGTTTTGGCCGCGGCCATCGCTCCGGTGCTAGGGGATCTGCGGACCACCGCGCGCTTCCGCTCGGGTATCGTGCAAGCGCTCGGACGGCAGGATCATGAGCATGCGGCCCCGAATATCGAAGAGCTGCTGCTGCCGCTGCCGGAAATCTTCACCAGCACCATCGACCGGGTCGATGTCTTTGGCGCCTATATCGCGGCGCGGATGTACACGCTGGTTCACCGGGTCAATGACTACAACCGCAATGTCCACGATCTGCGGAGTGGGATATTCCGCACCGCACCTGGGGCGTTAATTTGCGGCCAAAACTTGATGCTGTATTGGAAACACTGGATATTCTGATCCCTCGCATGGAACAGGAAATCGACCAGTTGGAGGGCCGCAGTCCGTAGGCTCCACGCTTGACAGGCGCTCCACAAACATTCACCATCTGCATCAGAAAGGATCCGCGCCGGCATGGCCCTGGAGATTGGCATTGAACAAGCAGGGCAGGTCACGATCGCGGCGCCACGGGGCCGCCTCGACACCGTTGGCACACCCTTGTTTGAATCCCGCATCACCACGCTGATCCGTGCCGGAACCGGTCATCTTTTGATCGACCTGAGTGAGGTTCATTTCGTCATCAGCATGGGCATACGCGCGCTGCTGATCGCCGCGGATGGGATCGCGGGCCGTGGTGGGCGCTTTGCCGTATGCGGCATGTCAGCCGAGGTTTCCCATGTCTTCGACGTCGCCGGTATCGGCCGTATGCTGACAATCTGTGCGAGCCGTGATGAAGCCCTGATCCAGGCGGGATGAGTCGTCCGACGGATTGAGCGCCCTGCCCAAGGCGGATAGCATCACGACACCCATTGGGAAGGCCCAACCATGACCCACTATCCCCTGCCCGCTTCCGATCTCGCCCGCCTCGGCTTCGCGTCCAAACCTCTGGAGCATCTCGACGCACTGATCCGCGGCCATATCGCGGAGGGCCGCTATCCTGGCGCCCAGATCGCTTTGGCGCGGCATGGCAAGCTGGCCCTGTTCCAGACCTATGGCGCCGCCGCGACCGAGGGTGGCGTGCGCGAAGCCAAGGACGACACGCTGTTTCTGCTGTTCAGCCAGACCAAAGTCCTGACCAGTTCCGCCGTCTGGACTTTGGTGGAAGAGGGCAAGCTGTCCTTCATGGACAAGGTGTCCGACCATCTCCCGGAATTCGCATGCCGCGGCAAAGCCGATATCACCTTGCAACAGGTGATGACCCATACGGGCGGCTTCCCGGCCAACAATGTCAGCCAGGCGACCTGGACCGACCACGCCAGGATGCGGGCGGAGGTCTGCGATTTCGCGCTCAGCTGGACCCCGGGCTCGCGCCTGCAATACCACGGCCAGGCGGCGCATCTGGTGCAGGCGATGGTGATCGAGGCCGTGACCGGCCAGGACTACCGCGACGTCATCCGCACCCGCGTGATCGAACCGCTGGGTCTGGGTCACGACATCTATGTCGGCGTGCCCCTGGACCAGCAACATCGCTGCGCCGATACCTACGCCCCGGAGGCACGGGATAACTCAGCCGCCTTCCGCTCCGCCGGGCTGCCGAGCGGCGGCGGCTTCGCGACCGCGCGCGGCATGGCGGCGTTCTACCAGATGCTCGGCCATGGCGGCACGCTCGGCGGGGTGCGGGTCTTCTCGCCGCGCCTGATCGCCTATGTGTCGCGCAACCACACGGCGGAGATGGGCGACCATCAGATGAGCGGCATCCCGATGCATCGCGGCCTCGGCCCGCATGTGCGCGGCGACAGCGACCGCATCCGGGGCCTCGGCACCATCGGCGCACCGGTCACGTTCGGTCATGGCGGAGTCGGATCGTCGTATTCCTGGGCCGATCCAAGCAGCGGGGTGTCGTTTACGTATCTGACAAACTTTGTGTCGCCGGATCCCTGGCATTCAGCGCGGCTGGACCGGGTGGCGAATTTGGTGCACGCGGCGATTGATTGAGGGGAATGGGGGGCGATCATGGCCGCCCCCCATTGCATCACGCGGGTATTCGCACCTGCATCCCAGCGATGCCGTGGATGAAGTTGGAGTAAATCCGCTTCGCCTCCCCCACCACTTCGATCATCGGGAACCGCGCCAGAATCTCCTCCCACAGGATCTTGAGCTGCAACTCCGCCAGCCGGTTGCCGACGCAGCGGTGAATACCAAATCCAAACGACAGATGCTGGCGCGGCCGGGCGCGGTCGATGATGAACTGGTTCGGGTTCTCGATCGCATCCTCATCCCGGTTGCCCGAGACATACCACATGATCACCTTGTCCCCGGCCTTGATCTGCTGGCCGCCGAGTTCGGTGTCGCGGGTGGCGGTCCGGCGCATATGCAGCACCGGGGTCACGTAGCGCACGATCTCCGGCACCATGGAGTCCACCAGCGCCGGATTGGCCAGCAGCTTGCGATATTCATCGGGAAACTGGTTCAGCGCCAATAGCCCGCCACTCATGGAATTGCGGGTCGTGTCGTTCCCACCGACGATCAACAGCGCCAGCGTCCCCATAAACTCCCGGATCGGCATGTCGCGCGTGGATTCGCCATGCGCCAGCATCGACAACAGGTCAAATTTCGGCGGTTGCGCCTGCCGCTCTTTGAACAGCGCGCCCATATAGGCGGCCATTTCCTTCAGGACCTCGAACCGTTCCTCTTCCGAATGCACCGGGGAGGCGGGATCGCGCACGTTGCAGATGGCGACGTCGGACCAATAGGTCAGTTTGGCGCGTTCCTCAAACGGGAAGTCAAACAGCGTCGCCAGCATCATGGTCGTCAGCGGGATCGACACGCGGTTCACCCAATCGAACGTCTCCCCCCGCGGCAGGCCATCGAGCAGGGTCTGGGTGCGGGAGCGGATCAACCCCTCCATATTCATCAGGTTGTTGGGCGCGACGATCGGGCTGGCGACCTTGCGCTGTTCGTCGTGGCGCGGCGGGTCCATGCGGATGAAGCTGGGGCGCGCCATGTTGGCGGGCTGATCCTCGATCTGCACGCCGCCGATTTCGTTGGAATAGATCTGATGGTTGATCTCGCAATGCATGATGTCCTTGTACTTGGACACCGACCAATAGGGGCCATAGAGACTGTCGGCGCACCAATGCACCGGCGCTTCCCGCCGCAGACGCTCAAAATACGGGTACCACGTGTCGTTCTGGTAAAATGTCGGATCGCTCATATCGAAGGATTCGAGCGGCTTTTTCCAGGCATCGCTGGACGGATCGTAATGCACGGGCGCATTCATGGCGGTTCCCTCCCTTTTTATGGGAGGATGGCACCATGAATGGGCGGGGCGGGTCAACGATTTCGGCGGGTGATCCGCCAAACCCAGGCCGGATCGCCACAATCACGCCGGCCCGTGACATCAATCCGCAGCCAGCGGTCATGCGCCAAGGCGGCGCCAACCCAGAGCTGATTCCAGGCATCGAACGCCTCCCGCGGGACATCACGGCGTTCGCGCATCAAGTGCCAGGTGCTCTGGGAGACGATCCAGGCCTCCCCATCCCGGCTGACCGCCGCATCGTCGCCCTGTCCGCGCGCGAGCCGAGCGAAGTAGTGCGCGAAGCCCTCCGCGCCCGGCGCGACGCCGCCCAGCATCGCCGCCGTCTCATCGAAGCAGTGCATGCCGATCAAACGGGCGGCATGGCCGGCGAGGCTGCCGCCTTCGGACGGACCCAGCGCGGCAATCGCCTCTGGCACGATCGAGGTCACGTATTCCATCGCGTAATTGCGCATGACTTTGCGCAGCCGGCTTTCCGGCCAGCCCTCCGCCGGCAGGCTGGGGGCCAAAGCCGGATCGAACGGCGGGCACTCCTCACCAGGGGCGAATTGCAGGCGTTCGTCCGGGCTCAGATCGTGATCGTACTCTTTGTAATACCCCTCCAATCCCGGTTGGCCATCGACGGTCTGGGCGGTGCAGACGAAGCCGAGCCGGGGGTTGCCCAGCACCGGCCCGTTATTGGCGTGCCAGCCCGTGAGCATGGCGCGAGAGACTTCGGACGGGATGCCGCAGATGGCGGTGCCCGACCAGATCCACCGCGGCGGCGGGTAGCGGACCCAGGCCTTGCGGTCGGATTCGTAGACATATTCGACCTTCACCCCGCCGACCTGATTGGACAGCGTGTGATACTGGGCGCAAGCGACGGCATGGGGGAGGTGGTCGATCCCCAGTTTCTTCAGCCCCGGCAGGAACCGCGCCAGCTGCTGGCGGCGAAAGGTGCGGTGGACCACCTCCGCCGCCGCGCGAGCCCCGGCCCGGCTCACCAGCGTCAGGATGAAGCCGGTGAGGTAGGCATGGTAGATGGCCTCGATCGCGGTGAAGGCCGCGGTATCATCAGCGGCCAAGGGGGTTTGACGTGTCATGAGCGGGCGTCCTCGGGGTTTTCCGTTCTTCCCGTGACGAGGCCCGCGCGTCAAATCCAGGCTCAGCCGTTGCCCCGTGCCGTCGCCAGGGCCCCCACCGCATCCGCCGTCGCGGCCGAGAGCGTCCAGCCGAGATGACCGTGCCCGGTGTTATACAGCACCCGCGGGTTCTTCCCCCGCATCACCCGCGGCAGCATGTCCGGCATCATCGGCCGCAGCCCCGCCCAGGGGACGGACTGACGCGTGCTCATCCCCGGGAAATGCGCCCGGCACCAGGCCACCAGCGGCGCGATGCGGGCGGCGGTGATGTCGCGGTTATAGCCATTGAACTCCGCCGTCCCCGCCACCCGGAACCGGGTCGCCCCCAGCCGGCTGGTGACGATCTTGGATTTGTCGTCCAGCAGGCTCACCCAGGGCGCCGCCGCCTGATCCGCCGGGTCGGGAAGGCTGACCGTGATCGAATAGCCCTTCACCGGGTAGACGTTCACCCGATCCCCAAAGCCCGAGGCGATGCCCCGTGACATCACCCCGCCACAAACCACCACCTGATCGAACCGCTGCGTCTCCGCCGGTTGCACCGCCCCATCCAACGTCGGCTCCGTCGATCGGCTGACGATCGTGACGCCATCGGTGGCGGCGTCCATCGATACGACCTCGGTCGCGAAGCGCAGCGCCACGCCGTGCCGCTGGCAGGCGAGCGCCAGGCCGTTGGTGAATTTGTGAATGTCACCGGTGAAATCGGACGGGGTGTAGAAGCCGCCGTAATACTCGCCCCGCAATGCCGGCTCGATCGACCGGATTTCCGATGGCGTCACGGCACGGCGTTCCAGCCCGCCTTTGGCCAGCAGGGCGGACACCCGCTCCGCCGCCTCGAAATCCTTCTTGTGCTCGTAGAAATGCAGGATGCCGCGATCTTCGCAGTCGAAGTCGATGCCCTCCTCGGCGGCCATGCGGCGCAGATGCTCCCGCGCTTCGATCGCCAGGCGCGCGGTGGTGATGGTGTTGTCCTCATAGCGCGGGATGGAGGCGATGAACGCCCCCATCCAGGACAGCTTGTGCCAGGACGGCTTCGGGTTCACCAGCAGCGGGGCACCCGGGGTCATCATCCATTTCAACCCCTTCAGGACGGTGGCCCAACTGTTCCAGACCTCGGCATTGGAAGCAGACAGCTGCCCGCCATTGGCAAACGAGGTCTCCATCGCCGCATAGGGATGGCGGTCATAGATCGTCACCCGGCAGCCGCGCCGGGCGAGGTTGTAGGCGGTGGTGATTCCCGTGATGCCGGCGCCGATGACGGCGATCGTGTCGGTATTGGTCGAAGACATGGATGCTCCTTCTCCCGCCGCGGCGGGAAAACGGACCCCCTCTGTCATTGGCCTGAGAGCATCATCTGGACCCAGGAATTGGGCCCGGACTTACACCGTCGGCGCGGGCTGCCGCCCGCTTTTCAGAGTCGTCATTCGGGTGCGGTCACTGGTACCTGAGAGTTTCCGGGGCCGGTTGCTCCTTCGGTGCCGCCTTGGCTTCGCAGCCGCCGCGATCTCTTCCGCCCGGTGACGATGCCGCTTGGGCCAGTGGGCTGTCAATTGAAATTGTGCGATGCAGCAATTTGAATCGAGCACCCCACCCGGCATCACCCCTTACCGGAACACGAATTCCTTGAAGCCGCCGGTTGTCACCTCATCGGTCTTGCGCCGGAAATGCACCCCGTTGCCGTTATAGCCCAGCACCCGGCGCACCTGCCGACCTTCAACGTTGCGGTTCACGCCGGTCTGCCAGGAGTCGACCTTGGATGACAGAAGCGGTTCGGCGGCCTTGATCACGGTTTCAGTCCATTCATCGACGCATTCAGGCCGGGTTTCGATCCGGGTGTAGCCGTGTTCCTGCATGAACTTCAGCAGGCCCGCCTGGAAGTTCACGCTGTGCTCGATGGCCTGCGGGATATTGCCGCGCGCGGTATGCGGGCCGAGTGCCATCAGCATGTTCGGGAAACCTTCTGGCAGCATGCCGAGATAGGTACGTGGGCCGTCGGCCCAGGCGTCCTTGAGGGCCAGGCCATTCGGGCCGCGGATATCGATCCGGTCGAAAGCGCCGGTCACGCCGTCGAATCCGGTCGCGTAAATCAGGATGTCGAATTCACGCTCCTGCTTGGTCGTCTTCACGCCCTTGGGCGTGATGCACTCGATCGGTTCATCATGGATGACATCGACCAGGGTGACGTTGTCGCGGTTATAGGCCTCAAAATAGCCGCTCTCCAGCGGCACGCGGCGGGCGCCGAAGCCGTGATCCTTGGGGATCAGCTTCTCGGCGATCGCCGGGTCCTTCACCCGCTGGCGGATCTTCCCGGCGATGAAGGCGCTGATCTTCTCGTTGGCCTTCTCGTCGATCAGGATGTCACGGAAATTGCCCATCCAGATGCCGAAACCGGGTTCGGCGTAAAGCTTCTCCCAGAACGCCTCTCGCTCTTCCGGCGATACATCCAGGGTTTTGCGCTTGTCGGCCTCATGGATGAACCAGCTCGGGGTCTGGGCGCAGTGGGCGTAGATCTCGTCATAGCGGGCCTTGATCTGCTGCATCTCCTCTTTGGAGATCTTGGCATTGTGCAGCGGCGCGGCCCAGTTCGGGCGGCGTTGGAAGACCGTGAGCTGGGCGGCCTGCTTGGCGATCTCGGGGATGGCCTGGATGGCGGTGGCGCCGGTGCCGATGATGCCCACGCGCTTGCCGGTGAAATCGACCGGCGTGTGCGGCCAGCGGGCGGGGTGGTAGGCCGGCCCCTGGAAGCTGTCGCGGCCGGGAATGGCCGGCAGCGTATAGGCGGACAGGATACCGATGGCGGTCAGCAACAGGCGCGACTTAGCCTGCTGCCCGCTTTCCAGCGTCACCGTCCATTCATTCGCCGCATCATCCCAATGCGCCGCGGTGACGGTGCTGCGGAACTGGATATCGCGGCGCAGATCGAACTTATCGGCCACGTGGTTCAGGTATTCCAAGGTATCGGGCTGGGGGGAGAAATGCTCCTTCCAATCCCATTCCTGCAGCAGCTCTTTGGAAAACGAGTAGCCATAGGTCCAGCTTTCGGAGTCGAAACGCGCCCCGGGGTAGCGGTTCCAGTACCAGGTGCCACCGACATTCGTGCCGGCCTCAAAGACCTGCGTGCTCAGGCCGAGTTCGCGCAGACGGTAGAGCATGAACATGCCGGAGATACCCGCGCCGATGACGATGGCGTCGGTGGTTTTGACCGGGCCCGGGGCTTCCCGGTGGGCCAGGACGTTGGTGTCGGGCATGGTGTGTTCCCTCATATCTGCGGCGCACGGCCGGGTTCGGCTGGGCCGGTAATGGCTACCGGCGGGTATTTCGGCAATACGGCGGGGAACTGTCAATTGCAGCCATGCGTCTGCCCACTGGAATCTCCCCCCCTCCCGCGCCACAATAGGCATCCGAGGACACAGACATGCATATCGAGACCGAAGCCACCCAGCATCTGCACCGCGCCGCCACCGAGGCGCGGGCCGCCTCCCGCGTGCTGGCCCGCAGCAGTGAGGCCGCGCGCAACGCCGCGCTGACCACCATGGCCGCCGCCTTGCGCGGCGCGATGGCGGAGATCCTGGCCGCCAACGAGGCCGACGTCACGGCTTTCCATGGCACCGCCGCGTTCCGCGATCGCCTCACCCTCACGCCAGCCCGGGTCGAAGCCATGGCCAAGGGGCTCGAAGAGGTCGCCGCCCTCCCCGATCCGCTCGCCCGCACCCTGGCCGACTGGACCCGGCCGAACGGGCTGCGCATCCAGCGCATCCCCGCGCCCATCGGCGTGATCGGCATGATCTATGAGAGCAGGCCGAATGTGGGCGCGGATGCATCGGCGCTCTGCCTCAAATCCGGGAACGCGGTGATCCTGCGCGGTGGGTCCGACAGCGCCCGCAGCGCACAGGCGATCAACCAGGCGCTGCAGACCGGGCTGCTGTCCTCCGGCCTGCCCGCCGCCTGCATCCAGGTCGCGCCGAACGCGGACCGGGCCTATGTCGCGGCGATGCTGGCCGGTGCCGGGCTGCTCGACCTGATCATCCCCCGCGGCGGCAAGTCGCTGGTCGAACGGGTGCAGCGCGAGGCGCGGGTGCCCGTCCTGGCCCATGCCGAGGGCCTTTGCCACACCTACATCCACGAAAAGGCGGATGAGGCCATGGCCCGCGCCATCATCGCCAATGCCAAGATGCGCCGCACCGGCATCTGCGGCGCGACCGAAACGCTGCTGATCGACCGCGCGGTCGCCGCCCATATGCTGCCCGCGATCGTGGACGATCTGCGCAAGCTGGGCTGCGACTTCCGGGCGGATGCGCAGGCCTGCATGGTCGTGCCCGGCCTGACCCGGGCGACGGCAGCCGATTTCGACACCGAATGGCTGGACTCCGTCCTGTCCATCGCCGTGGTCGATGGCGTCGATGAGGCCCTGGCCCATATCACCCGGCATGGCAGCGAACACACTGAGGCCATCGTGACCGAGGACGCCGATGCGGCCGAACGCTTCCTGCGCGGGGTCGATAGCGCGGTGGCGCTGTGGAACGCCTCCACCCAGTTCTGCGACGGCGGCGAATTCGGCTTCGGCGCCGAGATCGGCATCGCCACCGGGCGCATCCACGCCCGCGGCCCCGTGGGTCTGGAGCAGTTGACGACCTATCGCTACATCATCACCGGCACCGGGCAGACACGCCCCTGATCCCGGACCCGCTCCCCCGCTTTGGCGACCGCCGGCGCATGCGCATCGGCTTGCTGGGCGGGTCCTTCAACCCCGCCCATGCCGGGCACCGCCATATCGCCGCATTGGCGCTGAAGCGGCTGCGGCTGGATCAGGTCTGGCTGCTCGTGTCCCCCGGCAATCCGCTGAAGCCCCGCCGCGGCATGGCGCCGCTGGTCGAACGCATGGCCGGGGCCCGCGCGATCGCCGACGGGCGGCGCATCATCGCCACCTCGATCGAGCAGGCGCTGAACACGCGGTTCACCGTCGACACGATGCACCGGCTGCGGCAACGCTTCCCCCGCGCCGGCTTCGTGTGGATCATGGGGGCCGATATTCTGGAGCAACTGCCGAAATGGCGGCGCTGGATGGCGATGACCCGACGGTTGTCCTTTGCCGTGCTGCCCCGACCCACGTATAACCATCGCGCACTCACCGGCCAGGCCGCCCGGCGGATGCGCTCTGACAGACGCCCGTCACGGGAAGCCCCGCTCTTGCCAGGTACGGCGCCCGGCTGGGTGTTTCTGGCGACACGGCAGAGCCCACTCTCCGCGACCGCCATCCGCGCCGCCCTTCAAGGATCAGTCCCATAGCCACCACACCGAAAGCGCCTGTCGCCGCCTCCCCCGCCCGGCACAAGCCGGCGCCGCGCAAGCGGGCGGTGAAGCCCGCTTTGGCCGAGGCCAGCCCAACACCTGGCACGCCCCGCAAAAAGACCATCGCCGCCGGCCCGCTCGCCGCCAGCCCGGCCACCGAGGTGGATACGGCTGTCGCGGCCGCGGCCCCGGCCAAGCCGAAGCGCGCGCCCCGCAAAGCCAAGGTCAAAGCCACCCCGTCTGAACTCGATCGTCTGCAGAAGATCATCGTCGACAGCCTCGACGACGATAAGGCCGAAGACATCGTGGCCCTGGACCTCTCGGGGAAAGCGATGTTCTGCGACCGCATGGTCATCGCCACCGGTCTGGCGGATCGCCAGATCAGCGCCATGGCGCAGCATCTGGCCGAAAAGCTGCACAAGGAAGGCATGAAGCGCGTCCCGATCGAGGGTGCGACCGGGTCCGACTGGGTCCTGATCGACGCCGGCGACATCGTCGTGCATCTGTTCAAGCCTGAATCCCGCACGATGTACGGCCTGGAACGCATGTGGGGCAAAGAGCTGGACGAAGCCGTCTGAGGCTCCGCCCCCCCTGTCCCCGGGTCCGGCCCCGGGGACAGGGGCCGCACGCCGGCAAGCCCGCGAATCTCCCGAAAACTCGACCCGTCAGCGAGTCATCCACAGGATATTGTGGGTTTTGGCGCATTTACCCCCAAAATAAGCTTCCTGAGTCGCATGGCCCAGCCTTACCATAGGGCCATGAAAATCCACCGCTCCTGGCACGGCGTGCGCATGCGCCGCATCTCCATCGGCCCCGATCCCGACGAGGCCCCGCGCATGGTGACCTTGCCCGCCGCGTGGGACGATGCCGCCGCCGCCGGTCTCGCGGCCCTGGCCCCAGGCGTGGGCGCGGTATCGCTGGCATTGAGCGCGGAGGCCTGGATCAGGCCCATCGCGGAACGATCCGCCGCCCTGGAGCCCGCTTTGGCGGAGCGGCTGCATTGGATGCTGCAACTCCGCCGGGGGACGCCGACCGAGTCGGTGTGGCAGGGTAAGCGGGATCATACGCCGGGCTTTGTGCTGAACCTGCCGGCCTTCATCGACGCCGCCGGCTTGTTTGACGCCGCCGCTTTCGCCGAGGCCGTGGAAACGGCGGTGTTGACCCTCACCCTCGCCGCGCCCGGCAGCGCCCGCCTCGCGGTTGGGATGGCTGATCTGGCCGGCTTGCTCTGTGCTCTCGGCGTCGATTACGCGTCCCCCGCGGCGCGCGACATCGGCCGGGCCCTGGCCGCGATCCTGCGTGGCCGGGCGGACGCGGCATCCGTGCGGCTGGCCCGCCTGACCGATGCCATCCGGCCTTCGCCCATGGATTGGCCCAGCGCGCCCGCGCAGACCGCGGTTCCCGGCCTGGCCGAGGCCGCCCGCGCGGCACGCCAACAGGCGCTGGCCGTCGAAGGCCTGCGCCATGTCGCCACCACCGCCATCGCCCCCGCGGGCGCCGCTGATGCGCTGCTCGGCGTTGAGACGGGCGGCATCGCGCCGGCCTTCTCCCCCCTGTCGCCCAGCGGCGGACTGAGCCGGGCCGCCCGCGCCTGGCTCGCCGTCAGTGGGATGACGGCCGAGGAAGCCCTCGCAAGCCTTATCGGCGGCGGTCACCCGATCCCCGCCCATGGCAGCGCCGCGCATGCGCAGATGCATGATGCCATCGCCCCGTTCATGGAGGCCATGCCAGCCCGCCCGGCGCAACTCGGGACGGCGATACCGGCGGCCACGCGCCGGGACCTGCCGGCACGGCGCACGGGCTACACCCAGAAAGCCGCTGTCGGCGGCCACAAGCTCTATGTCCGCACCGGCGAATACGACAACGGCGCGCTGGGCGAGATTTTCATCGCCCTGCACAAGGAAGGCGCGGCATTTCGCGGCCTGATGGACAATTTCGCCGCCGCCGTGAGTATCGGACTCCAGCATGGCGTGCCGCTGGAAGCCTTCGTTGAGGCCTTCACCTTCACCCGCTTCGGGCCGGCTGGCTCGGTCGAGGGCGATCCGGCGGTGCGTCAGGCGACCTCCCTGCTCGACTACACCTTCCGCCACCTGGCCGCGAACTACCTCGGTCGCCGGGACATTCCGGAGGCGGAGATCGAAGAACCCGACACCGTCGGCGACGGCGCCCGCGATAGCGCGCCGCTGCTGCCCCTGGAACTGCCGGCCGACGCCTCCCCGCGGGCACGCCGGCGGGCTTTGCGGGTGGTGGCACGGTAGAGCAATACCGGTTTAGGTTGAATCGCGCAGCGATCAACAAACCGGTGAAATTGCTCGATCAAATATTGCAGGAGCCTGTCCGTCTTTAGACGGACAGGCTCTAGCGCGAGACCGGTTCCCAAACACGGCCTCCCCGCGCTACGCTCCGTTGTCTGAGACAGGAGCACAGGACATGGCGGGACAGGTTGAAGCGAAGTTGGCCGAACTGGGCATCACCCTGCCGCTGCCGATGGCCCCCGTGGCCAACTACGTGCCCTATGTCATCACCGGCAATCTGGTGGTGATTTCGGGCCAACTCCCCGCGGTCGATGGCAAGGTGTCGGTCACCGGCAAGGTGTCCTGGGGCGTATCGGTCGAAAAGGCCGCCGAAGCCGCCCGGCTCTGCTTCATCAACGTGCTGGTGCATCTCAAGGCGGCCTGCGGCGGCGATCTCGACCGGGTCAAACGCGTGGTGCGGCTGGGTGGCTATATCGCCTCCCCCACCGAGTTCACACAACAGGCGACCGTGATGAACGGTGCCTCCGACCTCGCGGTCGCGGTCTTTGGCGAAGCCGGGCGCCATGCCCGCACCACCATCGGCGTTCCCGTCCTACCGCTGGATGCCTCGGTCGAGGTCGAGGGCATGTTCGAGATCGCATAGAGGCCAAACCCATGCCGGACGGTTCCGCGACGCTGACCCTTTCGCTGCACCAGGCGATCCATGACATCCCGGTGGCGGACTGGGATCTGTGCGCCGGGGGCGGCAACCCCTTCGTCAGCCATGCCTTCCTCAGCGCGCTGGAAGACAGCGGGTCATGCACCCCCCGCACGGGCTGGATGCCGCGGCATGCCGTGCTGCGGCGCGCCGATGGCGGCGTGGTCGCGGTGGCGCCGATGTATGCCAAGTCGCATAGTTACGGCGAGTATGTGTTCGACCATGGCTGGGCGCAGGCCCTGGAACGCACGGGCACACCTTATTACCCCAAGCTCCAGGTCGCGGTGCCGTTCAGCCCGGTCCCCGGCCCGCGCCTGTTGCGCGCGCCCGGCAGCGCCATCCCGGTCGCCGCCCTGGCGCAGGCGCTGGAACAGGCCTGCGGCTCCCTCGACATGTCGTCGGTGCACGTCACCTTCTGCACCGAAAGCGAATGGGCCGAACTGGGCGCCGCTGGCTGGTTGCAGCGCATCGGGATGCAATTCCACTGGGAGAATCAAGGCTACGCTGATTTTGACGGTTTCCTGGGCGCGCTGTCGTCGCGCAAACGCAAGGTGCTGCGGCGGGAACGGCGGGACGCCAATGCCTGCGGCCTCACATTCCACGCTCTCTCCGGATCCGACATCACCGAGGGCCATTGGGATGCCTTCTACCGCTTCTACCAATCGACCGTGGACCGCAAATGGGGTTCGGCCTATCTGACCCGGCGCTTCTTTTCCCTGCTGGGGGAGCGTCTGGGGCATCAGGTCGTTCTCATGGTTGCCGAACAGGCCGGCAAGCCGGTTGCCGGCGCGCTCAATCTGGCGGGGTCGGAGGCGCTGTACGGCCGTAACTGGGGCTGCCAGGGCGACTGGCCGTTCCTGCATTTTGAGCTGTGTTATTATCGCGCCATCGATTGGGCGATCGAACACGGCCTGCAACGCGTCGAGGCCGGCGCCCAGGGCCGCCACAAAATCCAACGTGGCTATCTCCCCAAACCCACCTATTCCGCCCATTGGATCGGCCATGCCGGGCTGCGGCGCGCGGTGGCCCAGTTCCTGGTGGAAGAACGGGCCGGCATCCAATCGGAGATGGCGGCCTTGGCCGAAGAATCCCCGTTCCGCAGGGATGGCGAGGCCTGATACCGCATTGAACGGCGGTCACGCGTATCCGCTTGACGTCCTTCAGACTGTCATGACGGGGCCGGGATAGGCAAGAATTATCCAAACGGCCAGCGTGATCGGGGCCGGGTTGATCAGGGGATGCCGATAAACTTGTGGGCCTGCAGGTTCAACCGCCAGCGCGGATGCGCCAGGCAGAATGCCACCGCGGCCCGCGTATGGGCCGCCCGATCGGGTCCATCCATGGGTGAGATCCAGAAATGCCGGAAATCCAACCCTTCGAGCTGGCGTGGATCGAGGCCCGGCTGTGGGAAGACCAGCTTCAACTCCGTCCCGGACCGCTGCACGAAGGCCGCGCCGCTCTTGGGGCTGACGCAGATCCAATCGATTCCCTCCGGCGCCGGTAATGTGCCGTTGGTTTCAATCGCGATCTCGAAGCCCTGCGCATGCACCGCGTCGATCAGAACGCGATCGAGTTGCAGCAGCGGCTCCCCGCCCGTGAAGACGACGTAGCGGCGCAGCGGGTCCGGCCCCCAGCACGCCGCGATCCCGGCGGCCAGTGCGGCGGCGGAGGCGAAGCGGCCGCCGCCCTGCCCGTCGATGCCCACGAAATCGGTGTCACAGAAGGCGCAGATGGCGCCGGCGCGGTCTTCTTCGCGGCCGGACCACAGATTGCAGCCGCCGAAGCGGCAGAAGACCGCCGCGCGGCCGGATTGCCCGCCCTCCCCTTGCAGGGTGCGGAACAGTTCCTTGACCGCGTAGGCCATCAGACGTTGAAGCGGAACAGCAGGACGTCGCCGTCTTTCACCGGGTAGGTCTTGCCTTCGATGCGCATCTTGCCGGTTTCCTTGGCCTTCGCCTCGCCCCGGCACGCCACATAATCGTCATAGCCGATGGTTTCGCAGGCGATGAAGCCGCGCTCGAAATCCTTGTGGATGACGGCGGCGGCCTGTGGCGTCAGGGTGCCCTTGGTGATGGTCCAGGCGTGGGTCTCTTTCGGGCCGCAGGTGAAATAGGTCAGCAGGCCCAGCAGCTCGTAACCGGCGCGGATCACCCGATCCAGCCCGCTGTCATGCAGGCCCAGGCCTTCCAGGAACTCGGCCCGGTCTTCGTCCGGCAATTGCGAGACCTCGGCCTCGATCGCCGCCGACACGATCACGGCCCGCGCGCCAATCGTCTTGGCATGTGCCACCACGGCGTCGGTGAACTTGTTGCCTTCCGCGGCCGAGGCTTCCTCGACATTGCAGACATAGAGCACGGGCTTGGAGGTCAGCAGCTGTAGCTGGCGCACCGCCTCCTCCTTGCCCAACGGGATGGCGGTGCGGGCGGGCTTGCCGTCCTGCAGCGCGGCGACCAGCGGCTCCATGATCTCGACCAAAGCGATGCTTTCCTTGTCGCCACCGCGGGCGCGCTTCTGCGCCTGGTTCAGGCGCCGTTCGAGGCTATCGAGGTCCGACAGCATCAGTTCGGTCTCCACCACCTCGGCATCGCGCAGCGGGTCGATATTGCCTTCCACATGCGTGATGTCGCTGTCTTCGAAGCAGCGCAGCACGTGGATGATGGCATCGACTTCGCGGATATTGGCCAGGAACTGGTTGCCCAGCCCCTCCCCTTTGGACGCGCCGCGCACCAGACCGGCGATGTCGACGAATTCCAGGGTCGTTGGCACGATCTTGATCGACTTCCCGATCTCCCCCAGCACCGCCAGGCGGGGGTCGGGGACGCCGACACGGCCGACATTGGGCTCGATCGTGCAGAACGGGTAATTCGCGGCCTGAGCGGCGGCGGTCGCCGTCAGCGCGTTGAAGAGGGTCGATTTGCCGACGTTCGGCAGCCCGACGATGCCGCAATTGAAGCCCATCTATTTCGTTTCCTGCGTGAGAAGAGCGACCTTGCTCATGAAATCCGGCGCCTGTCCCTCGGCCAGCAACGGGGCGGCGTCCGCCACGGCATCGAGCAGCGCGATGAGCCAGTCGCGGTCATCCTTGCCGAAGTCGCCGAGGACATGGCCCGTCACCCGCTCTTTCGAACCGGGATGGCCGATGCCGAGGCGCACCCGCCAATAATCCGGGGTGCCGAGCATGCGATCCATGCTGCGCAGACCATTATGCCCGGCCGCGCCGCCGCCCTTCTTGACCCGCATCTTGCCGGCAGCGAGATCGAGCTCATCGTGGAACGCCACGATCGCATCCGCTGGCAATTTGAAGAACGCGGCCGCCGCCTGCACGGATTCGCCCGATAAATTCATATAGGTCATGGGCTTGAGCGCCAGGACCTTCCGTCCGCCGACGGTACCTTCGGCGGTCAACCCCTTGAATCGCTGCCGCCACGGGGAGAACCCGTGGCGGGACGCGATCACATCCAGCGCCATGAAGCCGATGTTGTGGCGGTTTCTGGCCATCCCCGGTTCGGGATTACCCAGACCAACCCAAAGCAACATGGCGGCTCCTGGTCGCTAGAGCAATACCGGTTTAGGTTGAGTCGCGCAGCGATCAACAAACCGGTGAAATTGCTCGATCGAACATATTTAGAGCCTGTCCGTCTTTAGACGGACAGGCTCTAGCGGGTTGGGATCAGGCCTTCTTCTTGGCCGGCGCCTTGCTGCCGCCCTTGGCCGGTGCCTTGACGCCGGACGCGGCGGCTTCGGCGGCGGCCACTTCGCTGCGCGACGGCGGTGCGACGGTGGCGACGACGAGGTCCTGCTTGCTGACGAGGCTCGCGTTTTCCGTGCCCTTCAGATCATGCCAGCGCACGTTGTCGTTGAAATCCAGCGGCGACAGGTCCGCTTCGAACCGTTCCGGGATATGGTCGGAATCGCACATGACCTCAACGGCGTGGTAGACGACGTTGAGGTTGCCGCCCTTCTTCAGGCCGGGGCACACGGCCTCACCCTCGAAATGGATGGGGACGGTCACGCGAATACGCTCACCGGAGATCAGGCGCTGGAAGTCCACGTGTTCCGGGACATCGGTCACGGGGTGGAACTGCACGCCGCGAATGAGCGCGCGCATCTTCGTGTCACCGGCGGTGATTTCATACTGGCGGGACTGCCAGCCAGCGCGGTGCAGCTCCCGCAGCACGACGCGCGGGTCGAGCGCGATGAGCGTCGGCTCCGCATGCCCGCCATAAACCACGCCCGGTACCTTCCCTTCTCTCCGAGTCGCCCGCGCCGCCCCCTTACCGGCTCGCAGGCGTGACTCGGCCTCAATCGCGACGACATTGGCCATGATACACTCCATTGAATGACAAAACGCCGGCCTCCAGGGGTGCCAGCGCGGGGCTGGGTTTAGCCCAGTGTGCCGTGTGGGGCAATCTTTAGTATTTGGCGTGCCGCGAGCGGGTGCTATGCGCGGCCCGAACAGAGAGATGAACCCGCCATGACCGCGCTTGTCGCCGATACCGCCATGACGTCCCGCCGCTCGATCCGGCGGTTTTTGCCGACACCGGTGGCGGCGGAGACGATCGAGGCGATCCTCGATGTCGCCGCCCGCGCGCCCAGCGGCACCAATATGCAGCCCTGGATGGCGCATGTGCTCGCCGGGTCCGCCAAGGATCGCCTGTGCGCCGCCGTGCTCGCCGCCTTCGACGCGGAGGAGACAGGGCATAAGCAAGAGGTCCAGTATTACCCGGACGAATTCTTCGAACCCTTCCTCAGCCGGCGCCGCAAGGTCGGCTGGGACCTCTATGGCCGGCTGGGCATCGCCCGCGGTGAAAATGCCAAAATGAAGGCGCAGCATCGGCGCAACTTCACTTTCTTCGACGCCCCCGTCGGTATCGTCTTCACCATCGACCGCCGGTTGGCGACCGGGTCCTGGCTGGATTACGGCATGTTCCTGCAAAACGTCATGACCGCCGCCCGGGCGCGCGGGTTGGACACCTGCGCCCAGGCCGCCTGGACGCATTACCACACCGCCATGCGCCCGGCGCTCGGCCTCGCGGAGAGCGAAACCGTGGTCTGCGGCATGGCGATCGGGCACGCCGATCCGGATGCGCCGGAAAACGCGATGGTGACAGAGCGGACGCCGGCGCGGGAGTTTGCCCGGTTTGAGGGGTTTGGCGGTTAAAGCCGAACCGGTTCGTCGATCGCGGCGCGATTCAGCCTCAACCGATCATGCTTCAGCTGGCGCGGGCGGCGGGCATCTGCCCTGTGCCTCCCGCGGCCGCGGTGAGCGCGGCGGCCAGGTCCGCATCCGCCCTCTCCGCTGAATCACGCCTCAGATCGGCAGTGCGGCCATTGGCGGGGCGCGGGTTCTCACGGCGTATGGGGTGTTGCGGCGGTTTTGCCGTGACAACCGGGGCGGGCTGGACCCGATCCTCGATCACCGGCGGGGGCGGCAGGGAGTCGGCCGGGCGCGCCTGCGCCTTGGACAGCAGCCGCATGGTGGTGTTGATGGCGCGGTTGAGACTGGCGTGAATGCGGTGCAGCCGGGCATGGGTGAGCGCGTCCTCCGCCGCCATGGCCTGGACCAGGCAATCGAGGGCGGCGTGATGCGCGGCCACGATCTGGGCGGCGAGCATCTGCTCGATCGGATCGCGCGGGGCGTAAGCGGCGAAGGCGATGACGACGGCGGTATAGCGGTCCTTGTATTGGGCCTCGGTCTCATTGGGGAGGGCACGGACGCTGTCGGTGAGGGTGCCGAGAAGGTTGCGGGTGAACGGGCTGTCGAAATTGGGCTGGGTCTGGATGGGGGCGGAGGGGAATGACATGGTGAGAACATCCTTAAGAAAAACGTCTCACCGTTAGCCCAATATAGGAATTTTGTCAAGTTTTTCGGCGTTTGCCCGGCAGCCGGCGACTGTGTCCACACATCGTGGACACGAAAATTCGTAAGCCAAACAAAGAGACGTATAACACGTCATGGCCCGGCTTGTCCGGGCCACCGCCGCCCGTCTCGTGCCGCGCGAGGTGGCCCGGACGAGCCGGGCCATGACGCTGTAGAGCAGTGCGAGCAAAAATCGTTCCCGCGAAGTGTGAATTCAGTCGGGCTTGTCCCTACCGTGTTCACACATCGTGGACACGAAAATTCG
>CAIXEA010000020.1 GCA_903918315.1 uncultured Acetobacteraceae bacterium | reverse complement strand
GGCCCGGACAAGCCGGGCCATGACGGTGTAGAGCAGCGTTAGCAAAATCCGTTCCCGCGATGTGTGAATCCAGTAGGGGGGGGCTGGCCCCCGACCCGCCGGAACCTCAGGAAATGGGCGGGTTCGTGAGCGAATCGATGGTGCGTTCCACCGACGCGAACATCACCTTCTGCCCGTCATTCGTGATCACCTGATCCCACCAGCCGCCATAGATCGCCTCATAGGCCCAGGGTTCCAGCACCGCCTGAATGTGGCGGATGGACAGAGGATCGAGCGGGACGTGATTGTCATAACTGCGCATGAAGCGCACATGGCCGTCGCGTGCGATCCGCAGCGACGCCCCGCAGAGCAGCGCGCCTTCGCCCGCCGCGCCGCCCGCCCAATGCAGCAGGGTCGCGCCGGGGTATTGGCCGCCGCAGCGCAGCAAGGTCAGCTCCGGCAGGATCGTCGCGGCTTCGTCTTCCCAATAGGTGACGACCGGATCGGAGCGGGTGACGAATTTGCGGTCCGCCGCATGGACATAGACCGGCGGGCTGCCCAGAGCGTGGCTCCATTCCACGGCCGCGCCATAGGACGGGGGGCAGGATGCGGCGATGGCCGCGACCCCGCCCAGGGCGCTGATGATGACGATGGTCGCATCGTCGAGGAAGCTCGGGCAATCCCACAGGACATTGCCGGCCGGGGTCCGCACCAGCAAGGCCCGCTGGCCGAGGGCAAAGACCGGCATGGTGGCGATTCCCATCAGACCGGGCGCCAGGCGGCGGAACGCGTTGAAATGGGTGTGGCGGAGGCTGTGCTGACTGGTCCAGCGTTGTTCCTCCCGCGGGATCGCACGGCGTTCGTCCTGGCAGAGAATGCAGACCGGCGGCGGCTCGTCGCTGATCGGATGCTGGATGCCGCAGGCGGTGCAGAGATAGGCGGGCATGATCTATCCCAGGACCGCTTGGGGGGTGAGGCGCCGCTGGCGGACCACGAGCGGCAGGATCACCACCACATTGAGCAGATTGAACGCAACGCCGACGGCGAAGGCCGGTGCGTAGAAGCCGAACTGGTCATACAGCGCCCCGGCCGTCCAACCCCCGCCCGCCATGCCCAGCAGCCCCGCGAACAGCACCGTCGGTACCCGCCAACTGGCCTCCGCGGCGGGGTAGAGCGCCCGCACGGTCAGGACATAGGCCGGGATCAGCCCGGCATAACCCAACCCAAAGGCGGCCGAGACCGCGAACAGCCCGGTTTCATCCTGCGTCATCAGAAAGCCCGTCATCGCCGTGGCCTGCGCCAGGGAGCCAAAGAGCACGGTCCGCAACCCCCCGATCCGGTCAGACAGCCAGCCCCAGAACTGACGCGCGAGAAAGGCACTGCCCAGAAGCACCGACAGCATCGCCGCCCCATGCGCGGCACCGATGCCGATATCGCCGCAGAAGGCGACGAGATGCTGCATCGGCATGGACATGGTCATGCAGCAGCAAAAGATCGCGACCGACAGCAGCACCATGCCCATCTCCGGATGCAGGCCGGCGACGCGGGTGCCCTTGGATGGGCCATGATGCATCGCCCCATGCAGCGGTACGACGGGCGGTTTGCGCAGGAAGACCAGGGCCAGCGGCACCACCGCGGCGGCGACCACGATGCCATAGAGGACCATGCAGCGGCGCCAGCCATAGGCCTGCACCCCCACCTGGAAGATGCCTGGCCAGATGATGCCCGCGACATACTGACCCGAGGAGATCAGCGCCACCGCCGTGCCCCGCCGCACATCGAACCAGCGACTCACGTAAGTCATGATGGGCGAGAACATGCAGGACGCGCCGAACAGCCCCATGAACACGCCGTAGCCGATATAGAGCCTCGTCACCCCGCCGGAGGCGGCCAGGACCATACCGATACAGATCATGACCGCGCCGAAGGTGACGATGACGCGGATGCCGATACGCTCCGACAGCCAACCCATGAGGATGCCGCCGAAACCCGCGCCGATGAACGAGAGCGATGTCGCCAGCGTCGGCACCGAGCGCGCCGTCCCCAGATCCGCCGCGATCGGCTTGAGGGCCACCGCCGAGAGCATGGGCCCGCCATAGGCGATGGCCAGGATCATCAGAGCGACGATCGCGACCACCCAGGACGCCCGGCTTTCGACGCTGGTCTGCATCAGGCGAACATCGCCGCGACCACCGCCGGATCGACATCCTCCAGCCGCGCCGGCTGCCAGGACGGCTTGCGGTCCTTGTCGACGACCATGGCGCGCACACCCTCGGCGAAATCGGGATAGGCCATGGTGGTCTTGGTCAGCGCGAATTCGGCGTCCAGCGCGTCCTTCAGGTTCAGCGTGCCGCCGCGGCGCAGCGCTTCGAGCGTGAAGCACAGCGCTGTCGGGGACACCGCGCGCAATGCCTTGATCGCCGCGTTCGCCCAGTCGGTCCCGGCGGCTTCCAGACGCCGCACGATCTCCATCACCGTCGGGGCACTGAAGCAGGCGTCGATGGTCGCCATGTGTTCGGCCAGGGAGAAGGCGGGCAAAGGTTGCGCGAACTGCGCCAGCGCCGCCGCACCCCGTTCGGCCAGCGCCGCCGCCAGATCGGGGAGGGCGGCCCGCGGCACGTAATGGGTGGCGAAGCCGGCATGCACCGCGTCGGCGCCCTTGATGCGCAGGCCGGTCAGACCGAGGTAATTGCCGAGCTGGCCGGGCAGGCGGGGCAGCAGATACGTGCCGCCGATATCGGGGAAGAAGCCGATAATGGTCTCCGGCATGCCGAAATCGGCGTGCTCGGTGGCGACGCGATAGGCGCCATGAACGGCCATGCCGATGCCGCCGCCCATGCAGATGCCGTCGATCAGCGCGATATAGGGCTTGGGATAGTCATTGATCAGCAGATTGAGCTCGTATTCCTGCTGGAAGAAGGCGTCGGCCAGATGCCGGTTGCCGGTGGTCTGCCACTCCCGCAGGGCCCGCACGTCGCCGCCGGCGCAGAAGGCGCGATCCCCGGCACCCTCGATCACGACGGCGTGGACCCGCGGGTCGACCGCCCATTCGCGCAGGATCGCCAGACTGCCCTGGATCATGTCGAGGTCCAGAGCGTTGAGCGCCCGCGGGCGGTTCATGAGGATACGGCCGATACGGCCGTCGCGGCTGGTGATAAGGCTGGGTTCGGTCGTCATGCTGTCTCTCTCCTGCGTGGGGATCGTCTAGCGCGGCCGAGGGGCAGAGGCCAGTGGCACAATCGGCGCGATAGAGATACGATCCTGTCGGGGCGCAGTCAGAAGGGGTCGCTGTTCATGTCCGATCAGTCCAATGGCATCTTGCCAGGCATCAATCACATCATTGTCCTGATGCTGGAAAATCGTTCGTTCGATAATCTCCTGGGCTGGCTTTACGATCCCGCCAACGCGCCGCCGTTCGACACCGTGCCGGCGGGCCAGACCTTCGATGGCGTGTCGGGCAAGGATCTGGCGATTCCCGGGCCGGATGGGACGATGGTGCCGGTCGGATCGACAGCCGACACCACCAATCCCTATCCCGATCCGGGGGAGGCTTACGAAGAGGTCTATGGTCAGCTCTATGACCAGAACCCGCCGCCGCACGGGGTCGCCCCCGGGACGGTGCCGCCTGATCCGCCGCAGCCGCCGCCCATGACCGGATTTGTCCGGAACTACGCGTTGCAGGATGGGGTCACGCAGCCGGGGGCCATCATGAACGGCTTCCGCCCGGACGCCCTGCCATCGTTCTCCCTGTTGGCGCACAGCTATGTGACCTGCGACCGGTGGTTCGCCTCGGTCCCGTCGCAGACCCTGACCAACCGGTCATTCGTGCATGCCGGGACGGCTTCGGGGCATGTCAACAATGCCGATGGTCTGCTTCCGGTCTTCATCAACGATACGGATACCATTTACGATCTGCTGGAAGAGAACGGCCGGGATTGGCGCATTTACTATGGCGGTCATTGGTTTTTGTGCAACGCCTACCTGACGCAGGCGCATCTGACCAAGTATATGCTGAACAACAGCCGCCGCTTCCAGCCGTTCGAGGCGCTGCTGGACGACGCGGCGCGCGGCAATCTGCCGGACTATGCCTTCGTGGAGCCCAATTTCCTAGACAGCCTGCACTATGGCCGGGAAAACGACATGCATCCGGCCGCCGGCCTGGCCAATATCGATGACATGCCGTCTGACGCGCGGTTCGGCGATGAGCTGGTGCGCCGGCTCTACCAGGCGCTGCGCAGCGGCCCCCACTGGGACAACACGCTGCTGATCGTGACATTCGATGAGCATGGCGGGTGTTACGACCATGTCCCGCCAGGTCCGGCCGTCCCGCCCGATGATCGGATCATTCCCCCGGGAGCGGATGGCTACAGCGGATTTGGTTTCGACCGCCTCGGCGTCAGGGTGCCGGCGGTGCTGATCTCCCCCCGGCTGCCGGCGGGGGTGGTGGATCATACGGTCTATGACCATACCGCCATTATCCGCACCGTGCTGGAACGGTTCGGCGTCGCGCCGGAGCAGATGGCGCGGCTCGGTCAGCGCGTGATGAACGCGAACGTGATCAACCCGCCGTTGTGCCCCCCCCGGGACGATGGCCCGGTGCTGAGCATGCCGTCGGTGGCGGATCGGTCCGCGAGCCAGGATTCGCCGCTGATGGGGATGCGCGCCACCATGGTCAACGCCGCGATGCGCCATCTGCTACCGGACGGCGCGCCGTCCTTGCCGGCGGTGACGACGAAGCTGGGGGCCGAACAAACGCTGATCGCAATGGCCAATCAATGGATGCGGCAGCGGCCGCGGGGCTGAAACGGCCCTCGACAACCCGGCGCACGCATCCGACAATACCAGCGGCATACAAGAACCCTGGAGGAACCCCTTATGCGGCTCGCGATCATCGGTCAGCAGGATTTCGGCAAAGCCGCCCTGGAAGCCTTCATCCGGCGCGGCGACGACGTCGCCGCGGTCTTCTGCGCGCCGGAAAAGGGCCGCCCGGATCCGCTGCGCCTCGCGGCCGAGGCGATGGGGGTCAAGGTATACCAGTTCCCGAAGCTGACCGATCCCGACGCGCTGACCGCGTTGCGCGACGCCCATGTCGATATCGGCGTGATGGCCTATGTCACCCAGTTCGTGCCCCAGGATTTCTGCAACATCCCGAAGAACGGCACCATCCAGTTCCACCCGAGCCTGCTGCCCCTGCACCGGGGCGCGAGCTCCATGAGCTGGTCCATCATCTGCGGCCGCACGGAAACCGGTTTCTCCATCTTCCGCCCGACCGACGGGCTGGATGAAGGCCCCGTCCTGCTGACCCGCGCGGTGCCCATCGAACCCGAAGATACGCTGGGAAGCCTCTATTTCGGCAAGATTTTCCCCATGGGCGTGGCCGGACTGGTCGAAGTGGCGGAGGCCGTGATCGCCGGCAAAGCGCCCGCCATCGCCCAGTATGAACCGCATGCGGGCTATGAGGGCATCATCCGGGACGCGGAATCCCGCATCAACTGGGCCCATCATGTCGATATCACCTTCAACCTGATCCGCGGCTGCAATCCCGCCCCGGGGGCCTGGACCACCCAGGACGGCAAGAAGGTGTTCCTCTATGAAAGCACCAAGCGGATCGCGCGCACATTTTCCGAAGTGAAGGGCAAGAAAATCGGTGAGATCGTGGCCCAGGACGGCACCAGCCTGACCATCCACGGCCAGGGCGGCTTCATCGACGTCCACCGGGTCCGCATGGAAGGTGGCAAAAAAGGGAGCGCGGCCGAATCCGGGCTGACCGTTGGGATGATCCTGGGCGGCTAAACCCCGGCCTTCGCGACAGAATGGCGTAACGCGTCGTTGCCGAGCGGCGCCGCGGACTGTAGCGTCGGGCGGACGCCGCGGACTGTAGAGTCCGACCGACACCCAACCCGTGGATTTCGCACGCTCATGCAGGCCCGCATGTCATTGGCCATCGTGGCACTCCTGGCCACCTGGTCCCCCCACGCTTTTGCCCACGACCTGACCGTCGCTGGACGGGGGGAGGCGACGCAAGCCGCGATCGCGGCCGCATATCTGCATCCGTTCAGCGAAGCGACCCGCATCGAAGGCGAGTCCGTCACCTGGGATGGCGGCCTGGACGCGCTGCGGGAACGGCTGAAGGCGCCGGACAACAGCTGGGATGTCATTCTGGTCGATGCCGGCGAACTGGCCGCCGCCTGCGCCGAAGGCCTGCTCGAAAAGCTCGACTGGTCGGCTATCGGCGGCAAGGATCACTACCAGCCGCAGGCCGTCTCGGACTGCGGCCTGGGCGCGGCCAACAGCACGGTCGTTCTCGCCTGGGACCGCGACAAGCTGCCCATGGCCCTGTCCTGGGGCGATTTCTGGGACGTCGCGAAATATCCGGGCAAGCGCGGCCTGGCCGGAACCGTGCGCGGCGCGATGGAGATCGCTTTGCTCGCCGATGGTGTCGCACCCGGCGATGTCTACAAAACCCTCGCCAGCACCGAAGGGCAGGATCGGGCCTTCCAAAAGCTGGATCAACTGCGCCCCTATATCGTCTGGTGGCATACCGAGGCCGACGCCGCCCGCATCCTCGGCTCGGGCGACGTGCTCATGACCAGCGCCCCCAGCGGGATCATCGCCACCACCGCGCGCCGGCAGAGCCGGAATTTCGGCATTCAATGGGCCGCCAGTCTGACCGAACTGTCGAGCTGGGCGATCGCCAAAGGCAGCCCGCATCTGCGCAATGCCCAGCAATTCCTGTATTTCACCGGCATGCCCGCCATGCAGACCCGCTTCATGCGCCAGACCGGCCAGGCCGGGATGGCCAAAGGCCTCAATGACGGCCTGCCGCCGGAGCTGCAGGCGATTTCCCCGACCTTTGCCGCCAACAGTGCCGGCTCGATCCGGGTCGACGCCGCCTTCTGGCACGACAATGAGATGAAGCTCCGCCAGCGGTTCGAGGCCTGGCTCGGTCCGGCCCCCAAGCCGTGAACCAACCGGGGGCGCACCGGCACGGTGCACAACTCCTGACAGAGGATCGGGGCGGTACGACCACCCTCGTTTTAACCGGGCATCTTGATGCCGTCGCGGCCGGGCGGCTCTGGCGGGTTGGCCATCGTGAGGCTCGGCGCAAGGGCGCGATGGCGGTCGACCTCTCGGGGCTGGTCTATTGCGACCTGTCCGGCGCGTCGCTGCTGCTGTCGATGGAAGCGGCGCATGGGGCGGCGCTGCCAATCCTCGGGGCGGTGCCGCATGTCACGGCGCTGTTGGCACGCGCACGAGCGAGTGTCACCCCAGCCGGACCCCGTGCCGCGACCCGGTCGGCCAGCCCGAACCTGGTGCGCGCGGTCGGTGATGCGATCGCCTATCTGGGGGAGGTGGTTTGCGCGGTCCTGTTCCTGCCGGCGCGCCGGCGGATGCTGCGCTGGCCCGATCTCCTGCGCTTCGCCGACCAGGCCGGGGTGCGGGCCATCCCGTTGATCATTCTGCTGGGTTACCTGATGGGGCTGATCCTGGCCTTCCAATCAGCGGTTCCCATGCGCCGGTTCGGGGCAGATCTGTATGTGGCCAATCTGGTCGCGATCAGTCTGCTCCGTGAGTTGGGCCCCTTGCTCGCCGCCGTCATCCTCGCCGGGCGCACCGGTTCCGCCTTCGCCGCCGAGATCGGCTCCATGAAGGTCAACCAGGAGGTCGATGCCCTCGTCACGATGTCGATCGATCCCGTGACCATGCTGGTGCTGCCGCGCCTGATGGCGGCCATTCTGGTGATGCCGGCCCTGGCGCTGATCCTCGATGTCGCGGGCTTGCTGGGGATGACAACGGTGATGACCGGCTTTGGCTATCCGCTGATCACCATCGCGCGCCAGGTGCAGGCCGCGGCCACGCCGTTGGATCTGTTCGGTGGCCTGTTCAAAGGCATGTGCTTCGGCTCGGCCGTCGCGGTCATCAGCTGCTTCGCCGGGCTCAATACCGGGGTTGGCCCGCGCGCCGTCGGCCAGGCCGCCACGGCGGCGGTCGTCGGGGGGATCGTCGCGACGATCTTTCTCGATGGTCTGTTCTCCATCCTGTTCTACCGGCTGGGCCTGTGAGCGCGATCCGCGTCAGCGGCGTGACCCAGCGCTTCGGGGCGCGCACCATCTTCCGCGATGTCTCGTTCGAGGTCCGGGATGGGGAGGTGTTCACCATTCTCGGCGGCTCCGGCTGTGGTAAATCCACCATGCTGAACCAACTGGTGGGCCTGCTGGCGCCGACGACCGGCACCATTGAGGTGCTGGGCCATACCATCACCGGCAAAGCCGGCGCCGAAGGCCGCCACGCGATGCAGCGGGAGGTCGGCGTCATGTTTCAGTCCGGCGCGCTGTTCGGCTCCATGACCTTGCTTGAGAACGTCATGCTGCCGCTGGAGATTTTTACCGATCTGCCGCCCGACGGGCGGGCGGCGGTGGCCCGCATGAAGCTGGGGCTGGTGGGCCTGGGGCATGCGACGGCGCTGATGCCGGCGGAAATTTCGGGCGGCATGGCCAAGCGCGCCGGCATCGCGCGCGCCATGGCGCTGGATCCGCCCTTGTTGTTTCTCGATGAGCCCTCCGCCGGGTTGGACCCGATCACATCGGCCGAGCTCGATCGCCTGATTCTCGGGCTGCGCGATGACCTCGGCACCACCTTCGTGGTGGTGACGCACGAACTGGCCTCCATCCTGGCCATCGCGGACCGCTGCGTGATGTTGGATCGCAATGCCTTCCCCGACGCGGGCGGCATGATCGCGCAAGGCGATCCGCGACGGTTACGCGACGAGAGCACCCATCCCATGGTACGCGCCTTCTTCCGGCGGGAGATCCCTGAATGAACGAATCGCGCTCGGCCTTCCTGCGGGTCGGTCTGTTGCTGGTCCTGGGTGGCGCGCTGGTCATCGGCCTCGTCTGGTTCCTGGGCGGCAGCAAAATCCGGGGCGGCGTGCTGTATGAATCGTATTTCCGCGAATCCGTTCAGGGGCTGGAGGTCGGGGTCGCCGTCAAATACCGCGGCGTGTCCGTCGGGCGGGTGACGGATATCGGTCTGGTCACTGCGGAGTATATGGCCGGCACCGCGGACGCCATCGATCAGTCCACCTATCGTCTTGTCTTCGTGCGCTACCTGATTGATCCCAAGCGGCTGGGCCGGTTGCCGGACACCGAGACGGCGGTCAAACTGGGCCTCAGGGCGCATCTGGCCTCCGCCGGATTGACCGGTGTGACCTATATTGAGCTCGACTTCGTCGATCCCGCGCGCAATCCCGCCGTGGTGATCCCCTGGACGCCGATCGCGGAGTATATTCCCTCGGTGCCGACGACGCTGAGCCAGGTTGAAGATGCGCTCAAGAACCTGATCGATCAGGTCGCGAAGGTCGATGTGGTGAAGCTGGCCCAAAGCGCCACCGCCCTGTTGGACGACAGTGACGCTTTGCTGCGGGAGTTGCATCACCAGGCGGCGGGGGCTGATCTGGCGACCTTGTCGCACGACATTCATCAGACCCTCACCGTCCTGCGCACCGCGCTGGAAAATCCCGATATCGCGCGAACGATGGCCAATTCCGCCAATGCCTCGGCCGAGCTCAGCCGGCTCATCGCCCAATTGCCGCCGTTGATCGGGCGGATCGCGCCGCTGATCGCCAGCGTGCAAGGCGTGACCCGCCGCGCGGATGCCGGCGTCGCCGATACCCAGCAGGCCTTGGTGCCGCTGATGCGCGATCTCATGGCCACGACGGCCAATCTGCGGGAGGTCACGGAGTCGATCCGGCGCAATCCGGCCCAGATCCTGGTGGGTCAACCCCCGCCGCGCACACCGGAGCATAGTCCATGAAACGACGTTGGTTCCTCGCCACCGGTCTGGTCTCCGCGGGCTGTTCGGTCCTGCCGACCCAGCCGTATCAACAGCGGCGGGACTGGCCGCTGCTGCCGAAGCGGGAGGCGGTGCTGACGCCGCGCCGCGGCGGGCCGGTCCTGCTGATCCGCACCATGACCGCGGGCCCCGGGTTGGATGCGCGGGGGATCCAATGGCTGCGCCCCGATGGCAGCCTGAACGTGGATTATTACGAACAATGGGCCAGCCAGCCCGCCCAGGCGATGGAGGAGGGGCTGCGCCAATGGCTGCGTGACAGCGGCCTGTTCGCCGGGGTGGTGGCACCGGGCAGCCGCGCCAATCCGGACCTGGTCCTGGAAACCGAGCTGACGGCGCTGGCCGCGGACCCAAAAGCGGGCACGGCGCGGGCATCGCTGACTCTGTTGCTGCTTGAACCACGCGGTGAGACGGCGCGGGTCAGGCTGCAAAGCGCGATCACCGCCGAAGCGCCGCTGGCCGGTGCTGAGGTGGGGGCGATCGTCGCCGCCTTGCGCCAGGCCGCCGAGACGGCCTTGCGCAAGGCGGAAACAGCATTAAGCGGCGCCCTGATCCCCATCAAAGGCCACCCGGGGTAGGCATAGCCGTCATGGCCCGGCGCGTCCGGGTCCCCTGTCGCGGCACCATGCGGGCGGCGGTGGCCGGGACGAGTGTTTAGACCGGGGACAGTCCTGACAGGTGTTCGGAGACCTTCCTGACGGTTGCTTTTTTCGTTTTCTGATCGCGGAGGTCGACCTCCGCGATCAGAAAACGGGCGAAATAGACGT
>CAIXEA010000019.1 GCA_903918315.1 uncultured Acetobacteraceae bacterium | reverse complement strand
TCTAACACGTCATGGCCCGGCTTGTCCGGGCCACCGCCGCCCGCACCATGCCGCGATCGGTAGCCCGGACAAGCCGGGCTATGACGGTGTAGAGCAGCGCAAGCAAAAATCGTTCCCGCGATGTGTGAATCCAGCAGGGACAGGCCGGGCCAGGACGGATTGCAAACAGACCCCGCATGGCAACCGGGCAGAGACAGCCCGGCGAACGACGCAGCCTACCGCGGCGAACCCGCTGGCGCCCCTCAGCGCCCCGCCCGAGGACCCGCGCCCTTACCGCCCCTTCCAGACCGGCTTGCGCTTCTCCACATAGGCCCGCACGCCCTCGACCCGGTCCTCGCTGGTATAGGGGCTGATGCCCTCGTTCAGGCGCAGCGCCACCGACATCGGCAGCCCGTTGGCGCGCACCGCGGTCTCCTTCATCCGACGGATGGTCACCGGGGCGTTCTCGGCGATGGCTTCGGCCATGCGCAGCGCTTCATCCAAAGCCTCACCCTTCGGCACCACGCGGTTGACCAGGCCCCAGTGCTTGGCCTCCGTCATGTTGATGTATTCGCCGAGGTACAGCATCTCATACGCGATGCCCGAGGGGATCAGCCGCGGCAGGATCACATTGGCGAAATGCGCGCCCTTGCCGCGCTTGGCTTCCGGCAGGCCCATCAGCGCGTGTTCGGCGCCGATGCGGATGTCGCAGGCCAGAGCCAGCTCGCAGCCGCCCGCCACCGCCGGGCCGTTCAGGGCGGCGATGGTGGGCTTGAACGTTTCCAGCACCACCTCGAACACGTAGCGCTGCACCCGCGACAGCAGCGGCTGGAACGGCTTGCCCGCCTTGTCCTCATCCGCCCGCGCCTTCAGATCCGCCCCGGCGCAGAACGCCCGATCCCCCACCGCCGTCAGCACGATCGCGCGCACATCCGGTTCGGCATTGGCCTCCACGAAGGCTTCGATCAGCGCATCCCCCAGCTCCGGCGACATCGCGTTCATCCGATGCGGGCGGTTGATGGTCAGGATGCGGATATGGCCGCGGTCTTCGCGCAGCAGCATGGTTTCGCGGGTTTCGTCGGTCATCGGAGTCTCCTGGTTCGGTTGCCGCGACGATACCAACGCATGGACATCCCGGCGAGGCCTCGGCAGATTGCGCCCCCCAGGAAAACGGAGACCCGCGAGCCATGACCGCTACCCACGACGCGCTGCACGCCTTGTTCCATCCGCGCGCCGTCGCCGTCATCGGCGCCTCCGACGACGACACCAAGCACGGCTATATCGTGCTCAACAACATCCGCGACGCCGGTTTCCCGGGCGGGGTCTATGGCATTTCCCGCCGCCTGACGGACGTCAACGGCATTCCCTGCTACCCCGACCTCGCTTCGGTGCCGGAGCAGATCGATACCGCCTTCCTCGCCATTCCCGCCGAGGCGGCCGTGCAGGCGGTGCGCGACTGCGCCCGCGCCGGGCTGAAAGCGGTGATCGTCGGCTCCGCCGGCTATGCCGAAAGCCTGGACGCCGGCGGTGCCGAGCGCCAGCGGGAACTCCAGCGCATCGCCGCCGAAGAAGGCATCCGCATCGTCGGGCCCAACTGCAATGGCGTCTACAACGCCCATCACCCGCTTTCCATCGGCTTCAACACCGCCCATGCCAAGCGCCAGACACCCGGGGGCGTGTCCATCTTCTCCCATAGCGGGGCGTTGTTCGACGCGATGGCGGGCAGGCTCGCGATGCTGGGCTCGGGCCTGTCGCTGTTCGCCTCCGCCGGGAATGAGGCCGACATGTCGGTGCTCGATTACATGGAATACGGCATCACGCATGCACCGACGAAGGTGATCGCGGTGCTGATCGACAGTCTGGAGGACGGGCCGCGCTTCCGCCGCCTGGCGCTGGCCGCCCATGCCGCCGGCAAGCCCATCGTGGCCCTGAAAATCGGCGGGTCGGAGGCCGGCGCCGCCGCCGCCGTCGCCCATTCGTCGCGCATGGCCGGCAATGCCGCCTCCTACCGCGCCTTGCTCGACGCCAGCGGCGTCGCGGTGGTGAACACGCTCGAAGGTCTGATGACCGCCGCCGCGCTGCTCGCCAAATATGGCCGCCGACCGGGGATGCTGGGCGCGTTGTCGACATCGGGCGCGGGCGCGTCGCTGATCGCGGACCGATGCGAAGCGCTGGGCGTCAGGCTGGCCCCGCTGAGCGCGGAAACCCAGGCCGCGATCGACAGCCGCAAGATGTTCTCCCGCATCGGCAACCCGCTCGATCTCGGCATTTTCGGCGGCATGCGCCGCACCGGGGAGGTTCCGACCCTTCTCATGAGCGACCCGGACGTGTCCGTCGTGCTCGGCCTGCTGCATTCGATGAACCCCTGGCAGGGCGATCCGTACCGTGACGCGCTGGCGAAAGCCCGGGAAACCACCGGCAAGCCGCTGCTGATCGTCTCCCCCGGCGGCATGCCGGCATCGGAGCGGGAGTCCTACACATCCCGCGGCATGGACGTGTTCAACGAAATGGACATCCTGATCGAAGGCATCGGCGCCTTGCAGGCGCCCTTCCCCGCGCCCATCCCGGACCCGGTTCCCGAGGCCGCGCCAGACCTGCCGCGGCGGCCGCTGACCGAGCCGGAAAGCCTGACCCTGCTCAGCGGCTTCGGCCTGCGCACCGTGCCCATGGTCGAATGCGCCTCCCTGGATCAGGCCCGCGCGGCCGCCGCCATGCTGGGCTATCCCGTGGTGCTGAAGGGCGTGGCGGAGGGCGTGGCACATAAGAGCGACCTCGGCCTGGTGCAGGTCAATCTGCGCGACGCCGCGGCGCTGGAGGCCGCGTACCAGGCCGTCAACTGCCCCGTTGCGATCGTGCAACCGATGGTGCCGGGTGACCTGGAGGCCATCGCCGGCGTGACCCGCGCCGATGGCGTGGGCCTGGTGCTGCTCGCCGGCCTGGGCGGCATCTATGCCGAGGCGCTGGGTGAGGCGACGATGTGGCCCTTGCCCGTCACCCGCGCGGCGATCGAGGCCAAACTGGCCACCAGCAGCCTCGGCCGGGTGCTGGACAGCCCGCGCTGGAAGCACAAAGAGGCCGCCGCCGCCTTCATCGACCTGCTGCTGGCGCTGCAACGGGCCGCGCTCGCCATCGGCGACGGGCTGACGGCGATCGACGTGAACCCCGTCATCCTCGGCGCCTCCGGGGCAATGGCGGTGGATGGCCTGGTCGTCCCGGCATGAGCGAACGCCTGATCGCCACCTACCGCGTGCGCGGGGCAGCCGCGGATATTGAGGCCCGCGCCAAGGGCATCGCGGTCGAGCAGAGCGTCGAGATGCCCCTGGAAGCGATCGACGATGATGCGGTGCTGTCGGGCATCGTCGGCACGGTGGAATCGATCGAACCCGCCGCCCCCGGCCTGTTCGACGTCCGGATCGGCCTCGCGCTCGACACCATGGGCGACGATGCCGGCCAGGTGATGAACATGCTGTTCGGCAATACGTCCTTGCAGGACGATGTGGTGCTGCATGCCATCGACTTGCCCCCCAGCCTGATCGCCGGTTTCGGCGGGCCCCGCCAGGGCATCGCCGCGCTGCGGACGCGGCTCGGGGTGGCGGACCGCGCCCTGACCTGCTCGGCCCTGAAACCCCAGGGCATGACGCCGGAGCACATGACCCGGCTGGCGGAACGGTTCGCGCTCGGCGGCCTCGACTGCATCAAGGATGACCACGGGTTCGCGAACCAGCGCTACAGCCTGGCCGAGGACCGCATCCGCGCCTGTGCGGCGGCGGTGGAGCGCGCGGTCCGGGTCACCGGCCACCCCACCCGCTATATCCCCAGCCTGTGCGGCGACCTGGCGCAGATGCGGGCGCAACTGGCGGTCTGCCGGGAGGCCGGGCTGGACTGCGCCATGCTGGCCCCGATGATCGCCGGGTTTTCCACCTTGCAGACCCTGGCGCGGGATTTCCCGGATTTTCTGCTGTTCGCCCACCCCGCCATGGCCGGCGCCGCCCGCATTGCCCCGGATCTGCTCATCGGCACGCTCTTTCGCCTGTTCGGCGCCGGGGCGGTGATCTTCCCCAATTATGGCGGCCGCTTCGGCTATTCCACCGCCACCTGCCGCCAGCTCGCCACCAACGCCCGCGGCCCCGCCGGCGGCATGCGGGCCGCCCTGCCCATCCCCGCGGGGGGCATGACCCTGGCCCGCACCGGGGAAATTCTTGACTTCTACGGCCCCGACACGATGGTACTGATTGGCGGCAACCTGCTGATGGCGCGCGCGCGCATCACCGAGGAAGCCGCAAAATTTGCCCGCGCCGTCGCCGAACACCCCTATGCCTGAGGCCCTTGCCATGGACGCCGAACACACACCGCCGCTGTTTCGCCCGACCGAGGGCGGCTATCGCTGGGATGGCGTGGCCTATCAGCCCTACAAGCAGGACGGCAGCGCGCCGTTCAAGGACATCTCCCGCCAGACGCTGTTCCATGACCCGAGCCTGGGCTGCGAGCTGCGGTATTTTGAGATGGACGCCGCCGGCTATTCCACGCTGGAACGCCACGAGCACACACATGCGGTGATGATCCTGCGCGGCCATGGGCAGTGCATGCTCGGCGACAGGGTGGTGGATGTGAAGCCGCATGACCTGATCACCATCCCGTCCTGGACCTGGCACCAGTTCCGCGCCACCGACGCCGAACCGCTGGGCTTCCTCTGCATGGTCAACACCCTCCGCGATCGCCCGGCGCTGCCGACGGACGAGGAGCTGGCGGCGATGCGGGCCAACCCGGACGTGGCGCGGTTCCTGGGCGGCTGATTTTTTGAGAGCGTGATCGCGGGATTCAGACCTGTCCCACACCACGCCCTGATGAGACGCGTGGTTGTTGAACGGTTTTTTTAACACTGAGCGCGCTGAGGTCATGAGGCCGCTGAGAAAATTGATCCTCTCAGCGACTTCATCCCAACCAACGAGACCATTGGCTTATGCCCATAGTCGTCACAGCCCGGCTTGTCCCTACTGGATTCACACATCGTAGAAACGAAAATTCGTAAGCCAAACAAAGGGACTTCTAACACGTCATGGCCCGGCTTGTCCGGGCCACCCCTCGCGGCACCATGCGGGAGGCGTTGGCCCGGACGCGCCGGGCCATGACGGTGGGAACAGGGTGCGATCGGTCAGAGGGTTAGGACGCGCGCTGAGGTCATGAGTATGCCCATAGTCGTCATAGCCCGGCTTGTCCGGGCTACCCGTCGCGGCACCATGCGGGTACGGTTGGATTTCAGCGGCCGATCCCACTCTAACTTCACACAATCGTAACCACACCAGGCGAGAGGCGCGGGGATGGCCGGATTACTGCGGCGGGGTTCAACCCGTCCGAAAGTGAATCCCATCCCCAGTTTCAAGACCACCCTGCGTGCGGGGCTCCTCACGAGCGCCGCCTTTGGCGCGGCCGCCTTTGGTTCCGGCGCCGCCCGGGCTTATTACTTCATGCCCAACAACCTCGTCGTCAGCGAAAGCGTCTTCGTGCCCAACACCGGGGAGGCCGCGAGCCTGACGGTTGGCGCGCCGATCGCCTATCCGCTCGATGGGAGCGGGACGCCTGTCGCGGCGGTGGGGACGACCGGCAATGCGCTCGCGACCGACGCCAATCTGGGCGTGTTCACCAACTCCAAACCCGATGCCAATTTCGGCATCACCTCGGCCCTGACGCTGGTGCAGGTGAACCCCTTGAACGGCGCGATCTCCGCCCCGCTGGTGCTGCCCACCAGCCAGATCGTGACCAGCTTCCCGTCCAAGTCGGAGGGCTCGCTGTATCTGACGCAGAATGGCCAGGCCCTGACCATCACCGGCTACGACGTCGCCGCCAGCGGGCGCGCCCCGGTGGGCGCGGTCGATGTGTCCAATTCCAGCACGAGCGCCACGACGCCGGCGCAGGCGCTGACCACCGGCAACGCCAATGGCACGGTCAACCGCACCGTCGCGCAGATCAACGGCATCGGCACCGTCGTCACGACCGACACCAATGCCTATAGCGGCAACAACGGCCGCGGCGCGATCCAGTACAACGGCCAGTATTATATGGTCGGCAACGGCAATGTCGGCGCCACCGGGGTGGAGTTGCTGAACCCCGCCAATCCCGCGACCCAGACCACCACGACCCCGAACACCACCCAGATCGGCACCTACAACATCACCCAGAACGGGTACGCTGCTGATAAGGTGCTCAAGGACAACAATTTCCGTGGGGAGATCATCTACAACAACACGCTGTACGTGACCAAAGGCAGCGGCTCCAACGGCATCGACACCGTCTATCAGGTCGGCGCCGCCGGCGCGCTGGCGAACGGCGCCCAACTGCCGGCCAACGCCCCGATCACCATCCTGCCGGGCTTCCCGACGGGCCTGGCCAAGACCTCCGCCGATTTCACCCCGTTCGGCCTGTTCTTCGCCAATGACAGCACATTGTACGTCTCCGATGAGGGCACGGGCACGGCGACCGATCTGGCGCAGCACGCCGGATTGCAGAAATGGAGCCTGGTGAACGGCACCTGGGTGCTGGATTACACGCTGCGCAGCGGCCTGACCGGCACCACCCAGACCTATTCCGCCGCCGGCTTCACCGGCACGGTGACGGAGAACGGGCTGCGCGATATCACCGGCGTGGTGAATGGCGATGGCACCGTGACCATCTACGGGGTGACCTCGACCACCGACAACATCCTGAACATGGACAACGGCGCGGATCCGAATGAGCTGGTGGCGATCACCGACGACCTCGCCGCGACGGTGCTGCCGGGGTCGGAAAGCTTCTCCGTGCTGGTCGCCCCGACGCTGGGCACCGTGGTGCGCGGCGTGTCGTTCGCGCCGGTGCCGGAGCCCGTTTCCCTGACCTTGCTGGGTATGGGGATCGCGGGTCTGGGCCTGGTTCGGCGCCGGCGGGCCTAACCAAGCCCGGGGGTGAGGCGGGGCGCCGTGCGCCCCCCTCACCGCACCCGGCGGGTGAACCAAACCCCCGCGCGCACCGCCGTGACCAGCGTGCCGCCGTAGATCACCAGGGCCAACGCCAGGGCGACGAAGGTCCCGTCCAGCGACCCCGTCAGGCGGAACGCCAGCCAGCCCCCGCCCACCGCGACGATCAGCCGCAGCAGCCCGGCGAACAGCGGCCAGAACAGACGCCCCGCCCCTTGCGAGGCGAAATACAGCGACAATCCCAACCCGAAGAACCCATAGACCGGGCCAACCGTGCGCAGATACGCCGTGCCGGTCAGCAGCATTCGGGGATCATGGCCGAACAGCCCCAGCCAGGCCGCGGGCCAGATCGCCGCGGTCAGGCCAATCGTCTCGGTGATGGCGAAGGCCAGCGCCCCGCCGGTCAGCGCGATGCGCAAGGCCCGGTCCTTCTGACCGGCGCCGATATTGGTGCCCACCAGCGCCACCATGGGCGCGCCGAGGCCAAAGACCACCGGCACCAGCAGATATTCCAACCGGGCCCCCGTGCCGAAGCCCGCCACCGCGTCGGGTCCGCCGGCGGTGCCCACCAGGGCGGTGGTCAGGCCGATGGTCAGGCTGGTCTGCAGCGTGCTGATCGAACCCACCGCGCCCACCTTCAGGATATCCGCGAACAGCGGCCAGCGGAGCCGGGCGAGCGCCGGGCGCACCAGCGCCTTGCCGCGCAGCAGATAGGTCGCGAGCACCCCCATGATCAGCAGGTTGGTCCCCACCACCGCCAGGCCGCCCCCCGCGATCCCAAACCCCGGGATCGGCCCATAACCAAAGATCAGCAGCGGCGAGAGCGGGATCAGCAGCGCCACCCCCAGGCAGATCGCCAGCGAGGGCACCAGCATATTGCCCGTGCCCCGGATGGCGCTGGCCAGCGCGTTCATCAGCCAGACCGCGATATTTCCGGCGAAGACGATGTTGGAATAGGCCATGGCGGCCTCCAGCGAGCCGCCGCGCCCACCCATCGCGCCATAGAGCGTCCGGCCGAACACCAGGAACAGTGTCGCGAACACCAGCCCCAGCAGGGCATTGATGATCAACGCATGCAGCACCAGGGCATTGGCGTCCGCCGTCCGCCGCCCGCCCAGCGCCCGGGCGATGGCCGACGAAATGCCCCCGCCCATCGCCCCGCCGGACAGCATCTGCATCATCATGAAGCCCGGAAACACCAGCGCCATCCCGGCCAGCGCATCGGCACCGAGGCGGGAGACGAACCAGGTCTCGATCAGCCCGGTCGAGGCCTGGGCCAGCATCACCAGCACATTCGGCCAGGCCATGCTGAGCAAGGTCGGGACGATCGCCCCTTGCAGCAGCCGCTGGGTACGGGGGCTCATGGCGGCGGCGGTGCTGCTCATAGCGGTGACTCCGCGCTTGCGTCGGGTCGCGCGCCGCGCACGACGATGTATTCGGGTTCCACCAGAGCCCGGCCGGTGCGGCGGTCGACCATCACGGGGTCAGCCGGCGTGCCGGTGGCGGCCTCGATGATCTGCACGCGGACCCCGTCGGGGGTGAAATGCTTATTGCCCCAGGCCATCATCGCCTGCAGCACCGGCCGGAAATCCTGCCCGCGCTCGGTCAGGCGATACGCATCGCGCGGCGGCTTGTCGGAGTAGCGGTGCCTTTCCAGCAGCCCCCCCTCGACCAGCGCATTCAGCCGGCGGGTGAGCATGGTGGGGGCGATTCCCAGATTTTTCTGGAATTCATCGAACCGGGTCAGACCCGCGAAGGCGTCGCGCAGGATCAGGATGCTCCACCACTCCCCCACACGGTCGAGGCCGCGGGCGATGGGGCATGGCATGGCGCTGAAGCGTTTGTGCTGCATGGTGAGGTGGCCTGGCTAGTTACTATTATTATGATAGTGACCAGCGGGGTGCCGTCAAGGGGTGGCAATCCCCGTTTGGAGACCCTTGGGTTACGACCGGCCCGCGTGCCAGGCGACGAAGCGGTCCGCGTTGGCATAGGCCTCCGCCTCCACCGCCTTGCTGTCGCGCACGAAACGGTCCGCGAAACCCTCGATGCCCCAGCGTTGATATTGCAGCACATGGGTCAGTTCGTGCGCCCAGAGCTTGAGCCGTTGGGCGGATTGGGCGGGTTCGCGGAACACGATGACATCGCCCAGCGTCATGGCGGCGGCGTCGCCGAATCGGAACGCGAGGGATGGCAGCACGATCCCTTCCCGCAGGCCGCCGGCGAAGCGAACCCGCCGCAGCAGGGCGTCGGGGAAGAAGCCGATCAGGCCGCGGTAGATCGGGTTTGGCAGGGGATGGACGCCGTCGGCGATGACCTGCTCGCGGGTGGTGGTGATGAGGCCGGCGAGCAGGTGCGCCACGGTGCCCTCCAGCGCCGGGGTGATCGCCGGCGCGGGCGCGGGCGCGGGCACCAAAGCCTGGGCGCGCCCGGGCCGGGGCAGCAGGGTCAGCAATCCACTCAGCAGAAAAGCGCGGCGCACGGGCGGCCTCCAGGTTCGGTGCGGCCGCATTGGGCCCGCGAAACCGGGCGGAAGCACGGCATCATCAGGGCAAAGCCGCGCGGGTGCGGTCACCGCACCCCGCTCGGCCACAGAACCTCCCGCAGGGTCTGCGACAGGATCGCGAGATCGAACAGCAGGGAGCTGTGTTTGACGTAATACAGATCGTAGCTCAGTTTTGAGCGGGCATCATTCACCGAGGCGCCATAAGGATAGTTGATCTGCGCCCAGCCGGTCAGCCCGGTCTTGACCATGTGGCGTTCGTCATAGAGCGGGATCTGGCACGCCAGGTCGCGCACGAACATCGGCCGTTCCGGGCGCGGCCCGACAAACGACATGTCGCCGCGCAGGATGTTGATCAATTGTGGCAACTCGTCGATGCGGGTGCGCCGCAGGAAGCGGCCCACCCGGGTGATCCGGCCGTCGCGCGCCGCGGCCCAGACCGCCCCATTCGCCTCCGCGTCGGGCCGCATGGTGCGCAGCTTCAGGATCGGAAACACCCGCCCCTGCAGCGTGATGCGGTCCTGGCGGTAGAAGATCGGGCCCCTGCCCTCCCACCGGATGGCGAGGATGCCCCCCAGGATCAGCGGGCCGGTCAGGATCAGCACGATCAAACTGATGCCAATGTCGAACAGCCGCTTGCAGGCCCGGTCCAGCGCGCTGACGGTGAAGCCGGAGGAGAACACCAGCCAGCCCAGTTCGATCCGTTTGAGGTCGATCCGGCGGATCTCACGCTCGATGAAACTGAGATAGGGCAGCACGGGGAATCCGGCGATCTTGCATTCCAGCAGCGCCCGCATGCCCATGCCGCGGCGATCCGTCACCGCCACCACGATCTGATCCGCCCCGACGGCGCGGGCTACGTCCAGCAAGGGCCCGCTTTGCCTGGGCAACACGTTGACCCCGGGGAAAGCGGCCAGGCGGGGGTCGACCGCCTCCCCGTCCGGGAGGGGTTGGAAGGCGATGTCATAGTGGAGATTGGTGCCCTCCCGCGTCAGCATGATCAGCAGATCGAACGCGCACCGCCCGGCCCCCAGGACCAGCACCCGGCGATGCAGCAGGCGGCGGCGCTGCATGCCGGAAAAAATCAGCCGTGCCAGCCAGGCCGCCAGCGTGAACCCGGCCAGCGCCCCGGCCCAAAGACCGCCGTTGGGCATCGACAGACCCGGCAGCGCCGAGAGGCCGGCGGCCGCCGTGGACCCCATGCCCACCACGATCGGAATGCGCCCGCAGGCCCGCTTCGTATCGGCGATGGCCTCCCGCCGATACAGACCCATCGCGTAAAACGCGGCCGCGTTCAGCACCGGAAACAGCAGCCCCTGTTCGGCCAGCCAGCCCGGCATCCAGGCCGCGGCCGGGGGCATCGCCATGAGCACGATCACGGGCCAGACCGCGGCCACGCAGACGAGGTCCACGCCAAAGAGGACCGCTCCGGCCGAGATGAAGCGGGGTTTCAGCCATGTCATCCCGGGGCGATCCACCGTCGTTGGAAGCGGTTCGGCGGAGTGTGGGGATGAAAGGGGGTCTAAAGCAAGAAAATTCCCGTCATAGTTGCATTAAACTGAATCAAGACAACCGTGAATACCGTCACGCCAGGGCGTCGCGCCCCATATCCAGGAACTTCTCCCGCCGCTGGGCCCGCAGCATCGCCGGCTCCATGCCCAGCAAAGGCGACAGCGCATCCCATACCGCCGCGTCCACCAGTTGGATCGTCGCCTGCGGATCGCGCTGGGCGCCGCCCATCGGCTCGGGCACCACCTCATCGACCAGCTTCAATCGGCGCAGGTCGTCCGCGGTCAGACGCAGCGCCTCGGCCGCCGTCGCCGTCTGCGCCGGGTCGCGCCACAGGATCGAGGCGCAGCCTTCCGGTGAGATCACCGAATAGATCGCGTGTTCCAGCATCAGCACCCGGTCACCCGCCGCCAGGGCGATCGCGCCGCCCGAGCCGCCTTCGCCGATGATCGTCGCCACAAGCGGCACCGGCGCCGCCAGGCAGGCGTCGATGGAGCGCGCGATCGCTTCCGCCTGGCCCCGGGCTTCCGCGTCGACACCCGGAAACGCGCCAGAGGTATCGACAAAGCTGATCACCGGCAGCCTGAAGCGCCCGGCCAGCTCGATCAGGCGGCGCGCCTTGCGATAGCCTTCCGGGCGCGCCATGCCGAAATTATGCTTCACCCGGCTTTCGGTGTCGGAGCCCTTTTCGGTGCCGAGCACGACCACCGAATGGCCGTGAAAGCGGCCGATGCCGCCGATGATCGCTGTATCCTCCCCGAAGGCCCGATCGCCGGCGAGGGGCGTGAACTCGGCGATCAGCGCGCCGATATAGTCCTTGGCCTTGGGCCGTTCGGGATGGCGCGCGACCTGCGCCTTCTGCCAGGGGGTCAGCTTGCCGTAGACCGAGCGGAGCTGGCGTTCGGCCGCCGTGCTCAGCCTGGCAACCTCATCGGCGATGTTGAGGCCATCGGGCTCCGACATGCGGCGGAGTTCCTCGATCTTGCCCTCGAGCTCGGAGATGGGTTTTTCGAAGTCCAGGTAATGGCGCATGCGGCGGGCCCTTAGCACATTTCGTCGCGGCTGGAAGGGCCAGCCTGCATGGCCAGCGGATGATGCGCCTCGATCAGGCGTTGCAGCCGTTCCGCCAGGACATGGGTGTAGATCTGCGTAGTCGCGATATCGGCGTGTCCGAGCAGCACCTGCAGCGTGCGCAGATCAGCCCCCCGCGCCAGCATATGCGACGCGAAAGAGTGCCGCAGCACGTGCGGCGACACCCGATCCGGGTCCAGCCCCGCATCCAGGGCCACCCGCTTCAGCAGCTTGAAGAAGCCCTGCCGGGTCATCGCCAGCCGCGGATCGCGGCCCGGGAACAGCCAGCGGCCCCGCGGTTCGGCCCCCGCGACCAGGGCCGCCGCGGCATCCTTGGCCGCGTCCGACAGCGGCACCACCCGATCCTTACCGCCTTTGCCCCGGATCATCAGCAGCACCGCATCGCCGCTCAGCGCGGTGCGCGGCAGCGCCAGCAACTCCGAGACCCGCATCCCGCTGGCATAGAGGATTTCCAAAGCCGCATGCGCCAGCACGCCGGTTCGGCCGGGCAGGCGCCGCGCGGCGTCCAGCAGGGCGTCGACCTCCGATTCGCTCAGATATTTAGGTAAGGACACCGGCAGCCGCGGTGTATCGAGCAAGCTGGTGGGATCGTCGGTGCGCACGCCCTCCCGCAGCAGGAAGCGGTGGAACTGGCGCAAGGCCGACAGCCGGCGGGCGGCGGTGCGGGCCGACAGGCCGACAGCCTGCAGGCTGCTCATATAATCGCGCACCATCGCCGGATCGGCTTTGCCAACGCCTTCACCGCGCTGCGCGGTGAAGGCCGCGAAATCGCCCAGGTCCTGCTCATAGGCGATGCGGGTATTGCGCGCCGAACCGCGTTCAGCCGCCAGCATCTCCAGGAACGCCTCCACAAGCCGATCGGCTGTGACCGCCAAATCAACGGGCCTGGAATTGGTCGTTTGGCAGGGTCTTCTCGACCGGATGGGTTTTCGGTTCCGGCGGGAAGGCGCCCAGGAACACGAACCCACCGGCGGCGAGGATCAGACCCAACGCGAGCACGATCAGAATGATGCGAGCCATGGGTGTGACGGCGCTCCTGCGTTGCGGCGGGCCATCATGGCCTGCCAATGCGGGGCTGTGCTAGCCTTGCGCACCATGACACGCAACACCGCCCTGCGGGAGCCCGCTCCCCTGCCGGAAACCTTGATCCTGCCGTCGCTCGCCCGCAAGTCGGTCGTGCTGGTCGGGCTCATGGGCGCCGGCAAAACCTCCATCGGCCGGCGACTCGCCGCCCGGCTGGGGCTGCCCTTCCGCGACGCCGACGCCGAGATCGAACTGGCGGCGGGATGCACCATCCCGGAAATCTTCGCCCGCTATGGGGAGCCCGCCTTCCGCGACGGGGAGCGCCGGGTGATCCAGCGCCTGCTGGCCGGCGACCCGATCGTGCTGGCCTATGGCGGCGGCGCCTTCATGGACGCCAGCACCCGGGCCGCGACCCGGCGCGACGCCGTCTCGGTCTGGCTGCGCTGCCCGGTCAGCACCCTGGTGCGGCGCGTGGCGAGCCGCGATAACCGCCCCCTGCTGGCCAATGGCGACCGGGAGGAGACCCTGCGCCGTCTGACCGAAGTGCGTAACCCCGTCTATGCGGAGGCCGACGTGATCGTCGACTGTGGCGATGAGTCGCCCGATTTCACCACCAACGCCGTGCTGGAATCCCTGGCCGCCTGGACCCCGCCCCGCCGCCTGTCGGTGGTGCTGTCATCATCGGCCTATGACGTGGTCATCGGCGACAATCTGCTGGCCCGGGCAGGCGCGCTGCTGGCCCCGGTGCTGCCGCAGAAACGCGCGGTGGTCGTGACCGACAAGCAGGTCGCGCGGCTGCATCTGGATACGTTGATGGCGGGCCTGGCCGAGACCGGATTCGCCGCCTCATCGATCGTGGTGGACGGGGGCGAGGCGTCCAAAACCCTCGAAACCTGGCAGTCCGTCGTCAGCCAGCTGCTGGCCGCGCGGGTCGAGCGGCGCACCGCGGTGATCGCATTGGGCGGCGGCGTGGTCGGTGACCTCGCCGGATTCGCCGCCGCCACCACGCTGCGCGGCCTGCCCTTCGTGCAGATCCCCACCACCCTGCTGTCACAGGTCGACAGCTCCGTCGGCGGCAAGACCGGGGTCAACACCGCCTTCGGCAAAAACCTCGTCGGCGCGTTCTACCAGCCGCGCGCGGTGCTGGCCGATACCGGCACGCTCGCCACCCTGCCGCCTCGCGAACTCCGCGCCGGCTACGCCGAAATCGCCAAAGCCGGCATGATCGGCGATGCCGGCTTCTTCGAATGGTGCGAGCAGAACGGGGCCGGCGTCGTCGGCGGCGACCGCGATGCCCAGGCCGAAGCCATCCGGCGCGCCTGCGCCTTCAAAGCCGCCGTCGTCGGCGATGATGAGCGGGAGGAAAAGCCCAATGATGGCCGGGCCCTGCTCAATCTCGGCCATACCTTCGGCCACGCGCTGGAGGCGGAGTACGGCTATGATGGCGGTCTGCTGCACGGCGAAGGCGTGGCCGTCGGGCTGGGCCTGGCGTTCAAGCTGTCCGCCCGGCTGGGTCACTGCTCCTATGAAGATGCCGAGCGCGTGGTGTCCCACATCGCCTCCGTCGGCATGGCGGCGGATCTGCGGATGCTGAACCGCCGCTTCTCGGCCGCGACCCTGATTGCCCATATGCGCCGCGACAAGAAGATGCGCGATGGCGCCCTGCACTTCGTCCTCGCCCGCGGCATCGGCCAGGCCTTCACGTCCAGCGACGTTCCGGCCGAGGCGGTGGAGGGCCTGCTGCGGGATGAGGGCTGCGGGGTTTAAGTGGGCCGACCGGCCCGGCCACCCCAACCCAGACGGGCCCACACCCGTTCGCGGTGCGGATCGTACAACCCTGCCGCGACAGGTGGCCCGGACGAGCCCTACTGGATTCACACATCGCGGGAACGATTTTTGCCTTCGCTGCTCTTCACCGTCATGGCCCGGCTTGTCCGGGCTACCTATCGCGGCAGGGTGCGGGCGGCGGTGGCCCGGACGAGCCGGGCCATGACGTGTTAGAAGTCCCTTTGTTTGACTTACGAATTTTCGTTTCCACGATGTGTGAACACGGTAGGGACAAGCCGAGCCATGACGGTCGGGGGTAACAAGGGCACGCCCGGCCTTCACCCCCCCCCGTCAGGCCACCCTAACCCAGCCGTGCCCGCACGCGTTCGCGGTGTAGATTGTACAACCCGGCCGCGGCCACGATGGCCGCGCCGGCCAGGGTGCTCCAGGACGGGACTTCGCCGAACACCACGAAGCCGGCCGCGCCGCCCCAGATCAGCATCGTGTATTCGTAGGGCGCCAGGGCCGAAACCGGGGCCAGCCCATAGGCATGGGTGAACACGCAGTGGGCGAGACCGCTGGACACCCCCAGCCCGGCCAGCGACAGCCACAGGAGGGCCGACCCGCCATCCCCCGGCGGAAACAGGCCCAGCAGCAGCAGCCCGATCACGGCGTGGGAGACCATGAGCCAGAAGGCCTGACACTCCGGCGTTTCGGTCAGCGAGAGCTGCCGCGCCATGATGCGCGTCACCGCCATGCTGACGATGCCGGACATCAGCAGGGGCAAAGCCGGGTTCCACAGGCTTCCCCCGGGCCGCAGCATCACCAGCACGCCGGAGAAACCCAGCAGGGTCGAGAGCATGCGCCGCCAGCGAATCCGTTCCTTCAACAGCGGGATGGCCAGCAGCGTCATGATCAGCGGCGCGGTGAATCCGAGCGCATAGGTGTCGGCGAGCTGCATGTGCCGCCAGGATAAGTACCAGCTCGCGGTAGTATAGGACGACAGCGCCGCGCGCAGCATCATGTAGCGCCAGCGCACCGGGATCACCCGCCGCCAGCCGCCGGCCCGGCTGGCCGTCACCGCCAGCACCGCCGCCGCGCCGAAGGCCCCCCGCCACAGCAGCGCCCAGGCCACGCCAGCACTCAGGATGGCCCATTTCGCCGCCGCGTCACCCAGCGACAGCACCATATACGCGAAGGCCACCAGCCCGATCGCCCGGATGGTGTCAGCGGCGTTGTCGGTCAGTACCCTGGCCGCCGCCCCGCCGCGTGCGATCGGCATGCCCATCCTCCTGTTGATTGTCTCCCCCCTTGGCGGGAAAGCCGGCCGGACGCAACCAGCGGGGCCCAACACATCTCTTGCGAAACGCCTTCGCCGCGGCTTTGTATGCATCATGGAGCCCAAAGAATACGCGCTGATGGATGAGGCGGAACAACGCATGTGGTGGTACCGCGCGTTGCACCGGCGGTTGCTCGATGCATTGGACGGTGTCTCGGGCCTGGTCCTGGATGCCGGCTGCGGCACCGGCGGGCTGATCACCCGGATGGCGCAGGACCGGCCGGATCTTCGGGCGATCGGGGTCGAATGGTCCGCCGCGGCGGCGGAACGGGCGGCGCTGAAAGCGGGGACTCCGATCGTGCGCGGCAGTGTCAACAGCCTGCCTTTCGCCGATGGCAGCTTCGATGCCGTGATCGCCGCGGATGTGCTGTGCCATGCCGGCGTCGATCCCGGGGAATCTTTGGCCGAGCTGCGGCGGGTTCTGCGTCCCGGCGGGCGGCTGATCGTCAATATGCCGGCCTATGGCTGGTTGATGTCGTCGCATGACCGCCGCGTGCATACCGTCCGGCGCCAGACCGCCCGCCAGACCCGGGCGATGCTCAGCCAGGCCGGCTTCGCCCGGGTCAGCGCCCGCTACTGGAACGGTTTACTCCTGCCGCTCGTGATCCTGCAGCGCAAGCTGATCGCCCGCCGATCGGCTCGGTCCGATGTTGCCCCGTTTCCGCCATGGCTGGATGCCATATTGCATGGCATGACCACATTTGAACGGCGCCTGCCGATGGCGCTGCCCTTCGGCAGCTCGGTTCTGGCAATCGCGGAGCACCCATGAACGACCCCCAAGCCGGTTCCGTCGGCCTGTCCATCGTGATCCCCGTCTACCGCGGCGCCGCCACCATCGGCCAGGTCGTGGCCGAACTGTCGCGCCTGCGGCCGGAGGGTGGGCTCGAGATCATTCTTGTGAATGACGGCAGCCCCGACGATTCGGGCGATGTCTGCAAGGCCCTGCTGCCCGGGGCGGCGATCCCGATCACCTATATCGAGCATGCCCGGAACTATGGTGAGCACAACGCGGTGATGACCGGCCTGCGCCGGGCACGGGGGGCGTATATCATCACCATGGATGACGACCTGCAGAACCCCGCGGATGAGGTGGTGCGCCTGTATGACCATGCCCGCCATGGCGATTGGGACGTCGTCTACACCCGCTATGCGGTCAAACAGCACGCCCTCTGGCGCAACCTCGGAAGCCGCTTCGCCAATGGCGTAGCCGATCGGCTGCTGGACAAGCCGAAGGGGCTGTATCTGTCGTCCTTTCGCTGCATGTCGGCGCTGGTGGCCGACTCCGTCACCCGCTACACCGGCCCCTATCCCTACGTGGACGGGCTGATCATGGAAGTGACCCAACGGATCGACAGTATCGAGGTCATGCATTTGCCGCGGATCGAGGGTCGGTCGAATTACAATCTGACCCGCCTGGTGCGGCTCTGGCTGAACCTCGCGACCAGCTTTTCGCTGGCGCCGCTGCGTCTGGCCATCGTGATGGGGGTCGCGATGGCCACCCTCGGCACCATCGGCGCCTTCGCGACCATCATCGAAGCGCTGATCATCGGCGGCACACCGTCGGGCTATGCCGCGACGATGGTCGTGATCCTGCTCGTCGGCGGGGTGCAATCGATGATCCTGGGCATCCTCGGCGAGTATGTCGGGCGGACCTTCCTGTCGACCAACGGCAAGCCGCAGGGCACCGTGCGCGTCATCCACCGCCATGAACCAGGGGCGGGGCAGCCGGCATGATGCTGAGTTGGATCACGCTGATGCTGGCGGTCATGACCAGCGTCGGCGGGCAGACGCTGCTCAAGGCGGGGGCCGGCCGGGCGGAGCTGCTGGCACAGCTTCTGGATATGCGGACCCTGCTGGGCCTGTGCCTCTATGGCGGCGCGGCCTTTCTGTACATCATCGCGCTCCGGCGCATTCCGATGTCGATCGCCGCGCCCTGCACGGCCGCGTCCTATGTCGCGGCCATGCTCATTGGCCATTTCGTGTTCGGTGAGCCCCTGGGGATCATGCATATCGGCGCGATGATGCTGATCGTCTCGGGCGTCGTGGTCCTGGCCCTGGCCTGAGGCGTGATCCGGCCGGGGACCACTACCGCCCGCCCACCCGGGGCGGAATCGCCGAGGCGCCATAGGCCTGCGCGGTCGCGGCAAACGCACCGTAAACCTGTGATCGCGGTAGGAACGCCTGATAAGTCGTTGTGAGCGTTTGATTTCCCGCCAAATTCGGGTTCTGCCAACGCAGCATCACCATCGCCCGGTAGGCATCGCCCAGCGCCGGCGTATCGGAGTGATACGCCGCGATCGCATGCGCCCAGTTGTCACCCGGCGCATGCAGCTGGTTCAGGAATTTCGCGGCATAGAGCGCATTGGCGCGGGGATCGAAGGCCTCATCCAAGGACGCGAAGGCCGCGGGATGGAACATCAGATTGACCTGCATGCAGCCGATATCGATGGACCTGACGCCCCGGGCCTGCAGCGCCTTGACCGCGGCGATGGCGTCGGCCTTGGTGGCGAAAAACGCGCCATTGCCTTCCGCGTTGATCGTCCAGGGCCAGGGGCGCACGGCATTGGCCGCTTCATCGAACCGGCCGCTTTCAACCTGACCGATGGCCAGCATCAGACGGGGCGGCAGCCGGCCGCTGTATTCGGCAGAGGTGATCGCCGTCTCGCACAAAGACGATGCGGTTGGGCGGGCCCCGGGCTGGGTTGCGGCGGGGGCCGCTGCCAAGGCGGGCGTTACCAGCGCCGTCGTTGCCATGCTCAGCCAGGACAGAGTGCGAAGGATTGCGCGCATCCATGTGCATTTACACGATCATTCGGCGAATGCCACCGGCAATCGTCATCTCCGCGGGATGGACCGGACTGTCACGCGTTGTTCACCGGACGCGCGTTGACCGCCCACGATCGCGCCGTATTTTGACGCGCACGCGCAGGCCGGGAGAACGACATCATGCACCCCTATCGCATCTGGGCAGCGGGGCTGGCCTTGGCCGCCGCCCTCCTCATCAGCCCCCGGACCCAGGCCAATCCCGATCCCAATCCCCTGGCCAAAATCGGCCACATCGTCGTGATTTTCGACGAAAACCGCAGCTTCGACAGCATGTTCGGGCATTTTCCCGGCGCCAACGGGCTGGACCGGGCCGGTGATCGGGCGGTCCAGATCGACGCCGATGGGCTGCCGTACAAGCAGTTGCCGCAGCCGATCAACCCGCGGATGAGGGTGGTGGATTCGCGGTTTCCCGCGACTTTGGCGAATAAGCCTTTCGACATCGCCCGCTATGTCGCGATCGACGCCAAGACCGGCGACCTCATCCATGCCTTTTATCAGGAGCAGATGCAGATCAACGACGGCGCCATGAACCGCTTCGCGCTGATCTCGAATGCCGCCGGTCTGACCATGGGGTATTATGATACATCAAAGACTTATCTCTGGTCGCTCGCACGGGAGTTCACGCTCGGGGATGCGATGTTCCACTCGGCCTTTGGCGGATCGTTCCTCAATCACGCCTTCCTGGCCTGCGCCTGCGCCTTCACCTGGCCCAACGCCCCGGCGGCGGTGGTGGCCCAGATCGATGCCGCCGGCCGGCTGGTCCGGGATGGGCAGGTGACGCCGGATGGCTTCGCGATCAACACCAGCCGTTCGGTCTATCTGCATGCCCCGGGGGATACCGATCCCAGCCGGCTGGTGCCGCCGCAGACGGAACCGCATATCGGCGACCGCCTGGATGCGGCCGGCATCCGCTGGGCCTGGTATGCCGGGGGCTACGACGATGCCATGGCCGGCCACCCGGCGGAGGACTTCCAATTCCACCACCAGCCCTTCGCCTATTTCCAAAATCTGGCACCGGGCTCGGCCGGGCAAAAGGAGCATTTGAAAGATTACAAGGACTTCGTGCATGACATTCAAGCCAACACCCTGCCGCCGGTGTCGTTCTACAAGCCGATCGGCGTGCTGAACGAACACCCTGGCTATGCGACGATCGCCGCGGGCGACAAGCACCTCGCGGAGGTCATCGGCCAGCTGCGGCGCAGCCCCGCCTTCGCCGATATGCTGATCATCATCACCTATGACGAGAATGGCGGGTCCTGGGACCACGTCCCGCCGCCCCGGCGCGACAACTGGGGCCCCGGCACACGGGTGCCGCTGATCCTGGCGGGGCCAATGGTCAAGCATGGCTATGTGGATCACACGCCCTACGACTTCGGCTCCATCCTGAAGACCATCGAGGCCCGGTTCCGGCTGGCGCCGCTGAATGCGCGCGACGGCAACGCCTATCCGATGCGGGCCGCGCTGCGGTGAAGGGATAGAGCGGGATGACCGTAGGTGGAAGCACCGGAGGTCTGATCCCAATCGACGAAACCATTGCCTCATATCATACCCCATTCGTCATGGCCCGGCTTGTCCGGGCCATGACGAATGGGAGCGGGGCGGGACCGGTCAAAGGTTAAGGCGGCTGGTCCAATCCGGTGACCTGCGCCAGACTGGCGCGACAACGGATCGAGGACGGCGTTCATGGAATTCGAGGACCTGGTGCGGACACGGCGCAGCGTGCGGGGCTATAAGCCCGATCCCATCCCGCGCGCTTTGATCGAGGAAATCATCGACGTCGCCAAAGGCGCCCCATCGTCGATGAACACCCAGCCCTGGCACGTGCATGTGCTGACCGGCAAGCCGCTCGAACGCGTCCGCGAACGCAATACCGAGACCATGCTGGGCGGCGCCAAGGCCAACCGCGAAATCCTGACCCATGGCGAATATGAGGGCGTGCACCGCCAGCGCCAGGTCGCCATTGCCATCAAGCTGTTCGCCGCCATGGGGATCGAGCGCGGCGACAAGGTGATGCGCCAGGATTGGGTGATGCGCGGCTTCCGCCAGTTCGACGCGCCGGTATCGCTGGTGCTGACCTATGACAGGGAGCTGGATCCGGGCGCGGTGGTGCATTTCGACCTTGGCGCGCTGTCCTATGGCCTCTGCCTCGCCGCCTGGGATCGCGGTCTGGGCACGGTGGTGAACGGGCAAGGCATCATGCGCTCGGAGATCGTGCGGGAAGAAGCGGGCATCCCCGAAAGCGAGGTGATCATGACCTGCATCGCGCTGGGCTATCCCGAGGACGATTTCCCCGCCAACACGGTCAAGGCGGACCGGGAACCGAACGACCGGTTCGTGCATTTCGTCGGGTTTGAGGACTGAGGCAAGCCGGCGGGCGGCGGTCCGGTTTCGCAATCGCGATGCCGGGTTACGCCGCTGTCCGGGTCAAGCCCTACTGGATTCACACATCGCGGGAACGATTTTTGCTAGAGTCTGTCTGGCGCGGACAAAAACGCCGGACAGACTCTAGCCGATTGTTTATGCGCGTGATTCACACCGTCGATGATTCCACCTAAGGCGATCACGCGCTACAGCCTGTCCGGTGCACAAAGGTGCACCGGACAGGCTCTAAACGATTGTTTAATCGCGTGATTCACGGCTCCGGTGATTCCACCTCCGCCGATCACGCTCTAGCGCTGCACTCCTC
>CAIXEA010000018.1 GCA_903918315.1 uncultured Acetobacteraceae bacterium | reverse complement strand
GTGTAGAGCAGCGCTGGCAAAAATCGTTCCCGCGATGTGTGAATCCAGTAGGGCCATGGCGGGGTGATTTCGTTACGCGGGTCCGAACACCCGCTCAAAGATCCGGTCCACCGCGCGCAGGTGGATCGCCGGGTCCATCGCCGCATCCAGGACCGCGGCCGGAACCCGGGCGGACACCTGCGGGTCCGCCGCCAGGTTCGTGCGGAAATCGCGGCCTTCGGGCGTGCCCAGTTTGGTCCAGGTCTCCATCGCGCAGGCCTGCACGATGCGATAGGCGTCTTCGCGCAGGATGCCCGATTTGGTCAGGGCCAGCAGCACTTCCCCGGAATGCACCACGCCGCCCAGGCTTTCGAGATTGGCCAGCATCCGCTCGGGATGGACGACCAGCTTTTCCATCATCCCCGCCAGGCGCATCAGCGCGAAATCCAGCGCGATGGTGGCATCCGGGCCGATGACCCGTTCGACGGAGGAATGGCTGATATCGCGCTCATGCCAGAGGGTCACATTCTCCAGCGCCGGCACCACGGCGGCGCGGACGACGCGGGCGAGGCCGGTCAAATTCTCACTCAGCACCGGGTTCCGCTTATGCGGCATCGCGGAGGAGCCTTTTTGGCCGGCATGGAAGAACTCCTCCGCTTCGCGCACTTCGCTGCGCTGGAGGTGGCGCACTTCGGTGGACAGGCGCTCGATCCCGCTGGCGATGACGCCGAGGGTGCAGAAGAACGCCGCGTGACGGTCGCGCGGGATCACCTGGGTCGACACCGGTTCGGCGGTCAGACCCAGCCGGGCGGCGACGAATTCCTCCACCGAGGGGTCGAGATGGGCGAAGGTCCCGACAGCGCCGGAGATGGCGCAGGTGGCGATTTCGGCGCGGGCCTGAACCAGGCGTTCCCGGTTGCGGACGAATTCGGCGTAATGGCCGGCCAGTTTGACGCCGAAGGTGGTCGGTTCAGCATGGATGCCATGGCTGCGGCCGATGGTCAGGGTGGTCTTGTGCTCGATCGCCCGGGTCTTGAGTGCCGCCAGCACGGCATCGATGTCGGCCAGCAGTAGGTCCGCGGCCTGGGTCATCTGCACCGACAGGCAGGTGTCGAGCACGTCGGAGCTGGTCATGCCCTGATGCACGAAGCGGCTGTCGGGGCCGATGCCTTCGGCGAGCCAGGTGAGGAACGCGATCACGTCGTGGCGCGTCTCCCGCTCGATCGCGTCGATCCGGTCGAGATCGTCCTGGGTGATATTGGCGACCTTGATATCGCCCTTTTCGCGGATGGTGCGGGCGGCATCCTCGGGGATGGCGCCGATGCGGGCCATGCCCTCGGCGGCGAGGGCCTCGATCTCGAACCAGATGCGGAAGCGGTTTTCCGGGGCCCAGATAGCGGCCATCTGCGGGCGGGTATAGCGGGGGACCATGGTCTCTCTTTCGGCGTTTCAGGCGCGGGTTTGGCGGATTTTCAAAGCGGCTTTTGGACCCGGGGCAGGGGCCCTGGCAAGCCGGTTCAAGACCCGGTTCGCATTTGCCGCCCAATCGGCGTCCATCGCCCCGGCCCGCTTGCGGCCGGGTGCGGCGCGGGGCTAGCTGATGCCTCGCCATGCGCGCCGCATGGCCGTTGAGCCGGAGAGCCGATGCCGCCGCTGCACCAGGACGTGATCGCCGCGATGGAAGACGGGCGTTTCAGCGAGGCCGAGGCCCTGTGCATCGCGGTCCTGTCCGCGGCGGCGGATGATGGCGCGGCTTTGTTGCTGATGGGAATGGTCAAGGCGCAGCAGGGGGATTTGGTCACGGCGCTGGTCTGGCTCGATCGCGCGGTGGCTGCGTCCCCCGATCACTTCGCCGGCCATGTCGCGCGCGGGGACATCCTGCGCGCGCTGCACCACCCCGAGGAGGCCCTGGCCAGCTATGAGCGGGCCTCCGCGATCCAGCCCGATCACCCCGTGATCCTGGCCAATCGCGGCATGCTGGCGCGGCAACTGGGCCGGTGGGACGCGGCCCTGGGGTGTTTCGACGCGGCGCTGCGGCTCGATGCGGACAATCCCGCTTTGCTCGGCAACCGCGCCATCGTGCTGGCGGCGCTCGGGCGGCTCGATGCGGCGGCGGCGGCGATCGACCAGGTGGCCAGACTGCGCCCCGATGACCCCGATACGCTGGTCAATCGCGCCAGTATCCGCAGCCAGCAGCACCGCTGGCAGGCGGCTCTGGCGGATTATGATCGCGCCGTCGCGCTGCGCCCCGACCATGCCGCGACGCGGGTCATCCGCGCGGCCACGCTGTTGCAGTTGAAGCGCCCGGCGGAGGCATTGGCCGATTGCGACCTCGCTTTGGCGTTGCGCCCCGATGACGCGGGGGCGCTGACCAACCGGGGCTTCGCCCTGCTGGATCTGCGGCGGGCGGAGGAGGCGCTGGCCAGTTTCGAGCGGGCTTTGGCGCTGCGCCCCGATCATCCCGCCGCGGTCGCCGATCGGGGCGATGCCTTGGTCGAGCTGGGGCGTGCCGAGGAGGCGCTGGCGGCCTATGATGCCGCGCTGCGGCTGGATCCGGGCAATGCGCATGCGTTCGACCGCCGGGGCGAGGCCCTGCGCCTGCTGGGGCGCCCGGAGGAGGCGCTGGCAAGCTACCGGCGGGCCGCGGCCCTGGCTCCCGACGACGCCGTCATTCAGGGGCATCTGAGCCTGTGCCATCTGTTGCTGGGGCAGTTCGCGGAGGGCTGGCCGCTCTATGAATGGCGCTGGAAATTACCGGGGGCGGTGCCGCTGGCCGGGCCGGAGGCGGGGCCGTTATGGCTGGGTCAGGACTCGCTGCGCGGCAAAACGATCCTGCTGCTGGCGGAGCAGGGGCTGGGGGATATCATCCAGTTCTGCCGCTTCGTGCCGCTGGTCGCGGCGCAAGGCGCGACCGTGTGGCTGACGGCGCCGCCGGCGATGCTGCGCCTGCTGGCGGGGCTTGACGGTGTGGCGCGCCTCCTGCCGTGGGATGAAGCCTTCCCGGAGGCGGATTGTCACTGCCCGCTCATGAGCCTGCCCTTGGCGCTGGGCACGCGGCTGTCCACGATCCCGGCGCCGGCGCTTGCGTTCGATCCGGCCTGGGCCGATGCCTCGGTGGGCGCGATGGCCAATGAGGGGCGCTTTCGGGTCGGGCTGGTTTGGTCGGGCAATCCGGCGCACTCCAACGATCGCCGGCGTTCTATCCCGTTGGCGCGGTTCGCCCGGGCCTTGGTGCCATCGGTTGATTATTTCGTGCTCCAGACGGAGATTCAGCCGCGGGATCAGCGCGTTCTGGATGCTCTGGATACGATCGTCGTCCCCGCGGACAGGAGCCCGGATCTGGCGGCGACGGCGGCGTTGATCGCGGCCATGGATCTGGTGATCACCGTTGATACCTCGGTCGCGCATCTGGCGGGCACGCTGGGCAAGCCGGTCTGGATCCTGTTGGCGCATGATCCGGATTGGCGGTGGATGCTGGGGCGGCCGGACAGCCCTTGGTATCCGAGCGCACGGCTGTTTCGCCAACCCGCGCCGGGGGATTGGGAGTCTGTGTTGGACCAGGTGGTGGCGGCGTTGCGGGCGATGACCGGCTGATGCCGAAGGCCGGGATGGTTGCCTCATGAACATTGTTATGAACTGTCTGTGGCAGAGCATGGAATGCGGCGCATGGCATTGACAGATGAAGGCTTTATCATCACTCCTTGGCCTTCACCTCGTAGTTGACCACGAAAGGACGATTCGCATGACCCCGACCGCGTTTGCCAAGAAAACCCCATTCGGCCTGTTTGTTGCTGTGGCGCTGACAGCCGGTCTGGCCGCTTGCGCGTCCGACACGCCTGCCGCTCCGGCCGCTGCTCCGGCTCCCGTTGCCGCTCCGGCCCCCGCGCCGGCGCCGGTCAACATGGCGAAGATGACCCACAAGCAGCGGGTCGAAGCCATCCAGACCGCTCTGAACGGCAAGGGCGCGTCCCTGACCGTCGACGGCAAGTCCGGCCCGAAGACCGCCGCCGCGCTGAAGGCGTTCCAGAAGTCGTCCGGCCTGAAGCCGACCGGCCGCCCGGATCCGAAGACGCTGGCCGCTCTGGGCCTCTGAGTCCGGATTGTGGCCTCATAAGGCCACATGCCCTGAACGATTGGAAAAGGCCGCTCCTGGGAGCGGCCTTTTTTATGTGACGGGCCTGCCGTTTCAGGCGATGTCCACCAGCACGGGCACATGGTCGGACGGTTGCTGCTGCTCGCGCTCCATGCGGTCCGGCGCCGCGGCGATCAGGCGTTCGGCCAGGTCCGGTGACAGCAGGGCATGGTCGATGCGCAAACCGGCATTGCGCTCCCAGGCCGCGGCCTGATAGTCCCAGAAGGTGTAGACCGGCCCCTCCGGTGTGACGGCGCGAATGGCATCGGTCATGCTGGCCCAGATCATGCGGCGCAGGCGGGCCCGGGTTTCCGGCCGCACCAGGGCGTCGGTGGGTGACAAGGCCCCTTTCGCATAGTCCAGGTCGGTCGGGCAGACATTGAAATCACCCAGCACGATCAACGGCGTATCCGTGGCCAGCAGGGTCTCGATTCGGTCCGCGAGTCGATCCATCCAGTTCAGCTTGTAGGCGAATCCTTCGTCCCCGCGGGAGTTGCCGTTCGGCAGGTAAATGCCGATCGCGGTCAGACCTCCGGCCTGGACCTCAATATAGCGCGCCTGGGCGTCGTCGTCTGGCAGACCGGGCAACGCCCGATGCGTCACGGTCACGGGAATGCGGGACAGGAGCGCGACGCCGTTATAGGATTTCTGACCGACGACCTCCGCCTGGTAGCCCAAGGCCTCAAAGGTCAGGCGCGGGAAGGCCGGGGCTTCGCACTTGATCTCCTGCAGAAAGAGCAGGTCGGGCTGGTTTCGTTCGAGCCAGCGGGCCACGTGGGTTTCCCGTTGGCGGATGGAGTTGACGTTCCAGGTGGCGATTTTCATGCCCCCATCGTGGCGCTTCGCCGCCTTGCGGGCAAGGTGATCAGCCCGGGGTCCCCTCAGCGGGGGCGCGCTGGTCCGTGCGGCGCAGCAATAGCGGCAGCAGCGGCGCGGTGGAGACCGTCGAAATCAAAGCCCAGTACAGACTCAGGCTCAGTGTGCCATTGGCCCGCAAGCCCGCCGACATCAGGCCCACCGCATAGGCGCAATCCCAAAGCGGGGCGGCGAAGCTGAAGAACACCCCTTGCTGCTGCGGCGTGACCCGCCCCTGCATGGCGGTGAACCAGGTCGCGGTGGACAGGATCTCGGGGATGCTGGCCAGGGCCAGCACCACCACCGCCTGGCTGCTCGAGGTGGTCAGCAGCAGGCAGAGATGCAGCACGCCCTCCAGGATTCCGGTCACCAGGGTCAGCGTATAGGCCGACATGTGGCGCAGCAGCGTCCGCCCCAGCGCGCCCGAGACCAGGGCGCCGATGAGGGCACCAAACCCCTGCGCCGCGAGAAGGCTGGTCCAGGCGGTATCGCTGGCGCCGAACCAGTCCCGGTTCGCCCAGAACAGAAAGGGCCGCAGCCCGCCCAGCATCACCATATAGGCCACCGCGGCGATCAACAGGCCGCGCAGCACGGGATCGGCGCGCAGCATGGCGAGGAACTCCCGCGGCATCACGCCGAAGGCGAATCGGCCCGATGCCGGTGCCGTCGGGTCGCGCGGGACCGTGGGAAGCCGTGCCACCGCGGCCGCGGCGGCGAGAATCGCCACGCCAAACCCCGCGAATGCCGGCGCGAATCCGGCCAGCACCGCGAAGCCGCCGATCATGGGGCCGACGATCTTGGCGAACCGGTCAGCGACGGAGCAGAGCGTATTGGCCGCCATTTCAAGGCCTTTGGGGGTGGCCGGGCCGCGCAGGGAGAGCAGCGACGGGGTCACGAAGACATCCAGCGTGCCGATGGCCGCGATGGCGACCTGCAGCAGCGCGAAGTCCTGGCACCAGGGCAGGATCGCGGTCAGCACGCCCTCCAGCGCCAGAGCCAGACCGGCGACCCGCGTGGCCCCATAGCGCCGCTGAAAACCGCCGGAGATCGGCGCCAGCAGGATCTTGGGCAGAATGCGCAGCCCGAGGCTCAGCACCAGTTCCCCACCGGCGCCAAACCGCTCCGCCACCATGATCGGCAGCGCCGCCATGACGCACCAACTGCCGAGGTTGTTACACACCAGCGCCAGCCAGAGCGCCCGGAAGCGGGGGGTGGTGAGAAGTGACGTCCAGTCATGCATCGTGCGGGAAGATTCTCGTGCGCGGTTGCGGTAGCGGGGCGCTTATGATGCAAGGCCCCTACCTTGTCTCCGTCCTCTTGTCTCCCCCACCGCGTTCGCCAGGAAGCCGCCCGCCTCATGATCCGCCTGACCGAAGTGAAGCTGCCGTTGGACCATGAACCCGATGCGCTGCGGCCAGCGGCGGCGGCGCGGCTGGGGCTCCCGGTCGAGGCGATCCTGGACTGCGTGGTGGCGCGGCGGGGCTACGACGCGCGGCGGAAGTCGGACATTCATCTGGTCTATACGCTGGATGTGGCGGTGGCGGATGAAGCGGGGGTGCTCACCCGGGTGCCTGGCGCCAGCGCCACGCCCGACACGGCCTACCGGCCGATCACGCATGCCCGGCCGGGGACGACCGCGCGCCCGGTGGTGATTGGCGCCGGGCCTTGCGGGCTGATGGCGGCGCTGACGCTGGCCGAGATGGGATTCCGGCCTTTGGTGCTGGAACGCGGCACCATCGTGCGCCAGCGCACCAAGGATACCTGGGGCCTGTGGCGGCGCGGCGTGTTCGCCCCGGAAAGCAATGTGCAGTTTGGCGAAGGGGGCGCGGGCACCTTTTCCGACGGCAAGCTCTATAGCGGCATCCAGGACAAGCGCCATCTGGGCCGCAAGGTCCTGACGGACTTCGTGGCGGCCGGCGCGCCGGAGGAGATCCTGTATGTGAGCAAGCCGCATATCGGCACCTTCCGGCTGGTGACGGTGGTGGAGGGCATTCGCGCCAGGATCGAGGCCCTGGGCGGCGAATACCGCTTTGGCACAAGGGTGGAGGGCCTGGACATCGACGCAGACCGGGTGCTGCGGGGGGTGATCCTGGCGGATGGGGAGCGGATCGAAACCCCGGCGGTGGTGCTGGCGATCGGGCATAGCGCCCGGGACACGTTCGGGATGCTGGCCGAGGCCGGGGTGCATCTGGACCCCAAGCCGTTCTCGGTCGGGTTCCGGATCGAGCATCCGCAGGCGGTGATCGACCAGGCGCGCTTTGGCGGCTTCGCGGGCCACCCGGTGCTGGGCGCGGCGGACTACAAGCTGGTGCATCACGCCTCGAACGGGCGGTCGGTCTACAGCTTCTGCATGTGCCCGGGCGGGCGGGTGGTCGCCGCGACCTCGGAAGCGGGCTGCGTCGCGACCAACGGCATGAGCCAGTATTCGCGGGCGGAGTTCAACGCCAATGCCGGCATCGTCGTCGGCATCGGGCCGGAGGATTATCCGGGCGACGTGCTGGCGGGGATCGCGTTCCAGCGGGCGTGGGAGCGTAAGGCGTTTGAACTCGGTGGCGGCACCTATGCCGCACCGGGGCAGAGGGTGGGCGATTTCCTGGCCGGGCGGGCGTCATCGTCGTTCGGCCCGGTGGTGCCGTCCTACAAGCCGGGGGTGCGGCCGACGGATCTGTCCCATAGCCTGCCGGACTATGCCATCGCGGCGATCCGGGAGGCTTTGCCGGTGTTCGCCCGGCAGATCCCGGGCTTCGCGATGGATGATGCGGTGTTGACGGGTGTGGAAACGCGGACCTCCGCCCCGCTGCGGATCACCCGCGGGCGGGGGTTTGAGAGTCTGAACACCGCCGGGCTGTTTCCGGCCGGGGAGGGCGCGGGCTACGCGGGCGGCATCCTGTCGGCGGGGGTGGATGGGATCCGGGTGGCGGAGGCGGTGGGCTTGCGTATAAACGAATTATGACCGCACCCGATCCGCTCGATGCCTTCCGCACCGCCAACCCGGCCCGTTTCATCGTCGCCTGCCCGATCCGGTATGACGATCTGGACCCCAACCGGCATGTGAACCACGCCCGGTATCTCGGCTATCTGGAGGAAGCCCGGCTGGCCCTGCGCCGCTTCCTCAATACCGAACTCGCACTGCCGGAAACCCTTGGCTGGGCGGTGGGCGCGCTGTCGATCCAGTATCGCCGCGCGTTGCTGTATCCCGGCATCGCGCGGGTCGAGACACAGCCGATGGCGGTGGGGCGGACGTCGTTCACGTTGGGCTATGGGGTGTTTGATGAACAAGGGAGCGCGGCGGTCGCGTCCACCCGCAGCGTCTGCCTGGACGCGGCCGGGCGGCCAACCCCGCTGCCGGACGCGTTGGCCGATTGGCTGCGCGCCCGGCTGGTTTAAGCGCGGTGACCGTCGGTGGAATCAGCGAAGGTCTGAATCCCGCGCTCTAAGCGGCGTTCAGCACTGCATCAATTCGATGCTCACCCCGTCCGGGGCGGCGACGTAGCACAGCAGGCTGCCGCCCACGCCTTGCTTCAGCGCCACCGGGAAGGTCACACCCTTGGACGCCAGCGTCGCGCAGAGCGCGGTCAGGTCGCCCTGATACAGGAAGCCGAAATGATCCGTCCCCCAGCCATTATGGCTGGAGAAATCGGCATAGGGCTGGATCGGGCGCCCGGGTGCGGGATCCTCCCCCGGGCGTTTGCCGCGAATAAGGATGTTGACCCCGCCGAGTTCCACGAAGATCTGCGGCGCGCCGCGGGCGATGGTGTCGGCGGTGATGGTGGCGCCGAACATCTCCACATACCACGCCGCCGACTGGTGGGGCGTTTCGCTGATGATGTGGACATGGTCGAAACGGAAGGCCGGGTTGCTCATCGGGTCTGGTCCCATTTGTAAACGTTCGCCACGGTGCCGCCCATCAGTTTGGCCTTGTCTGCGGGGGAGAAGCGGGTGCTGTCGCGGAACGGGGCGGTGGCTTGTTCGTAGCTCAGCATGCCGATGGTGCGGGTCCAGTCGGTGCCCCACATGCAGCGGTCCAGGCCGAAGGCGTCGATGATGCGCATCACCGGCTCCCAGATGTCGTTATAGGGGAAGGCCTCTTTCGACAGGGTGCAGGCGCCGCTGATCTTGACGCGGACATTGGGGTATTGCGCCAAAGCCAGCAGCTTGGGCAGATCGCCCCAGGGGTTGTCCAGCGCCGGCGGGTGGTTGGGTTGCAGCAGGCCCAGATGGTCGATCACGATCACCGTATCGGGGTTGCGGCGCACCAGCTCCGTTCCGTGGTCAAGCCGACCCCAGCAGAGGAAATTGACCGGCAGGTCGTGCTTGCCCGCGGCGGCGAAGCCGGCGTTCACGCGGGGGTCGGTGGGGTCGCTCGCCAGTTCGTCGCGCAGCATGATGCGTACGCCGCAGGCGCCGGGGGTCTTCTTCCACTCCGCCACCACATCATCCATCGCCGGGTCGGTCACATCGATCGGCTTCACCACCCGGAACCGGTCGGGGTATTTGGCATAGACCGACAGGGCGAAGCTGGGGTCGAACCGGTAGAGGTTGAAGGTGGACACGATGACGGCGGCATCGACGCCGACGGCGTCCATGGCGGCGGTCATCTCCTCCCCATTCGCGGAGTCGGGTCCGTGCAGTTTGGCGACCCAGGGGCGGCCGGGGTGATTATGTTCGTAGGCGTGAACCTGGACGTCGATGGTGCGCATGCGAGGGGCTCCTGATGGATGCACGAGGGATGGGCGAGCTTACCCCGCATTGGCGGGTTGGTTGAGTGGCCACAGATGCCCCCGCCAGTGCCAGCCGATGGCGAGGGTGGTGACCATGCCGATGGAGCAATAGACGATGGCGGTCTGGCTGAAGCCCAGCGCCGGGATCAGCACACCGCTCAGTAGCAGGCCCACCGGCAGGCCGTAGATGGCCAGCATGCGGACCCCCATGACCCGGCCGCGAAAGCGCGGCCCGGCGATGTGCAGCAGCATCACCGCCATGGGCACCATGCTCAGGCTTTGCGCCAGCCCGGCCAGCACCAGCGCGGCGCAGGCGGCGGCCAGGCTGGGCATATGGGCGAACACCAGCAGCAGCGCGTGCCAGACCACGGCGCAGACCAGCATCGCGCGGGCGGGCTGGATGCGCGGCCCGATCAGGCTGACGGTGAGGGAGCCGAGCAGCGCCCCGGTGGAGAAGCTGGCCGCCAGCGCGCCCAGCCCGGCCTGCCCCGCGTGCAGCACCGTGCGCGCGACATAGGGCAGCAGGCCCAACGTCCAGGGCCAGGCCGTCAGGTTCACCAGGAAGGCCAGCCAGATGGCGGCCCGCAGCGGTGGGGTGTTCCAGACATGGATCATCCCCTCCGCCATTTGCGACCAGGCGGAGGCCCGGTCGGACGAGACGGGCTGGGTGAGGGGGGCTTGGATCGCGGTGGGGCCGACCTGATAGGTGAGCACGGCGCCCACCCCATAGAAGCCGGCGAAGACCGCGCAGGCCGGCGCCATGCCGATGGCGGCATAGACCGCCGCCCCCGCGAGGGCCCCGGCGATCCGCGCGGAATCGGAGGTGATGCGCGACAGGCCAATGCCGGCCATCAGTTGCGGAGGCGGCAGGATCGCGGCCGACAACGCATTGCGCACCCCGGTGTCGGAGGCGCGGATCAGCCCGGAAAAGGCCGCCAGCAGGAACACATAGAGCGGGTGCAGCGCCCCCGCGAAGGCCAGGATCATCAGCGCCAGCCCGGCCAGCGCATAGGCGGCGCGCATCGCGGTCAGCACCGTCCGGCAACCCAGGCGATCGCAGGCCATGCCCATGCCGGGGGCGATCAGCGTGCCGAGATACTGCAAGGCGCCATAAAGTGTCAGCAGCAGCACCGACTCGGTCTTCACCAGGATGAACCAGCCGAGGACGATGACCTCCATCTCCGTCCCCCAGGAGGTGAAGAGGTCAGCGGGGAACTGGAAGCGGAAGGCGCGGACCTGAAACGGGGACAGAATGCCCGGTCGGCTGAGTGTGAGCGCCATGCGGCCCGATTTCCCCCGTTTGATTGCCGGCCACGCTAGCCAGGGTGGCGGATGGAGGCAATGTGCGGGCGGGGATGGGCGCACCATGTCGCTAGCTAATCAATCTGTCCGGTTTATGTAGCTCATGATCTGTCCGCTTCGTTCGTGCTTTGTGCCGGGCCATGG
>CAIXEA010000017.1 GCA_903918315.1 uncultured Acetobacteraceae bacterium | reverse complement strand
GTCAGCGAGACGCACGGCGCCCAGGAAGGCAGCGCCTACAACGGGCACTTCGGTTGCACCTGCTACCACCCGCTGTTCGTGTTCAACCAGTTCGGCGATCTGGAACGGTGCAGCCTTCGCTCCGGCAACGCCCACAGCGCCGCCGACTGGCGCGACGTGCTGGAACCCGTGGTGGCGCGTTACCGCAACGGGATGCCGCGCCGGTATTTCCGGGGGGATGCCGCCTACGCCAATCCAGGTATCTATGAGTTCCTGGAAGCCGAGGGATACAAATATACGATCCGGCTGCCCGCCAACGCCGTCCTTCAGGAGCGGATCGGCTGGCTGCTGAAGCGCCCCGTGGGACGCCCGCCGCGTGATGTGCGACGCTACTACGCCAGCTTCAGGTATCAGGCCGCGTCATGGAGCAAGCCCCGCCGGGTGGTGGCGAAGGTTGAATGGCATCCTGGCGAGTTGTATCCGCGCGTCGGGTTCATTGTGACCAACATGAGCCGACCAGCGGAACGGGTGACGCTGTTCTACAATCAGCGAGGCACCGCCGAGCAGCACATCAAAGAAGGCAAGAACGCAATCATCTGGACCCGGCTGTCCTGCCGCCGCTTCGCCGCGAACGCGGTGCGTCTGCAACTGCACGCCCTGGCCTACAACCTCGCCAACTTCCTGCGCACCCTGACCTTGCCGGAGGCGGTCAGCCATTGGTCGATGACGACATTGCGCGACCGGTTGGTCAAGATTGGTGCGAAGATTGTCCGGCACGGGCGCTCGATCACGTTCCAGATGGCCGAGGTCATGGTCTCGCGCGGCCTGTTCCAGCAGATACTCGACGCCATCGCGGCGTTGCGTCCGTCGCCGCTGCCACGATGTTGAGGGATGATACACTGACCGGCCAGGCGGGCCACCGACAGGAGAGGTGTGTCCTGATGTCGGCCAAGAGCGCGAGATTCGCGTCGAAACGGCGATCACATCGCCGGTTGCGTCGCGAACAGCATGATCACTGGCCCGCTGGTATTGCTCGCCGCCGGGAACCGTGGTTATCATTCACCCAAGATGCCCGGATGGGCCGGGCATATGGGAAAAGTCGGTCTACGCTAAACACCGATTCGTGCTATGACGGTAAATCAACGAGATTACGCATACGATAACGCCTTCTCGCATACCAGCGTTTACGGCAATGCTCTGGCACTCTTGAAGCGCCAGCCCCAACGCTTGGACCACGCGCTGCACCTCGATGTGGGATGCGGGTTCGGCCGCATCGCCGAACCGCTCGTGGAAGCCTTGGAACGAACCTATATCGGATGCGATGTGGACGAGTTGGGGCTGGCTTCGCTCGCCAGCCGCGGTTTCGAGACGCACCGAGTCGCGTTGTCCGACCATGAAGCGACGTATCGTGCCCTAAACGCGGCCATCGCCGGACGGCCTGTTGCCTCGATAACCATCATCGATACGCTGGAGCACATTAACGACCCTATCGGTGCGATCCGCGCCTTGCGTCAAATCGCCGAGGAGCATGGTGCCGTCATCGTCATCAGCATCCCGAACACCGCGCATCGCGACATTGCGTTCCGCTTAATGTTCGGCATGTGGGATTACACCGAAGCCGGCATTCTCGACCATACCCATCATTTTTTGTTCAGCGATAGCGTCCTACGGCACCTATTGGCTTATACCGGGTTACGCATTGTCGACTCTTTCGATTTTTTATTGTCGACCAGCGACCAGGCCTTTCCAAGCGACCATCCCGCTTTCCAATGGGGATCAGCCTTATTTCAGTTTTTAGGGGCATTACGAGCAAGCACCGACAGCCACGGCGATGCCAATCAACTCGTTCGGCTTTGCGTTCCCTC
>CAIXEA010000016.1 GCA_903918315.1 uncultured Acetobacteraceae bacterium | reverse complement strand
CGGCTGTCCATGACCGTTCCCGACTTCCAAGGCATCGCGGTGCTCCTTCACACCGAGACCCTAAAATGTGTCAGGAAGGTCTCCGAACACCTGTCAGGAACGTGTCCAGTCTAAACAACGCGCCGGGCCATGACGATATTGAGCACGACAGACCAAATTCGTTCCCACGATCTGTGAATCCGGTAGGGCTTGTCCGGGCCATGACGATATAGAGGACAACAGACGAAAATCGTTCCCGCGATGTGTAAACGCGGTAGGCCAGGCCCTGCCATGGTCATGCCGGCATCAGCTGCGTCCCGCCATCCACGCGCAGGACCTGGCCGGTCACGAAATCGCCCATCGGCCCCGCGAACAGCGCAACCGCGCGGGCGACCTCATCGACCAAAGCGATGCGGTCGAGCGTGCCGTCCTCCGCCAGCCGGTTGGGATCGACGGCGCGGGTGTTCATGAACCGCCCGGTGCGGGTATCGCCGGGGGCGATGCTGTTGGCGGTGACGTTGTAAGGCCGCAGCTGCGCGGCGAGGCAGCGCGTGTAATGGATCGCCCCGGCTTTTGACGTCGCGTAGATCGCGCCATTGGTCCGCCCACCGTATGCGGCGATGGAGCTGATGGTGATGATGCGGCCGGCTTTGCGCTCCATCATGCCGCGTGCCACGGCCTGGCAGACGAAGATGGTGCTGAGGAGATTACGCTCCAGCACCGCGCGGACGTCCGCTTCCTTGACCATGACGGCATCGTTCGGGTCCGGCTTGCCGCCGGCCGCGGCGATATCGCCCCCCGCGTTATGCACCAGCACATGCAGCGGGCCGAGGGTTTCGGCCGTGGCGACCACCCGCTCCACATGATCCGTGCGGGTCAGATCACCCCGCACCGGGATGGCGCGCACGCCATATTGGGCGGCGATCCGGGCGGCGGTGTCGGTGAGGGTCGTGCCCTCCCCATATTCCGCCGGTCCGTTCTCCCGCATGCCGTGGATGGCAAGGTCGCAGCCGAGCCCGGCGAGGGTTTCGGCGAAGGCCCGGCCCAGCCCGCGACCAGCGCCGGTTACGAGGGCAATTTTACCCAGCAAGGGGGATGCGGACATGGGGGTCTCCTTGGGGAACAACCGCGCTTCCGCACGTCATCCCCGGGCTTGTCACGGGGATGACGTGGCTTTTTCAGCGAAAGGATCCGCGGTTCCTCAGAACCCAACCAAATCCCCGCCCTTGAGCTTCAGCATCGCCCGCGCCTCGGCCGGGGTCGCGATTTCCAGGCTGAGGTCTTCGAGGATGCGGCGGATCTTCGCCACCTGCTCGGCATTGGTCTTCGCGAGCTGACCTTTGCCGATATAGAGGCTGTCTTCCAGGCCCACGCGCACGTTGCCGCCATTGATGCCGGCCATGGTGGTGAAGGCCATCTGGTGGCGCCCGGCCGCCAGCACCGACCACACATACTGGTCGCCAAACAGCCGATCGGCGGTTTCCTTGGCGAACAGCAGGTTGCGGGGTTCGGCGCCGATACCGCCGGTGATGCCGAAGATCGACTGCACGAACAGCGGGCCTTCGACGACCTTGCGATCCAGCATATAGGCCAGATTGTAGAGGTGGCCGATATCGTAGCACTCGAACTCAAACCGCGTGCCGTGGTCCTTGCCCAGGCGCTGCACGATGCCCTCGATATCATCGAAGGTGTTGCGGAAGATGAAGTTCGAGGTGTTGTCGAGGTACGGCTTCTCCCACGGGAACTTCCATTCCGTGATCCGGTCGCCAGCGCGGGAGATGTTGAAGTTCATGCTGCCCATATTGAGGCTGCACATTTCCGGCTTCGCCATCAGCGGCGCGGCCAGGCGCTCATCCAACGTCATCGTCAGGCCACCGCCGGTGGTGATGTTGATCACCGCGTCGGTGTTCTGCTTGATCCGTGGCAGGAACTGCTGAAACACCGCCGGATCGGGCGTGGGTGAACCGTCGATCGGATTGCGGGCATGCAGATGGATGATGGCCGCCCCGGCCTCCGCCGCTTCGATCGACGACTGCGCGATCTCCTCCGGCGTGATCGGCAGATAGGGCGACATGCTGGGCGTGTGGATCGCACCGGTGACGGCGCAACTGATGATGACCTTGGCCATGATGGCTCTCCTTCAGGCGTTGGGTGGCAGAAATTGTAGGGCTTTGAGTCTGCCCCATCGCGCCGATGGGGACCAGAGGCTCAGGCGGGCTTGATCAGCTTCACGCTGCCACCCCAGCCACGGACCATATCCGCGCCCGGCACCTGATCAGCCGGCACACCTGTGGGTTTGACCAGCACATCCGGGCGCAGGGCACCGATCAGCGGCTCGGGCGTGTCTTCGTCGAAAACGCAGACCAGATCGACGCAGGCCAGGCTGGCGACAGTGGCGGCACGCGCGGCCTCCGACTGTTCCGGCTGGGCGGCTCCGACCTGCTTTCGCAGTCCGACGACCACGCGATCGGTCAGACCACGCGCTTGCTCCAGCACATGGATATCCGCTGGTTCGAGCGGGTCGAAATTGCCGTCGGTGAAGCCGATGCGCCACCCGCGATGGCGCCAGCGTTCGGCCTGTTCGGCGGCTTCATGGCGGCTGACGATCTTGCGCAGGATGCTGGCGCGCGGCGACAGGGCCGCGAGCATGTCGGCCTCCCGCACCACCGCATTTCCCACCTTGCCCACGGACAGGCCGGCCGCGAGATTGGCCAGCCGCACGGCCACCCGCAACGGCAAACGGGCCGCGACGCCGGCCGCCAGCACGGCCAACGCGGTGTCGCCGGCCCCGGAGGTATCATGCACATCGGCCGCCTCAGCCGGAAAATGCTGGGTGCCTTCCGCATCGACCAGCGTCATGCCGTCATTGCCACGGGTCACGACCACCGCGCCGAACCCATGTTCGGCCCGCAACGCCATGGCCGCGGCCACGATGGACGCTTCATCCCGCACGGGCATGCCCGTGGCGGCGCTGAGTTCCGGCCGGTTGGGCATGACCACATCAGCCCCGGCATAGCGCGCGAAATCCGCCCCACGCGGATCGACGATCACCTTCCGCCCCATCCGCTTCGCATCGGCGACCAGCGCCGCCGGGACCAGGCCGGCAAGCACGCCTTTGCCGTAATCGGACAGCACGGTGACCGAGGTCGCGGCCATCGCGTCCCCGGCGATACGGATCAGACGCTCGGCCAACTTGGGATGGATGGGGTCGGTCTGCTCCCGGTCCGCTCGCAGCAGTTGCTGGCCGGACGCGATCAAGCGCGTTTTGAGAGTCGTCGTTCGCCCCCCCTGGACCAGCAGCCAGGGCTCCACGCCGGGCTGCCCCCCCACCAAACCCGTGAGATCGGACCCCGCCCAATCGTCGCCGACGACCGAAATCAATGCGACCGCCGCACCCAGGGCGGTGAGGTTTCGCACGACATTCCCGGCACCACCGGGCTGCGCCACTTCCCGCTCGATCGTCAGAATAGGGACCGGCGCTTCGACACTGATCCGATGAACAGTGCCGTAGGTATAGCGGTCCAGCATGACGTCGCCGACAACCAGAATATTGGTATGGGCCAGCGCGCGCACGGCGGCGGCAAAATCGGGCGACGGGTTCTCGGGCGGCAAATGGGTCATCGGAGGTGGCGTAACGTGTCGGTCATTCGGTTGCAAGGAAGACCGCTATCACACCTGGAAGAAGGCAAGATGATCTGCTTCCAGCATCACAGCGGTCAGCTTGCCGCCCATGACCGCGCCGGTGTCGATACCGATACGGTTGGGCCGGACCGCCGGCTCACGAGCCGGAGTATGCCCATGTACGACCACGGCACCGTGGTCCTTTTTGGACGAAAGAAAGGGCTCCCGGATCCAAAGAAGGTCCTCTTTGGTCTGGGCGCTCACCGCGGTACCGGGGCGGATCCCGGCGTGAACGAAAAAATACGGCCCAACCCGATGCGTCAGGCCGAGGGTCCGGATAAAGGCCAGCTCCGCGGAGGGAATGCGGGCTGCCCATTCAGGATGCGGGACCGCACGGGGTATCCCCCAGCTCAGCAAGGTCTCAGCGCCGCCATTGCGCAGCCAGTGGGTCGCATCCTCCAGCTTGCCGCTGGTCATGGCGGTCATCATCATATCCTCATGGTTTCCCATGAGATTGATCACCTCGATCCCGGGAATCGCGGGGCCAGTCAGGAGAGCCTGAATGACCTGCGCGGAGTCTGGACCCCGATCGACGTAATCCCCCAGATGGACGAGCACAGAGCGCTCCACCGGCCGTTCGGCAAGATCCTCCGCGATTCTGGCATGAAGGATGGCCAGAGTTTCCAGGCAACCGTGAATGTCCCCGATGGCGTAAACACGCTGACCAGGCGGAAGCATTGCGGGGGCGGCGAGGAAATCAGGCATACGACGACCATAGTCAGAATGTGACGCGACACAAATGCGGATCGTTCAGGGCGCGCCCCTGGCCCCCTACGACGCCGGCAGGCAATAATGAGCGCCCCGCAGCTGTGCGCAGATGGTCGCCGGGTCCCGTCCCAGGAGTTGGTCGGGCCCAGGCATGAACGGCTCAAGATAGAAATACGCCGTCCCGGGCCGCAATGGCAGTGCCTGTTTGGCGCGTTCGGCTGGGCAATCAAACACCGCCCGCGCATGATAGACCGAATTGATCGGGAGATTTCGGCGCGCCGCCAACATCTGGATTTCCAGATTGGACTGCTCCAGCGTGATCGCCTCCGTCACCGACCGCTCTGGCTGGCCCGGAGCGCGAGACCTGGAACAGCCGAAGCTGGGATAGATCTCAATCGCACTGGCCTTCGCGACCACGGCACCGACAGCCGAACGATCCACTGACGGCGGCCGGGGCGCGGCGGCGCTTTGATGGATGGCGCTGCGCAGAGGCCCGCTGTCCACCACCTGCAAGGCACTGGCTATCAACAACAGGCAGATCGCGCGGTTGGGCCGCATGCGGGTCAAAACCAATACAATGCTCGCCGCCATCGCGGCATAACCAATAGGCCAGAAGAACCGCCCTGATGACCGAAAAATTCCAAAAACATGGACTCGCCAATAATCAGACAAAGGTATGTCGAACAATTCATGCGAACCGAGCGTCAGCCGATTCGATGCAGCAAAGAGAAAAAAGAACAGGAAAATACCAATGAGCGGCCAATGTGCCATGGCGCGGCGCCGCATCCAATCAAACCAGACGCGATGCCCCGCCAGGACCAGCGTGACAGCCCCAAATCCAGACCATGCGAATCCCTCATATTGCTGGGGGAATCCGAGCCGATACTCCTGGAGCCAAGGGACGACGCCACTCAGCTGAGGGATAAACGGGGAGGCGAGATTCATCGACCACACCCCGTAGCCCCAACTGCCCGCACCGCCAACCCCATCATCGAGGACGCCGAGTGGGATGCTGAGCAAGATCGCAGTGCCGATCGCCGCGGCGGCTTCCAGCAGGGCAAATGTGCGTCCGGTGCCATGACGCATTTGGTCAATCCAGGCTGCTGCCCAAACCCCGCCGACCATGACGAACAAATAAACGTTTGTCATCAGCGCTATAGACAACAGAGCAATCCACATCGCCGCTGTCGGGCAATCCGCGGGACGGCGCCTGGATCGCACATAAAGCGCCAATGCCAGGATAATCAAAAATTGACTTTGCAGGGCACTATGCCCCCAACGGTGCAACAGAAAAGGTGTGGAATCCGCGATCAAGGTCCCGGCGATCGCGGCAATGAGATTACGTTGTCCGAGTTGCGCCACCAGAATGACCATCGCAACGCCAGGCAGCACCAACGTCGACGCCATGTACGCGCCCTGCGGATTCCACAGGCTGCCTGTCACACCGTGGACGATTTTAGCGACGAAACACAGCCATGGTATGGGATCGAGCCAAAAGGTATTGGTTCCCCCAGGCGCCGCCAGATTGGGCGCATACAGGAAACGAAGGGTCCACGGCGACTGTAGCTGATAGTAATAGCCGACAATGCCATCGGCCATATCATTGGCACCGTTTTCTATGATCCCGCCGGGGAAATTCCAGACCTCCCCAGCGCCGTTAACAAAGTTCCAGGGCAGAAAGCTGGCGGCTTGGGCGATACCGATCGCGAATGTCAGACTGACCAGAAGCCAGAGTGGCCGATGCATGAGGAGGCAATGAACGCTTCTGTGTATAATGGAACGCCAAATCGCAGAAAGAAAAGACACCTCAAAGGCCTCTGTTACGATAACCAGACGGTGTATAGCATATTGGCGTCGAATTTCCATGCCAAATTAAAATAAATAACGCAGAACGCCGCACTCGATCGGCGTGCACGGAGAATGAACCCCAATGGGTTGAGCGCTTAATTTAATGCTTGAGCGTTCGGGCGGCCGCGCCGGCCGCCCTTTTCGCGCATATTACCGACAGACGCGCGGCCTTTAGGCCGCGCTTGCGGCCTCAACCATCGCCCGAGCCGATTGCAGCGACACGAGCGCGGCATCTTCCGCGGCTGTTCCTTGCTTGGCCGCTATCGTATAGGCGGCCTCGGCATCAGACAGACGCTTGTCAGCGGCTGCACGAGAGACTTCGGCTACCGGCAGCACTTCTGTTGCCAGCACCGTGCATCGCTCGGTGGTGACTTCCGCGAAGCCGCCGGAGACGAACAACTTGTCCGTGATCCGGTCACCCTCGTACAGCGCGATAGTGCCGCCGCGCAGCGTCACGATCATGGGCGAGTGGCCTTTCAGCACGCCCATGTCGCCCTCCGCCGCCGGGATGACCACCATGTCCACGGATCGGGACAGCAGCAGCTTTTCCGGGCTGACGATTTCCAGCGAGACAGCCATGTTCAACCCCTGATTACGCGTTGGCCTTCATCGTCTCGGCCTTGGCGACGGCCTCCTCGATGGTGCCGACCATGTAGAAGGCGGCTTCCGGCAGATGGTCGTATTCGCCGTTGCAGATTGCCTTGAAGCTGCGAACGGTATCGGCGACCGGCACGAGCTTGCCCGGGAAGCCGGTGAAGATTTCCGCCACGTGGAAGGGCTGCGACAGGAAGCGCTGGATTTTACGCGCGCGGGCGACGACCAGTTTGTCTTCTTCCGACAGTTCGTCCATGCCGAGAATGGCGATGATGTCCTGCAGCGACTTGTAGGTCTGCAGAATTTCCTGCGTGCGGCGGGCGACCTGATAATGGTCTTCACCGACGATCCGCGGATCGAGCGAGCGCGACGTGGAGTCCAGCGGATCCACGGCCGGGTAGATGCCCAGCTCCGCGATCTGGCGGTTCAGCACGGTGGTGGCGTCCAAGTGGGCGAATGAGGTTGCCGGCGCGGGGTCGGTCAAGTCGTCGGCCGGCACGTAAATCGCCTGCACCGAGGTGATGGAGCCCTTGTTGGTGGAGGTGATGCGTTCCTGCAGCGCGCCCATATCGGTGGACAGCGTCGGCTGATAACCCACGGCGGAGGGGATACGGCCGAGCAACGCGGACACTTCGGCGCCAGCCTGGGTGAAGCGGAAGATGTTGTCCACGAAGAACAGCACGTCCTGGCCTTCTTCGTCGCGGAAGTATTCCGCCATCGACAGGCCCGACAGACCGACGCGCGCGCGGGCGCCCGGCGGCTCGTTCATCTGGCCATACATCAGGGCCACTTTCGAACCTTCGAGAAGATTGTGGTTCTCGTCCATCTTGATAACGCCGGCATCGATCATTTCGTGGTACAGATCGTTGCCCTCACGGGTGCGCTCACCCACGCCGGCGAACACCGACACGCCACCGTGCGCCTTGGCGATGTTGTTGATCAGTTCCTGAATGAGCACCGTCTTGCCCACGCCGGCGCCGCCGAACAGGCCGATCTTACCCCCCTTGAGGTAGGGGCAGAGCAGATCGACGACCTTGATGCCGGTGACGAGAATTTCGGCCGAGGTGGCCTGCTCGTCAAAGGACGGGGCGTCGCGATGGATCGGGTAGCGCTTGGTGTGAACGACCGGGCCCTTTTCGTCGATCGGGTCGCCGACGACGTTCATAATGCGGCCCAGAGTCCCCGGACCGACCGGCACCGTGATCGGCGCCCCGGTGTCGACGACTTCCTGACCGCGCACCATACCGTCGGTGCTGTCCATGGCGATGCAGCGGACAGTGCGTTCACCGAGCTGCTGCGCCACTTCCAGAACCAGGAGGCGGTCTTCGATCTTGGAATGCAGCGCGTTCTGAATGAACGGCAACTCGCCATCGAACTGCACGTCCACAACGGCGCCCAGCACCTGGGTCACGCGTCCGACGATGTTACTGGCCATGATGTTATTCCTCTGCGCGTTACGGGATCAGACGGCTTCGGCGCCGGAGATGATCTCGATAAGTTCTTTGGTGATGTTGGCCTGGCGGGCCCGATTGTAGTTCTGCGTCAACCGCTTGATCATGTCGCCGGCATTGCGCGTGGCGTTGTCCATCGCGGTCATCCGCGCCCCATGCTCCCCGGCGGCACTTTCCAGCAACGCGCGGTAGACCTGGATCGCCAGCGCCTGCGGCAGCAACTGCGCGAGGATGGTTTCCTCATCCGGCTCATAGTCATAGCCGGCGCTGCTGGCTTCGGCCGTCTGGCCTTCAGGTGGCGGCGCCGGAATGATCTGCTGCTGCGTCACTTCCTGCGCGATCACCGACTTGAACTTGTTGTAGACCAAGGTCGCGACATCGATCTCACCGGCAGCCAGCATCGTGGTGATGGTGGTGCTGATGCCTTCGGCGTCGTTGAAGTCGATCCGGCGCTTACCCGCGAAGGTCACGCCATCGATCAGGCGGGATGCCAGTTCACGGCGCAGATAGTCACGCCCCTTGCGGCCAACGGTCAGGATCTTGACGGTCTTGCCTTCGGCTTCGAGCTGTCGTGCCAGAAGACGGGTCGCACGTCCGATATTGGTGTTGAACGCACCGGCCAGACCACGATCCGCCGTCACCGCGATCAGCAGATGCACCTTGTCCCGACCGGTCCCGATCAGAAGCTGTGGCGCGGTGGGCGAGCCCGCCACCGACGCGGACAGAGCGCTGACCATGCGATCCATCCGTTCGGCGTATGGGCGTGCCGCTTCCGCCTGTTGCTGCGCGCGACGCAGCTTGGATGCCGCCACCATCTTCATGGCGGAGGTGATCTTCTGCGTCGACTTCACGCTCGCGATGCGTGTGCGCAGTGCCTTCAAACTGGGCATGGCGGGTCGCTACCCTTAGGTGAAGGACTTGGAGAACGAGTCCAGGAACGCGATCAGCTTCTTCTCGGTATCCGGCTTGATCTCGAGATCGCTGCGAATCGCGTCCATGATGCCCGGTTCGCGGGCTTTCATGTCAGCGATCAACTGCGCCTCAAAGGCGCCGATCCGGTTGATGCCGAATTTGTCGAGATAGCCGCGCACACCCGCGAAAATCGCCACCACCATCTCTTCGATCGGCAGCGGCTTGAACTGCGGCTGCTTCAGCAGCTCGGTCAGACGCGAGCCACGCGCCAGCAGCTGCTGGGTCGAGGCGTCGAGGTCGGAGGCGAACTGCGCGAAGGCGGCCATTTCACGATACTGCGCGAGTTCCAGCTTGATGCGGCCGGCAACCTGCTTCATCGCCTTGACCTGCGCGGCGGAACCGACGCGGGACACGGACAGACCCACGTTCACGGCCGGGCGGATGCCCTTGAAGAACAGTTCGGTCTCAAGGAAGATCTGGCCGTCGGTGATCGAAATCACGTTGGTCGGGATGTAGGCGGACACGTCGCCGGCCTGCGTCTCGATGACCGGTAGAGCGGTGAGCGAACCAGCGCCCAGCTCGTCGTTCATCTTCGCCGCGCGTTCCAGCAGGCGGGAGTGCAGGTAGAACACGTCACCCGGATAGGCTTCACGGCCCGGCGGGCGGCGCAGCAGCAGCGACATCTGGCGATAGGCAACAGCCTGCTTGGACAGATCATCGTAGAAAATGACCGCATGACGGCCGTTGTCACGGAAATATTCGCCCATGGTGCAGCCGGTATACGGCGCCAGGAACTGCATCGGCGCCGGGTCGGACGCGGTCGCGGCCACGACGATCGAATACTGCATCGCGCCGTTTTCTTCGAGCGTGCGCACCAGCTGCGCCACCGTCGAGCGCTTCTGCCCGATCGCGACGTAGATGCAATACAGCTTCTTCTTCTCGTCCGTGCCGGCGTTGGCCGCCTTCTGGTTAAGAATGGTGTCGATGATGACGGCGGTCTTGCCGGTCTGACGATCACCGATGATCAGCTCGCGCTGGCCACGCCCGACCGGGATCAGGGCGTCGATGGCCTTCAGGCCGGTCTGCATCGGCTCATGCACCGACTTGCGGGGAATGATGCCTGGCGCCTTCACTTCGACGCGGCTGCGCGTGACGTTGGTCAGCGGGCCCTTGCCGTCGATCGGATTGCCAAGGCCGTCCACGACGCGGCCAAGCAGGCCGTCGCCCACCGGCACGTCCACGATGGAGCCGGTGCGGGAGACGGTGTCGCCCTCACGGATCTGACGGTCGTCGCCGAAAATCACGATACCGACGTTATCGGTTTCGAGGTTCAGCGCCATGCCGCGAATGCCCGCGCCGGGGAATTCGACCATTTCGCCGGACATCACGTTCTGCAGCCCGAACACGCGGGCGATACCGTCACCGACGGACAGGACCTGACCCGTCTCGGCAACATTGGTTTCCGTATCGAACGCGGCGATCTGCTTTTTCAAGATCTCCGAGATCTCGGCGGGGCGGATCTCCATATCAAGCGGCTCCCTTCATGGCGTACTGCAAACGTTGCAGCCGGGATTTCAAACTGGTGTCATACAAGCGGGCACCGATCCGGACGACCAGGCCGCCGAGCAGGTCCGGCTGGACATGCTCCAGAATATTGACGTTGCCGTAACCGGCTTCGATCAAACGGGCACGCAGCGACTGGCGCTGCACATCATTCAAGGGTTGCGCCGAGGCGACATGGGCGGTGGTGATGCCCCGGCGTTCAGCCACCAGAGACGCGAAGGCCACCACGATCTCCCGCAGCGCCTTCAGGCGGCGGTTGCCCGCGATCACGCCGACGAAATCACGAACCGCCTTACCGAAACCATGCGATTCCAGGATCGCCATGGCGGCCTTGGTGGCGCTGGCGACATCGATCAACGGGGATTCGAGCATGCGGCGCAGATCAGCGCTGGAATCAATGAGGCGGCCGAGCGCATCCATCTCCGACACCACCGCGTCGAGCGCGTTGAGGTCATCGGCATGAGCATAGAGCGCGGCCGCATAGCGATCGACCAGACCGCCACCAGATGCGATTGTCGTAGCTTCTGACGCCACGGGGTGTTCCATATCGATAGGCCGCGCCGAAACGCGGGCGTGAAAAGGACCGGCCGCCCGACCGGCAGCGGGGCGTCTAACATGGGGTTCCCGGGCAGGCAACACGTCCGAGGTCAGGAAAATGCGTCAAAGCGATCCCGCACCATGGCTGGACGGCGGCCGAACCCGCTCTTTATCATGCGCCATGGCCGATTTCCCCCACTCCGCATGACCCAACCCGCAATTGTCGTCACCGGCGGCGACTCGGTTTATTTCCCGCTGATCCAGGAATTATGGCAGTCGCTCCGTGCCGCCGCCCCGGACCAGCCGCCGGCGTTCGGGGTGATCGACGCCGGACTGACGCCACAGCAGGCCGCCTCGCTGCGCGCAGCCGGTGCACAGGTCGTCCAGGTCCCGGATGATCCCGCCTTCCCCAAGGGGGCGCTGCGCAAACACCCGGCCTTGGCGGCGAATTTCGGCAAACTTTGGCTCGACGTGCTGTTTCCGGGCTTCGACACCTTGCTGTGGCTCGACGCCGATACCTGGGTCCAGGACTACCGCGCGGTCGAACTCATGTTCGGCGCCGCGCAGCAGCGCGGTGCGCTGGCGATCGTCCCAGGCGGCGGCCGCTATTGGGAGCGGCAGGTCGATGTCCGCTTCCTGTTCGGCGGTATCGGCGGCCTGGCACAACTGCGGACCTTCAATTTCAAAAACGGCCGCCATGCCGGGCTGTCGTTGAACGTGCTGCGCGATCTCGGCACGCGGGCCTTGCTCAATGCCGGGGTCTTCGCGCTGCGGGCCGATTCGCCCCATTGGCCCGCGCTGCGGCGCTGGCAGGCCTTCATCTTCCGCAACGGCGGCAAGCCCTTTACCTCCGACCAGATCGCCATGGGGCTGGCGGTCTATCTGGACGGTCTGCCGGTCGAGTTGCTGCCGACGACCTGCAACTACATCAGACCCTGGCGCGTGGACCTCAGCCGCCCCGCGATCGTCGAATTCTATTATCCCTATGCGACGGTGGGGATCGTGCATCTCGCGGGGCAGAAGGACATCCGCTTCGACCCCAACGCGACGACGGAGGTCATCGATCTGCACGGCCAGACCCACGCCGTCAGCTTGCGGTTCGGGCATTTCCAGCGAACCGCCGCCCCATTGGTGGATGCCGGCTGAGCGGTTAACCTCCCTCCCCTGAATGCTGATTTTTACCCTTGGAGACGTCCATGTCCCTGACCCAAAACACCACCAAGCGCCGCATGGCCGCCGGCCTCATGGGCCTCGGTTTCGGGGTGCATCATTTGCGCACGGTCGCGACGCCGGTGCTGGCCAAGGCCACGGGCCACGACTGGATCTTCATCGACACCGAGCACGGCGCGTTCTCGGTGCAGGAAACCACGCAATTGTGCATCGCGTCCCTGCCGGTTGGCGTGACCCCGATCGTGCGGGTCTGCGCGGGGGCCATCGATGAGGCGACGCGGGCGCTCGACAATGGCGCGCTCGGCATCGTCGTTCCGCATGTCGATACCGCTGCGGACGCGAAGCGCATCGCCGAGGCGTTCAACTATCCGCCGCGGGGCAAGCGCTCCTGGGGTGGGCCGCCGGCGGTCTACGGCTATCGCCCGCCGGCAACGGCGGAGGCACAGGCGGCGATCAATGCCGAGATCCTGACCGTGGTGATGCTGGAAAGCCCCGAGGCCATCGCCAATGCCGATGCGATCGCCGCCGTCGATGGGGTGGACGTGCTGTTCATCGGCACCTCCGACCTGACGGCGGAACTCGGGATTTCCGGGCAGATGGGGCATCCGAAGGTGATCGATGCCTATCAGGCGGTGGGCGATGCCTGCCGCAAGCACGGCAAAGTGCTGGGGATGGGCGGCGTTTATGATGAGGAGAATGCGTCCCGTTATGTCGGGATGGGGGCGCGGTTCATTTTGACCGGGTCGGATCACAGCTACCTGATGGCCGGGGCGGATAACCGGTCCGGGTTCTTTAACAACCTGGCCGGGGCACCGCGTTAAAGGCCACCTGTCTAGCCCAGCTGAAACGTCCCATGCCGCCGGATATGCGCGGCCAGTCCGCCATCGCGCACGATGTTGATCATCACCCGCGGCAGCGGGGCGGCCTCGATCAGCGCGCCGGTTGACCGGTTGCGTCCTGTGCCCGCCTCCAGATCGAATTCAAGATCGTCGCCGGTCGAAATGGCGGCGGTATCGCAGATGAACACCGGCAATCCGATATTGATCGCATTGCGGAAGAAAATCCGGGCGAAGGACGGCGCCACCACGACCCCGATGCCCGCGGCTTTGATGACCAGGGGCGCGCCCTCCCGCGATGAGCCGCAGCCGAAGTTCTTGCCGGCGACCAGAATGTCGCCCGGGCGGACGCGCTGGCCAAAGCCGGGGTCGATATCCTCCATCAGATGCCGGGTCAGATCGCGCGGGTCGAGGGAGGCGGTCTTGTATTTGGAAGCGATGATATAATCGGTGTTGATATCATCACCGAAGCAATGGGCGCGGCCGGCGATGTTCATGGCACGATCTCCTGATGCAGACGGGGATCCGTAATCCACCCGGTCAAAGCCGAAGCCGCGGCCGTCGCCGGGGAGACGAGATAGATGAAACTCTCCGCGTTCCCCAATCGCCCCTTGAAATTGCGATTGGCGGTGGAGATCACGTTCTCCCCCACATCCGGTACCGCGAAATGGCATCCGCCGGCGCAGCCCGAACAGCCCGGTGTTGCGATCACCGCCCCCGCTTGCACCAAAGTCGCCAACACCCCCGATTGCATCGAGGCCACCATCGTGTCGCGCGACGACGGGGTCACGATCAGGCGCACGCCGGGGGCGATGTGTTTCCCGTCCAGGATGCGCGCGGCCTCCGCCAGGTCGGACGAGCGGGCGGCGTTGCAGGTGCCGATAACGACCTGATGCACCTTCGTGCGCGGCAGGTCCTCGATCGCGACGACCTTGTCGACGTTGTGGGGCAAGGCAACCCGCGGGGTCAGGGAGGCCGCATCGATCTCCACGACCTGCGCGTACACCGCATCCGTATCGGCTGTCAGATGCGTCCAGTCACGGGTCAGGCGATCTCGCAGCCAGGCCGCGGTGACGGCGTCGGAGCCGATAAGACCGGCTTTGGCCCCCATTTCGATGGCGAGATTGGTCAAGGTGAAGCGCCCATCCATCGGCATGGTATCGATGGTCGGGCCGGCGAATTCGATCGCCATATAATTGGCGCCATCCGCTCCGATCTGTTCGGCGATGGCCAATGCGAGGTCCTTGGCCGCGACGCCGCGGGGCAAGGCGCCGGTGCAGCGCACCAGAATGGTCTCCGGCACCCGCATCCAGAGCTGACCGGTCGCGATCGCCGCCGCCATATCGGTCGATCCAACGCCCGTGGTGAACGCCGCCAGCGCGCCGCCGGTACAGCTATGCGAGTCCGAGCCGATCACCAGGTCGCCCGGCGCGATGTGCCCGCGTTCGGGTAGCACGACATGGCTGATGCCATCGCCCATTTCATAAAGCCGGACGCCCTGGGCGCGGGCAAAATCGCGCAGCCTGGTGTGCGCGGCGGCGGACACCGCGTTCGGGCTGGGGTGGTGATCCAGGAACAGGATGTAACGGCCGGGATCCCAAACCTTGTCCGTGCCCATGCTCGCCAGCAGTTCCATCGCCAAGGGCCGGTTGCCATCGTGGGAGTACGTCAGATCAAGGGACGCCACCACGATGTCGCCGGCGCGCGCATCCTGGCCGCTTTTGCGGGAGAGTATCTTCTCCGCGATCGTTTTTCCGGCCATGCACGCGAACTCCCGTCTCTGGACCCGGTTGCGACGATAGTCCTACCATCGGACGAAGCAAACGGATGGGGCGGGCATGAAGAAGACGACATTGTTCCGGCAGTTGATCGAGGCCGAGGAAATCCTGATCCAGCCGGGCGTCTATGACGGCTTCAGCGCCCGTCTGATTGAGCAGATGGGCTTCAAATCGGGCAGCGTCTCTGGCGCCGGCCTGTCGGAAACAACGCTGGGCTGGGCCGATGTGGGGCTGCTGAGCTATGAGGCAAACGTCTCCCGCTCGCGCGATATCGCCGCCTGTGTGGATATTCCGCTGAGCGCGGATGCCGATACCGGCTACGGCAACGCGGTGAACGTGTTCTTCACCGTGCGCGGGTTCGAAGCCGCCGGCCTGGATGGGATCATGCTGGAAGACCAGGTCTCCCCCAAGCGCTGCGGCCATATGGACGGCAAGGAAGTCATCTCGGCCGAGGAAGGTGTCGAAAAAATCCGCGCCGCGGTGGAGGCCAAACGCGACCCCGATTTCATCATCAAGGCCCGCACCGACGCGACCGCCACGCATGGGGTGAAGGAGGCCATCCGCCGCCTGAACCTCTATGCCGAGGCGGGGGCCGATCTGCTGTTCGCGGATGCGATTTTGACGCGGGAGGATATCGCGCTGGTGGCCAAGGAAGTGTCCAAGCCGCTTTCGGTGAACATGGGCTTCGGCATCCGCGCCCGCCCGACCACGCCGCTGATCTGCGCGCGGGAGCTGCAGGATCTGGGCGTGGCGGTGGTGTCCTATCCGCGCCTGTGCACCAGCGCGGCGATCATGGGCATGCGCAATGCGCTCGGCGTGTTGAAGCAGTCGATTGAGGAAGGCCGGGTGGTCGAACGTCCCGAATTCGCGGTTTCCTTCGCCGAGATCAACGATCTGATGGGGCTGGGGACGATCCGGGAGCTGGAGCAGAAATTCCTGACCAAGGATCAGCTCGCTTCCAAATACGGCGATGCCGGCAAGCCCGCGAACGAGCACTGAAAGACATGAGCATGGAACACACCGGCGCCAATCCCCAGACGCGGGGCGTCGCGGATTTCGTCTCCGGCCTGCGCTATGAGGCGATCCCGGCCGAGGTGCTGGCGCGCATCAAATTGCTGATTTTGGACTCCTTCGGCTGCGCGCTCTACGGCGCCGATTTGCCGTGGAGCCAGATCCTGATGAAAACGCTGGGTAGCCTGGACACCAGCCAGTCCAACGGCATTTGGGGCACGGGCCGGAAACTGTCGGCGCCACATGCCGCTTTGGTCAATGGCACGCTGGTCCAAAGCTTCGAACTCGACGACGTGCATCGCCAGGGCGTGCTCCATGTCGGTGCCGTCACGATCCCCGCTTTATGCGCCGTCGCCGAACTGAACCCCGGCATGACCGGCCGCGAATTCCTCACCGCCGCCGTCGCCGGCTACGAGATCGGCCCCCGCGTCGGGATGTGCATGGGGCAGGAGCATATCGGCCAGGGCTGGCACTCCGGCGCGACGCTGGGCGTGTTCTCCGCCGCTGCCGGGGCCGCCCGCGGGTTGCGCCTGTCGCCGGAGCAGACCGTGCACGCGCTGGGCATCGCCGGAACCCAGTCCGCCGGGCTGATGGCGGCGCAGTATGGCGCGATGGTCAAGCGCATGCATGCCGGGCGCTCGTCGCAGAGCGGGTTGTATGGCGCGCTGCTGGCGTCGAACGGTTTCACCGGGATCGAGGATGTGTTCGAAAGCCCCTATGGCGGGTTTTGTTCCACGTTTTCGCGGTCCACCGACCGGTTCAATCTGGATGAATTGACCAGCGAACTCGGGGAACGGTTCGAGACGCTGCGCATTTCGTTGAAGATGTATTCCTGCGTTGGATCCAACCACACCACGCTGGATTCGATCCGGGAGATGCAGGCCCGCCACCCCTTCGGCGCCGCCGACATCGACCGCATCGTGGTGTACGGGTCGCAGGTCACGGTCGATCATTGCGGCTGGACATACACCCCCAACGGGCTGACCGGGGCGCAGCTGAACCTGCCGTACTGCGTCGCGACCTTGCTATTGGAGGGCGATGTCTTCGTCGATCAGTTCACCGACGCCGCCGTGACCGATCCCGCCCGCATGGCGCTGGCCGAACAGGTCACCGTGCTGCACGACCCCGCCATCACCGCGCGCGGATCGAAGTTCCGGCACGCGGTCCGGGTCGAGGTGCATCTGAAAGACGGCACCCGGTTGGATGAGCAACGGGATGCGCCGCGGGCTTTTGCCTCCGATGAGGAAATCATCGGCAAATTCCGCAATCTGGCCTCGCACCGGTTCGATACGGCACGGATCGATCAGCTGATTGAGCGGGTGCTGGGGCTCGATTCCGCTGCGGACGTGGGTCCGCTGCTCGCGGCGTTGTGGGCGGGGTAGCCGACCGGTATTATTGTTATTATATTGTCATAGTTTGGTTCTGTGGCAGGATGGGCGGTTGTGACGGTTTACTTATAAAACCACTGCTCCGGCCGCGCGCTCCACGGCGGGCGGCAGTGCTGGGAGATACACACCCGGGCCGGAATATTCTCCAACCGGTCGCTGACCACGCGGGCACCTTGGCTACCGGGTGCCTGCCCGACCAGACCGATCTGCCATTTCTGGTCCGCGATGTCGCGCCAGATCGCCTGCGCCAGGACGTTTCGTTCAGCCTCCGGCTTGCTCGACGCCGTGCGTAACATATCAAACACACGCAATAAAACCGTATCGGTCGGCTTTATCCCCCGAGCCCCATTGGACACGTACCATTGCGCGAACGCAGAGCCCATCATCACATCCGAGGGATCCGTCGGCAGCACCGGTCCGGGCCGCAGGAACAGGCTTTCAGTGCCGCTGTTGGAGATGATCGACATCTGCTGCTGATCGTTGCGGCCTCGCGCATAAAACAGGCTGCGCTCGAACAGTTTCAAATCCGCCGCGATGCCCACCGCGCGCCATTGCTGGATCACCATTTCCACCTGCGCCGGCCAGGTCGGGGTCAGGGTCTGCCCGACGTCGATCTGTAGCCGCAAACGCTCCCCATTGTCCGAGCGAAGCCGGTAGCCCTCACTGTCCTTCTTCGTAAGGCCCACCGCATCCAGCATCGCCTTGGCACGCGCCGGATCATAGTCCGACCATTTCGCGATCCATTCCTTGCCGGGGCTTTCCGGGATGATCTCCGACGGCACGCCAGAGCCGGGAGTCCCCAGGCCCAGCCAGAAAGTCTGGTTCAACTGGTCCCGATCGATGGCGATCGACAGCGCCCGGCGGAAATCCGCGATCGCGATCCACTTCGCCACTTCCGGATCAGCCGTGTAGCCGAGGTTGAAGACCAACTGGGAATCGCTGCCATTGAACCCCGGATCGACATGGAATTTGTAGTGGCCCTTCTCCGCGTTTTCTAAAAACACCGGCAGCTTGGCGAGGTCGATGAATCGCTCCTGCACATCGTATTCGGCGGCGATGGCGCGCAGGTTCACGACTTCGGGGTTTTCCGCCAAAGACATCTGCACCCGGTCGAGATACGGGAGCTGATTGCCATCCGTATCGACCTCATAAAAATACGGGTTCCGCTCCAGCATCCATGTCGTGGTGTTGATGGGCTGCGTCATCCGCCACGCGGCGAGTGTCGGCAACGCGGTATTGAGCCTCCAATCGGATTTGAAACGATAATATTGCACCCAGTTCGGATAACCCGCGGCCTTGGCGGCTTCGGTGACCTGTTCGACGGAACTGTAGCGCGGCAGGAACTGTTTCAGATAATGCGTCGGCGCATAGGCGCCGAACACCAGCCCCTCCGATTGCTGGCGCGATTGCCCGCCGCCCATTGCGCCGTCCCCGCCAAGGAGCTTCGGAAACAGGAAGTGCGGATCTTCGAATTCAAACGCGACCGTGGTTTCATCGACTTTCACGAGACGACCGGGTTTGCCGTTGGTCATGAACTCGGGCGTCGGCGAAGGCGCCAGTTCCTTGTTGCCGTAGACGTCCTCAAACCAGAACAGAAAGTCGTCGGCGGTGAACGGCGCGCCATCGGACCATTTCATGCCCTTGCGCAGGAACAGCGTGGTCCGCCGCCCATCGGCCGATAGCTCGAAACCCTTGGCCACCTGCGGCACCAGTTGCGTGCCCGTCACATCCCAGAACAACAGCTTGTCGCCCGCGCGGATGCGGTTGCCGTTCTCCCCATCGCCCGGCCCGAGGAACGCCCGCCGCCAGGTGCCGCCATAAACCCCGGTCTTGCGCAACGGTTTCAGCACCAGCAAATCCGCCGGCAGCCGTTCGGCCACGGGCGGCAGCTTGCCCTGTTTGACCAGTTCCGAGAGACCCGGCGCCTCATGGAACGTTTTCGGCCAGGCGGCGGGATCGGTGACAATCGCCGGCGCTTCCAGCGTGCCAATCAGCCCGGACTGGGCGAGATTGGCTGGCTGCGCGGCGGCCGCCCCGGACCAGACCAGCGCCGCCGCCAGCAGCCACGACCTCATGGCTTGTAGAACCACTGGTCGGGATGCCCGCTCCACGGGGTGCGGCAATGCTGCGAGGTGCAGACGCGGCCAGGAACATTCTCCAGCCGTTGGTTCACCACCCGCGTGCCCATGTAAGTGGGCGACAGGCCAACAAGCCCGATCTGCCAGACGTTATCGACCTCCAGCTTCCAGATTTCCTGCGCGATCTTGTTGCGCTCGGCTTCGTTCACCGAACCGGCCTTGCGCAGCAATTCGTAGCCCTTGATCAATGACGGATCCTCCGGCGGGGTGCCGGATTTGCCGTTGGACACGAACCACGTCGCATGCCCCGCGCCGCCCTGGCTGGAAGCCGGATCGTTCGGCAGCACCGGGGACGTATAGAGGAACAGACTCTCCGACCCATTGTTGGAGAAAATGCTCATCTGATTGTCGTCGTTGCGCACCCGCGTATAGAACAGGCTGCGTTCGAGCAGCTTGGCATCGGCCCAAATGCCAATCGCCTTCCACTGTTGGATGATCATCTCCGCCTGCTGCGGCCATGTCGGCGTCAGGGTCTGCGCGACATCGATCTGAATGCGCAGCCGCTGTCCGTTATCCGTCCGCAGCCGGAAACCCTCGGCGTCCTTCTTGGTCAGCCCGATCGCATCCAGCATCGCATTGGCTTTTTTGACATCCAGCGTCGCCCATTTCGTCCGGTACTCCGGCCCGGGGCTTTCCGGAATAATATCCGCCGGGATCGGCGTGCTGACCACGCCGAGGCCCAGCCAGAAGGCCTCATTCAACTGCCCGCGATCGATGCCCAGTGCCAAAGCGCGCCGGAAATCAACGTTCTGGAACCATTTGCGCAGTTCCGCGTCCTGCTTATAGGCAAGGTTGAAATACAGCATCGAATCCCCGCCATTAAAACCGGGATCAAGATGCATCTTGTATTTGCCGCGCTCGGCGTTCTCCAGGAATACCGGTAGTTTCGCCAGATCGATGAAACGTTCCATGTAGTCATATTCGCCGGCGATCGCGCGGAGGTTGATGACCTCCGGATTCTCCGCCAGCGTCAGCTGCACCTTGTCCATATAGGGCAGCTGATTGCCGGCGGTATCGACCGCATAATAATACGGATTCCGCTCCATCGCCCAGGTCTGCGTATTGATGGGTTGGGTCATGACCCAGGCGGACAGAGACGGCGCCTCCTTGTTCAGGCGCCAATCCGATTTGAAGCGGAAATACTGCACCCAGTTGTCGTAGCCGGCCGCTTTGGCCTCCGCGGTCAGCGCCTCGACCGAACTGTTCTTCGGCAGGAAGCGCTTCAAATAATGCGCCGGCGCGTACGGACCAAGCTCACGCCCATCCGACTGCAACCGCGACTGGCCACCACCCACCTGGGTGTCGCCCGCGAGCAGACGCGGAAATAAGAAATAGGGCGAGTCGAATTCGAACGCGACCGTGGTTTCATCCACTTTCACGATCCGGCCCGGCTTGCCATCGATCGTCATTTCCGGCGCCGGCGTTGGCACCAGGTCCTTGTTGCCGTTCATGTCCTCATACCAGAACACGAAATCATCGGCGGTGAAGGGTGATCCGTCGGACCACTTCATGCCCTTGCGCAGAAACAGCGTGGTGCGCTTGCCGTCGGCGCTGAGCTCATAGCCCTTGGCGACGCTCGGCATGATTTCGGTGCCGGTCTTGTCCCAGAACAGCAGCTTGTCGCCGGCGCGGATGCGGTTGCCATTCTCGCCATCGCCCGGCCCGAGGAAGCCGCGCCGCCAGATGCCGCCATAGGTGCCAATGGCACGCAGCGGCTTGACCACCATCGGTTCGGCGGGAATGCGCTGCTCGACCGGCGGCAGTTTGCCGTCTTTCACCAAGGCGGCCAGTTGCGGGGCTTCGTGGAACGCTTTCGGCCATTGCGCGGGATCGGTGATGATCGCCGGCGCCTCGAGTGTTCCCACCAGCCCCGATTGTTCGAAATTGTTCGTCTGCGCATGGGCGGCGGTCAGCCCCATCGCCAGGAAAGCGGCCAGCCAGGTCTTATTGATGCGCATCGAAGCCTCCTTGGTGGTCAGGGGACGCCAGTCAAAGTCAGTTCACGCGCCCGGTGGCAGGCGCTCAGATGACCGGACGGGAGTTCGGTCAGTTCCGGCCGCTCGACCCGGCAGCGATCGATGACAAACGGGCAGCGGGGGTGGAACGCGCAGCCGGGTGGCGGCTTGGCGGGATCCGCGACCTCTCCGGCCGGTGCGAAAATCGCATCCCGCAGCGCCGGATCGGCTTTTGGCACCGCGGCCAGCAGCGCCTGCGTGTAAGGATGCTTCGGCGTGGCATAGAGCGCCGTTGTCGGCGCCACCTCCACGATCCGCCCGACATACATCACCGCGACCCGGTCGCTGACATGGCGCACCACGCCGAGATCATGGGCCACGAACAGCATCGACAGGCCCAGACGGTCCTGCAGATCGAGCAGCAGATTGATGATTTGCGCCTGCACCGACACGTCCAGCGCGGACACCGGCTCATCGGCGACGATCAGCTTGGGCTGCAACGCCAGGGCCCGGGCGATACCGATCCTTTGACGCTGCCCGCCGGAGAAGGCGTGCGGGAAGCGCGTACGCGCGGCCATCGGCAAGCCCACGAGATCGAGCAATTCCAGCACCCGTGCCTGGCGTTCCTTCAGCGGAACGCCGGCGATGAGCAGCGGTTCGGCGATGATATCGCCCACCATCATGCGCGGGTTCAACGACGCATAGGGGTCCTGGAAGATCAGTTGGATATGCCGCCGCAGCGGCCGCAAGGCGCGGCGCGACAGGGGTGCGAGGTCGATGCTCTGCCCCTCCTCCGGGGAGAACAGGATCGATCCCGCGGTGGGTTGCTGCGCGCGCAGGATGCAGCGGGCCACGGTGGTCTTGCCGCAGCCGGACTCCCCCACCAACGCCAGGGTTTCGCCGCGGGCGATGCTGAAATTCACGTCGTCGGCAGCGCGCACCCGGCCGATTTCGCGGCGCAGGAACCCGGCCTGGATGGGATAATGTTTCGACAGGCCTTTCACCTGGAGGATGCTCATACCGCGTCCTCCAGCAGGAAACAGGACGCGCCGGCTTCGCCGGGCGGCACAGGGGCGGGCGGCGCGACATCGCAGCGGCCGAGGATCACTTCGGGACAACGCGGGTGAAACGGGCAACCGGATGGCCTGGCGTTCGGCTGCGGTACCGCCCCGCCAATCGTCGCCAGGCGCTGGCGCGGGGTGGCGCGCAGATCGGGGACGGACCGCAGCAGCGCCCGGGTATAGGGATGGCGCGGGCTATGGAAGACCTCCCGCACCGGCGCATATTCAACAACGCGGCCGAGATACATCACCGCCATATCATCGGCCATCTGCGCGATCACCCCCATGTCGTGGGTGATCAGCATCAACGCGATATGCTTGTCCCGCTGCAAACGGCGCAGCAGGGTCAGGATCTGTGCCTGAGTCGTCACGTCCAGCGCGGTCGTCGGCTCATCGGCGATCAGGATGTCGGGGTCGCCGGCCAGGGCCAGCGCGATGCCGACGCGCTGGCGCAGACCGCCGCTGAGCTGGAACGGATAGGCGTCGACCCGGGTTTCCGGCCGGGGGATGCCGGCGTCGCGCAGCAGCTCGATCGCGCGTTGCCTGGCGACGGATTTGCCGGGGTCGTTATGCGCGCGAATGGCTTCGATGAGTTGGTTGCCGACGGTGTATTGCATCGACAGGGCTGACATCGGCTCCTGGAAAATCAACCCGACGCGGGCGCCGCGCACCCCGCGCATCGCCTGACTCTCGGGGTTCAGCGCCGTCAGATCGACCTCCGCCGTGGTGCCGGGATCGAGCAGGATTTTGCCCGCGACGATGGCGCCGTTGCGGTCGAGAATGCGCAGGATGGCGCGCGCGGTCACGCTTTTGCCGCAGCCGGACTCGCCGACAACGCCCAGCACCCGGCCCGGCCGCAAATCCAGACTGACGGAGTCCAAAGCCCGCACGGTTCCGGTATCGGCGCGGAATTCGACCGCCAGTTCGCGCACGGAAAGCAGGGGGCGATCAGCCATAGGGGTCCGCCGCGTCGCGCAGGCCGTCGCCGAGGAAGTTGAACGCCAGGATGACCAGCACGACCGGGATCGCGGCGCAGAGCAGCCATGGCGCGCCCGCCAGCACCTGAACGTTCTGCGCGTCCTGTAACAAAATTCCCCAGGAAATCGCCGGTGGGCGCAACCCCAGGCCCAGGAAGGACAGCGATGTCTCACTGATGATCATCGCCGGCAGCGCCAGCGATACCGCCGCGATCACATGGCTGGTGAAGGACGGCAGCATATGCCGCAGCATGATCCGCAACTGGCTGGCGCCGAGCATTTCAGCAGCGATGACGAAATCCTCCTCCCGCAACGCCAGGAAGCGGCCGCGCACGACGCGGGCTAGCTCGGTCCAGCCGATGAAGGAGATGATCAGCGTGATGGCGAAATAGACCTGCGTCACGCTCCAGGTATTCGGCAGCGCGGCGGCGATGCCCATCCAGAGGGGGATTGTGGGGATCGACCGAATGACCTCGATCACCCGTTGGATCGCGGTGTCGATCCAGCCACCGTACAGCCCGGACATGCCGCCCAGCAGAATGCCCAGCACCAAACTGAGCCCGACGCTGACCAGGCCGATGGACAGCGAGATCCGGGTCGCGACCATCATGCGGGAAAACAGGTCGCGGCCGAGCTGATCCGTGCCCAGCAGGAAGATGCCATCCACGGGTTGCGGCGTTTCCAGGCCGATGAGATGGATGTCGGTGGGGATGAGACCGAACAGGTTGTAGCTATAGCCATGCGCGAACAGCACCACTTTCAGCTTGCGGGCGGGGTCGGGCACATAGGCCAGCTTGAAGGTCTTCATATCCCGCTTGCCGGTCAGCCCACTGACATGCGGGTTGAAGCCGTCCTCGTCGAACAGATGGATGCCCTGCGGCGGGATGTAGCTGCGCTTGGCATCCGTCGCATGCGGGTCGTTGATCGCCAGCCCATCGGCGAAGATCGCCACCAGATAGAACAATGCCACGATGAACAGGCTGACGAAGGCCAGCTTATGGCGCTTGAAGCGCAGCCAGGTCAGCCGCAGCTGCCCGGCCTGGGCGAGACTGTCATCGGCCAGCGCGGTGCTCATAGCCGCCCCGTCAGCCGCAGCCGCGGCTCGATCCACATCAGCAGCAGGTCGGAGATCAGCGTTCCCACCACCGTCATAATGCCCAACAGCAGCACGATGGTGCCGGCGAGATACATGTCCTGCGCCACCAGCGATTGCAGCAGCAGCGGCCCGACGGTTGGCAAGCCCAGCACCAGCGACACGATGATGCTGCCGGACACCAGATACGGAAACACATAGGCGATGGAGCTGGCGAAGGGGTTCAAGGCTGCCCGCACCGGGTATTTCAGGATCACCCGCAGATTGCCGATGCCCTTGGCCTTGGCGGTGACGACATAGGGTTTGCGCAATTCATCCAGCAGGTTCGCCCGCATGATGCGGATCAGCTGCGCGGTTCCCGCCAGCGCCAGCACGCAGGCGGGCAGCGGGACGTGTTTCGCCAGGTCCCAGGCCTTGGCCCAACTCCATGCCTCCTGGGCGTATTCGGCGGAAAACAGGCCACCGACGCTCAGTCCGAGGTAGCGGAAGCCGAAATACATCAGGATCAACGCCAACAGGAAATTGGGGATCGCCAGGCCGAGAAACCCCACCATCGTCGCGATGTAATCGCCTACGGAATATTGCTTGACGGCGGAGTAAATGCCGATGGGCAGCGCAATCGTCCAGGTCAGGAACAGCGCCGAGAACGAGACCAGCATCGTCAGCCAAAGCCGATCACCGATGACCTCGGTGACCGGACGGCGCCACATCATGGAGACGCCGAAGTCGCCTTGTACGACCCGGGCGATCCACAGGAAATACTGGACGATAACCGGCCGATCCAAACCGTAATCGTGGCGCATGGCCTCGGCTTGATCCGCCGTGATGGAACTGCCGGTGGAGGCGAGATTGGCGATATAGGCGTCGATGAAATCGCCCGGCGGCAAACGAATAATGACAAACGTCAACACCGAAATCGCGACGCAGGTGATGGACGCCAGCAGAAGCCGGCGCAGGATGTACATCAGCATGGCCGGTATCCGGTCACGCGCGTTTCTCCCAGTTGACGATACGCAAACCCTGCATTGGGGTGCGATAGAATTTTCGTGATCAGCCTATCTGGGAATGGCGCGGATGCAAGCCCGGGCGAATCATTTCAGACCGGGGGCACGCCGGTTCCACGGGGATCCAACCGATATCCGCCCCCTTCGGTGATCAGGAGGCACGCATTGGTTGGATCTGCCTCGATCTTCTGGCGCAGTCGATAAATATGGGTTTCCAACGTATGCGTTGTGACCGCGGCGTTGTATCCCCAGACCTCGTTGAGCAGTACCTGCCTGGCCACCGGCCGGGTTCCCGCGCGATAGAGATATTTCAGGATCGCGGCTTCTTTTTCCGTCAGCCGAATCCGCTTATTTTTTGCGCGCTCTTCCAGCAGCTTGGATGCGGGTCGAAACACGTATGGACCGATCGGGAAGAAAGCATCTTCGCTGTTTTCAAAAATGCTCAACTGGCGCCGCAAGCGGGCCAGCAGCACGGCCAGACGGAACGGTTTTATAATATAATCGTTCGCCCCCGCTTCGAGACCCCGCACCACATCCACGTCATCATCTGATCCGGTCAGGATGATGATCGGCATCTTCAGCCCCAGCCGGCGCAATTTCTGACAAAGATCGCGACCATCGCCATCGGGCAGGCCGACATCAAGGATCACAGCGTCATAACGGGCGTCCTTGGCGGTGAGCATGCGCTCCGCTTCGGCGACGCTGTCGGCTTCCGCGATTTCGAATTCGCCATCGACGGATAACTGCTCCGCGAGCGTTTCGCGCAAGGCGGTTTCGTCATGAACGATGAGGATCGGGCGTCCAGCCGGCATTGTCACTCCCTTTTGGCAACGCAAGTGCCATTTGTCACAGTCGGATGCGATCGAGCATCAGCCCCGGTATCGATTCGCTTCCACCGGAGAATAGCGGGGGATCCCGGGCAAGGCTTGTCATTCTTCACCCCAGGCCGCGCAGGAGCAAGGGGGCTACCGTCCGCGCCTATTGTTGCAACGCATGCAAGCGCCCATTATCGGGGCGCCATGAATGATACCGCTCCCACCACCCCAACACCCCGGTTGATCCCCAGGTTGATCCATCGTGCCGCGTCGGACCTTCGGCGCGGCGTGCCCGTGCTGCTGACCGGCCCCGAACCGCTCCTGATCCTCTCGGCCGAAACCACCGGTCCCAGCGGGATCGAGGAAGTGCGGACTTTGGGGACGTCCCGGCCTGTGCTGATCGTGGCCCCGGTGCGCGGTGCCGCCGTGCTCCGCCGCCCGGTGGAAAATGGCTCCTTGGCGGTCGCGGCCATGCTTCCGGATGCCCTGCTCACGGTCAACGGACTGCGCGGCTTTGCGGACCCGACCGCACGGCAAGCCGCGGCACGGACGGCATTGGAACCGGCCCCCCTGCCCGCGGCCGCGTTGGCCGCGCTGACTTTGGCCAAACTCGGCCGCCTGCTGCCCGCCGTGGTCGCGGTCACCATCGCGCCCGGGCCTCTGTCCGACCTCGAAGCGCGTGGCGTGATCAGCATGGCCGCGGCCGATATCCTGGCCTACCCCGCCGGGGAAACAACGGGTTTACAACGCATCGCCGCCGCGCCCGTCCCCCTGAATGGGGCCCCCGACTCCCGCGTGGTGGCATTCCGGGCCGAGGCCTCCGCGATCGAGCACCTGGCCATCCTGGTCGGATCGCCGGAGACGGCGGAGGCGCCACTGGTACGGATTCACTCCGAATGTTTCACCGGCGACCTGCTGGGCAGCATGCGCTGCGACTGTGGCGAACAACTGCGCGGTGCCATTCAGAAAATGGCCGAGGATGGCGCCGGCGTGCTGCTGTACCTCGCCCAGGAAGGCCGCGGCATTGGACTGATCAACAAATTGCGAGCCTATACGCTCCAGGATCGCGGCCTGGATACGCTCGACGCGAATCGGGTTCTGGGCTGGGGCGCGGATGAGCGCAATTTCCTCGTCGCGGCCCTGATGCTGGTGGATCTCGGCATCAAGCGTGTGCGGCTGCTGACCAACAACCCCGATAAGTTGGCCGCGCTCGCGGCGTGCGGGGTCGAGGTCGTGGGGCGGGAGGCCCATGCCTTCGCGCCCAACGGCGTGAACGACGAATACCTCAATACCAAGGCAGCCCGGTTCGGCCATATGCTGGACGAGTAAGCCGCCCGCGCCTGCGTCAGGGCGATATTATCGCAACCGCTCCACCGCCTGCCGAACCATCGGGTCGAGTGCGACCTGATCGATATGCGCCACCAAATCCCGGCGCATCCGCGGATCCCAAAATTTCTTCAGGTGGTCGGCGACCGACGCGACGCCATCCTCGCTTTTCTGCGACAGGAAGAACTTGCCAATCTGATTGGCCATGTAAGCGAGCTTGTCAGGCGACATGATAGGCTGAATCCTGCATGATACGTTCTGAATGAGTAAAAATCTCAAACCCGTCCTGACGGGCGATGCCGATAAGGGTGATTCCCGCGGTCTCGGCCAGGCGCACCGCCAGCGCGGTGGGGGCGGAGACAGCGACAATAACCGGAGCCCCCAAGGTGGCGGCCTTCTGCACCATCTCCACCGATACGCGGGAACTGAGCAACAGGAGACCTGACGAAGCGGCGATCCCCGCCTGAGCCAGTGCACCAGCGAGCTTATCGAGCGCATTATGCCGCCCAACATCCTCCCGCAGCGCCACCAGCCCTTGTGCGGCGGTCCAAAACGCCGCCGCATGCACCGCTCGGGTCTGCTGGTTCAGCCCCTGCGCGATCGGCATCGTGTCCATCGCAGCCTGAATCATCTCAGGGGTAAAGCCTGTGCCGCCAACCACAGGTGGCACCGGACGGATCGCATCGGCCAGGCTATCCAGGCCGCACAGCCCGCAGCCGCTGGGCCCGGCCAGGCGGCGCTGCCGGCGGGTCAGAGCATCGAGACGGACTCCATCCAGCGACATCCGCAACTCAATCCCGTCCGGAACGGACACGATATCCAGGTCCTGGATATCGGCGGCGGATCCAACGATCCCCTCCCCCAGACTGAACCCCACCGCGAAGTCCGCCAGATCGGCTGGCGTGGCCAGCATCACCGCGTGCGTAACGCGATTGTAGGTCAGGGCAACCGGGGTTTCCTCCGGGATCGTACGGGGACCGCTGCTGGTACCGCTCCGGCGCCAGACCACGCGATCGACCGCGCAAACCGGCGGCGGCACGGTCATTTCGCCGGCACCGCTTCGATCCGGCGGTTCGTGTCGCTCAGTGCCTGATATTGCTCCTGCCACGGACTGAGGCCGTTGGACGGGGACACCTGCACCGCGGTCACCTTGTATTCCGGACAGTTGGTCGCCCAATCGGAATATTCTGTGGTGATCACATTGGCCTGTGTCACCGGGTGGTGGAACGTGGTGTAAACCACGCCCGGTGCGACGCGCTCGGTCAGCACGGCGCGCAAGGTGGTATCGCCGGCACGGGAGGCCAACCGCACCCAGTCGCCCTCACGGATGCCCCGTTCCTGCGCATCATGGGGGTGGATTTCCAGCACGTCCTCGGGATGCCAGGCGACAATGGCGGTCCGGCGTGTCTGTGCGCCGACATTGTACTGGCTCAGGATGCGTCCGGTGGTCAGCAGTAGCGGGAAGCGCGGGCCGACCTTCTCGTCCGTCGCCACGTATTCGGTGATGACGAAATGCCCCATCCCGCGCACGAAGCCATCGACATGCATGATGGGGGAACCATCCGGCGCGGCGTCATTGCACGGCCATTGGATCGATTCCCGTGCCAGCCGATCATAGGTGACGCCGGCGAATGAGGGCGTGGTGCGGGCGATCTCGGCCATGATTTCGCGGGGATGATTGTAGTGCATCGGGTAACCCATGGCGTTGGCAATCGCCATGGTCGTTTCCCAATCCGCCTTCCCCGCCTTCGGCGCCATCACCCGGCGCACCATGTTGATGCGGCGTTCGGCGTTGGTGAAGGTTCCATCCTTCTCCAGGAAGGTCGAACCGGGCAGGAAGACATGTGCGTAATTGGCCGTCTCGTTCAGGAACAGGTCGTGCACGACGACGCATTCCATGGCCGCCAGGCCCTTGGAGACATGGTGCGTATCCGGGTCGGACTGAAGAATGTCCTCGCCCTGCACATAAAGCCCGAGGAATGACCCATCGATCGCGGCATCGAACATATTGGGGATGCGCAGGCCCGGCTCGGGGTTGATGGTGACGCCCCATTCCTTCTCGAAGATGGCGCGCACGCCTTCGCCGGAGACGTGCCGGTAGCCCGGCAACTCATGCGGGAAGCTGCCCATGTCGCAGCTGCCCTGAACGTTGTTCTGGCCCCGCAGCGGGTTCACCCCGACGCCAGGGCGGCCGATATTACCGGTCGCCATCGCGAGGTTGGCGATCGCCATGACCGTCGTGCTGCCCTGGCTGTGCTCGGTCACGCCCAGGCCGTAATAGATCGCGCCATTGCCGGCGGTGGCATACAACCGCGCCGCACCGCGCACCAAAGCCGCCGGCACGCCGGTCGTGGCCTCCAAAGCTTCCGGGCTGTTGCGTGGTTCGGCCACGAAGGCGGCCCAGTCGGAGAAAGCGTCAAGCTCGCAGCGTTCGCGCACGAAATCATCGTCGATCAGGTTTTCGGTAACAATGACATGCGCCAGCGCGGTCATTACGGCGACATTGGTGCCCGGGCGCAGCGGCAGGTGGTACGATGCCTCGATATGCGGGCTGCGCACCAGGTCGATGCGGCGCGGGTCGATGACGATCAGCTTCGCCCCTTCCCGCAGCCGCTGCTTCATGCGGGACGCGAACACCGGATGCCCGTCGGTCGGATTGGCGCCGATAACGACGATCACATCCGCATGCTGCACCGAATCGAAATTCTGCGTCCCGGCGGAGGTCCCGAACGTCTTGCCCAGCCCGTAGCCGGTGGGCGAGTGGCACACCCGGGCGCAGGTATCGGTGTTGTTGTTGCCGAAAGCGGCACGCGCCAGCTTCTGCACCAGGAAGGTCTCCTCATTGGTGCAGCGCGACGATGTGATGACGCCGATGGAATCCTGGCCGGCCTTGGCCTGGATGCGTTTGAATTCCGACGCGACGCGGGCGATGGCCTCATCCCAGCTGACCTTGCGCCAGGGATCGGTGATCTTTTCGCGGATCATCGGCTCCAGGATGCGATCGGGGTGGCTGGCATAACCCCAGGCGAAGCGGCCCTTGACGCAGGAATGGCCGTGATTGGCCTTGCCGTCTTTCCAGGGAACCATGCGCACGACGGTATCGCCGCGCATTTCCGCCTTGAAGGAGCATCCGACGCCGCAATAGGCGCAGGTGGTGACGACGGAGTGCTCCGGCTGGCCGAGTTCGACCACCGATTTTTCCATCAGCGTCGCTGTCGGGCAGGCCTGCACGCAGGCGCCGCAGGACACGCATTCGCTGGTCAGGAACGGCTCGTTCATCCCCGCCGCGATTTTGGACGCGAAGCCGCGCCCCTCGACCGTCAGCGCGAAGGTACCCTGCACTTCCTCGCAGGCCCGCACGCAGCGTGAGCAGACGATGCACTTGGACGCGTCGAAATCGAAATACGGATTGGAGGCATCCGTCGGCGCATCCAGATGGTTGGCTCCGAGCTGCCCATACCGGACGTCCCGCAGCCCCACTTCGCCGGCGGTGTCCTGCAACTCACAATTGCCGTTGGCCGAGCAGGTCAGGCAGTCCAGCGGATGGTCGGAGATGTAAAGCTCCATCACCCCGCGCCGGATCTGGCGCACTTTGTCCGACGACGTATGGACCTTCATCCCCGGCGCGACCGGCGTGGTGCATGATGCGGGCGTGCCGTTGCGGCCCTCTATCTCCACCAGGCACATGCGGCAGCTGCCGAAGCTGTTCAGCGTGTCGGTGGCGCAGAGTTTGGGGATTTTGATGCCGGCTTCCATCGACGCCCGCATGATCGACGTGCCCTCCGGCACCGTGACCTCATGGCCGTCCACCAGCAGCGTCACCAGGCGCGTAGCGGACTCGGCTTTGGTGCCGTAGTCGATTTCCTTGATCAGGGTCATGGCCGGAAATCCTCGGGGAAATGATCGAGCGCGCTCAACACGGGATACGGGATGAACCCGCCCAGCGCGCACAACGAGCCGAATTTCATGGTGTGGCAGAGGTCGCGCAGCAGCGCGGTATTGGCCGCCACCGCGGTGCCGGCGGTGATCTTATCCATCGTCTCCATCCCGCGGGTCGAGCCGATGCGGCAGGGGGTGCATTTGCCGCAGGATTCCGCTGCGCAGAACTCCATGGCAAAGCGGGCCTGTTTCGCCAGATCGACGGTGTCGTCGAACACCACGATGCCGCCATGGCCGATAAGCCCGTCGCGGGCGGCGAAGGCTTCGTAGTCGAACGGGGTGTCGAACAGGAATGGCGGGAAATAGGCGCCCAACGGCCCACCCACCTGCACCGCGCGCACCGGGCGGCCGGACAGCGTGCCGCCGCCGATATCGTTCACCAGATCGCCCAGGCTGACCCCGAACCCCGCCTCGAACAGCCCGCCAAACCTGACATTGCCCGCCAGTTGGATCGGCATCGTGCCACGCGAGCGGCCCATGCCGATAGCCTGATAGGCCTCGGGCCCATCGCGCAGGATGCAGGGCACGGTTGCCAAGGTGATCACGTTGTTGACCACCGTGGGGCAGCCGAACAGGCCCTTATGCGCCGGCAGCGGCGGCTTGGCGCGGACCTGGCCGCGTTTGCCTTCCAGGCTTTCCAGCAGCGCTGTCTCCTCCCCACAAACATAGGCGCCGGCGCCGACACGCTGTTCGATGTCGAAGGTTTGGCCGGAGCCGAAGACATCTGGGCCGAGCATGCCGGCCGCCCGCGCCACCGCCAGCGCCGCGTCAAACGTCGCGATGGCGTGCGGGTATTCGGAGCGGGTGTAGACATAACCCTTCGTCGCCCCGGTCGAGAGGCCGGCGATCGCCATGCCTTCGATCAGGCTGAACGGATCGCCTTCCATCAGCATGCGATCGGCGAAGGTGCCGGAGTCGCCCTCATCGGCGTTGCAGACGATGTATTTGCGATCGCCCTCGGCGTCCGCCGTGGTTTTCCACTTGATGCCCGTGGGAAAGCCGGCGCCGCCGCGGCCGCGCAAGCCGGATTTCAGCACGGTGTCGATGGTCGCGGCGGCACCGGCCTCGATGGCTTTTTGCAGGCCGATAAAGCCACCATGGGCGCGGTAGTCGTCCAGTGACAACGGGTCCACGACGCCGCAGCGGGCGAAGGTCAGGCGGGTCTGGCGCGCCAGGAAAGGGATAGCCTCAGTCACGCCCAGGCACAGCGCATGCGCGCCGCCCGTCAGCATCCCCGCGGCGAGCAATCCTGGCACATCGGCCACGTCCACCGGACCATAGGCGATGCGCCCGGCCGGGGTCTCAACTTCCACCAGCGGTTCCAGCCAGTGCATGCCGCGCGACCCCGTGCGCACCACCGTCGCATGCGGAGCCAAGGCGGCCGCCACCGCGTCCGCGCCGAGCGCCAAAGCGGCGGCATCGCGGGCGATGAAGACGCGGGTCACGCCGCGGACTCCAGCGCTGTCACGATTTTGTCCGCGTTCAGCCGGGCGAGCGGCGTACCGTCCAGCAGGGCAGCCGGACCGACCGAACACAGGCCCAGGCAAAACACCGGCTCGAGCGTCACGTCACCGTCTTCGGTTGTCCCATGCCAATCCACACCCAAGCGCGTACGCACCGCCTCCGCCAGCCGATCGGCTCCCAGCGCCTGGCAGGCTTCCGCACGGCATAGTTGCAAGACATGCTTGCCAGGCGGGGTCCGGCGGAATTCGTGATAGAAAGTCACGATGCCATGCACTTCGGCCCGGCTAAGGTTCAGAGCCTTGGCCACAAGCGGCACGGCATCCGAGGGGACACAGCCGAAGGCATGCTGCAACGCGTGCAAAATCGGCAGACTCGCGCCTTCCCGTCCCGCATGAGCAGCGATGATATCAGCCGCGCGGTCGGCGTTAAATGACTCGAAGACGGGCAATCGATCCTCCTGATAGCAGCCAACATCCGGTTCGGGACCAGCGATGGTGCTTCGATGATCGCAGTCTGGCCGCTCGGTTGGGAAAAATGCAAGAAAGCCAGCCCATCCATTGATAGAAAATATCTATCAATAGGTCCGGCGGGGACGCGGCCTGTTCAGGGCTCTTCCCCCGGACGCATCATGATCGACAAGGCCCGGCGCAGCCTCAGGATGCCCCCGCGCGCAAGGCCCTGGTCGCACATACGCTGCCCCTCCGTCGCCAGTTGGACGACTTCCTGCGTCGGACTGCGGGACGGGGCCCGCATCATCGTCTCGACCCGCTCATGCAGTTCGCCGCAATAAACCGCCGTGTCGCTGGTGACTTCGAGCATGGTGTCCGCGGCATTCGCCACACCCACCCAAAGGGCGGCGGCAAGAATGGGCCAGGTGCGGAACATCGACTTCATCAGGCTATTCTGACGCGAGTTGGCTCGCCTGCCCATGGTCGGTACGTGACAAGTGAGTTAGGCATGTTTGGCTCCCTGCTCCACGACCGGCACGGTCAGAACCGCGCGCAAGCCGGGGGCCGCATCTTCGAGCACCAGCGTGCCGCCATGCAATTGTGCGACCGCCTGCACCAACGACAGGCCAAGCCCGGAGCCGGGCGTGTGACGCGCGGACTCCCCGCGATAAAAGCGCTGCGGCGCCTTGGGCCGCTCCTCGGTCGGGATACCCGGTCCCCGGTCGGTGACCACGATCTCCACCCCTTGCGGCCGCGCCTGGGCGGACACCGTCGCCGTACCACCGAGGGGGGAGAATTTCACCGCGTTATCGACCAGGTTCGCGACCGCCTGCTGGATCAACGCGGCATCGCCAAACACGATCAGGTGGTCCGGCAGATCAGCCGACAGCGTCACGCCCCGATCCTCCGCGACGGCTTCGTACAACTCCGCGACCCCGGCCAGCGAGGGCACGATATCGACGCGCGCGAAGGACGCCCGGCGCGACCCGGCCTCAATTTCCGCGATCCTGAGCAAGGCCTGAAAGACCGCGACGATCCCATCCAGATCGCCGGTCGCGCGATCGATCGCCGCACGCAACTCCGGGACCGTTCCCGCATGGAGGCTGGCATCCTCCAGCCGGGTCCGCGCCCGCGTGATGGGCGTGCGCAGGTCATGCGCGATCGCGTTCGAGACCTGGCGCACCCCCTCCATGAGGCGGCCAATACGATCGAGCATGTCGTTGAGGACTTCGGCGAGTTGGTCGAACTCATCGCCGCGTCCGGTGATCTGGACCCGCTGGGTAAAATCCCCCGCTGCGATGGCCCCGGCGGTGGCCGAAACCCGGGCGAGGGTGTTGCGAAACAGGCTGCGCACCAGGATCGCACCAATGGAAGCCATGGCGAAGACGATCAGCAATGCCCAGAGCAAGGCATCGGTGAGCAAGTGGCGCAGTTGCGATCGCACTTCCACATCGCGCCCGATCAGGAGATGGAAGCCGCCCGGCAGGATATAGGCCTGAACCTGTGCCAGGGATTGCATCCCCGCGCGGTGCATGGGCAGCTCGTAGAAGGCACCGAGCTGCACCACGGTTTGCGGCCAGTGGTCCAGATTGCCGGCGATGCGCTTATACGCGGGATCAACCAGCAGGTAGATCGCGTCATCGTCAACATTGCCGGCCAGCCGATCGGCTATGGTGGCAACGAGGCCGCGAATGCCGCTATCGGCGAGACGCTCCGAAAGGCCCTGGGCATCGGCTCGGATGGCGGCCTCGGTCTGGCGATCCAGCAATCCCGCGGTGGACCACCACAGAAACAGGGCCAACGCCGCCGCGCTGGCGGCCAGCAACGCCGCATAGACAGCGGCGAAACGGACGCCGGCGGAGCGGACCAGCGAAAATCGCGAACCCGCGCTCAATGGCGCTGCCACACGGCGCGCATGCCTAAATGGGTTCCGCCCGCAGGATATAGCCGGCGTTGCGCACCGTTTGAATCAAGGCCACGGGAAAGGGCTTGTCCACCTTCTGCCGCAAACGGGAGACATGCACGTCGATGACATTGGTCTGCGGGTCGAAATGGTAATCCCACACGCCTTCCAGCAGCATGGTGCGCGTCACGACCTGACCGGCATGGCGCATCAAATACTCCAAAAGCCGGAATTCGCGTGGCTGCAGGTCGATCTTCTTGCCAGCGCGCCTGACCTGACGGGACAGCAAATCCATCTCCAGGTCTTCGACCACCAACTTGGTCGCCGGGCCCTCCGTCTTACCGCGGCGTGCGAGGGCCTCGACCCGGGCCAGCAATTCAGCGAAAGCGAAGGGTTTGGTCAGATAGTCATCACCACCGGCCTTCAGACCCTTCACCCGCTCATTCACATCAGCCAGCGCTGACAGGATCAGCACCGGGGTGGCATTTTTCTGGCCGCGCAGAGTTTCCAGGATTTTCAGGCCGTCGATTCCGCCCGGCAACATACGGTCGAGCACGATGGCGTCGAACACCTCACTGACGGCCATGAACAGCCCATCGCGGCCATTATCGGCATGTTCGACCACATGGCCGACTTCCTTGAGGCCCCGAACAACGAAACCGGCGACGTCCTTGTCGTCCTCGACCACCAAAATGCGCATCTGAAACCCTTTCGTTAGTCGGCGTCGTCGGCAGGTCTGCGACCGATGGTGATGGGTATCTCAGCCTCCCGCCCACCGCGGCGCAAGGTGACGCGGGCCATATTGCCGGGGGTCACAACGGCCACCGAGCGGATCAGGCCGTTGGTGGAGTCCACCTTTTCACCGTTGATGGCAAGCACCAGATCGCCAATTTTGGCCCCGGCACGGGCCGCCGGGCCATTGCGATCCAGCTGATCGATCACCAGACCATCGGTTGTCTCAGTGACGGAGACACCGAGCCACCCACGCTCCACCTGTCCGTGCGCGGCGAGCTTGGCCACGATCGGATTGACCGTGTCACTGGGAATGGCAAACCCAATCCCCACCGACGCACCGGTTGGCGAGACAATGGTTGAGGTGACGCCAATCACCTGACCGTCCATGTTGAAAACCGGCCCGCCCGAATTGCCAGGATTGATGGGGGCATCGATCTGCAGAAAATTATCGAACGGCCCCGAGCCCAGATCGCGACCCTCGGCCGAGATGATCCCGGCACTGACGGACCCGCTGAGACCAAATGGGTTCCCGGCAGCGATAATCCAGTCACCGACTTCCATCTTCCGCGAATCGCCCCAACTGACCGAAGGCAGCGGGCCGTTTGCGTTCACCTTGATGACCGCCAGGTCCGTCAGTTCATCCCGGCCCAGCAGAGTGGCCGGCAGCTGGCGACCATCAGTCAACGAAACGATGATCGAATCCGCCCGCCCAACGACGTGGTTGTTGGTCACGATAATGCCGGAGGGATCAATGATGAACCCTGAACCATTGCCCGTGACCTGCTGCTGCCGGCGCCCAAATTTGCGCCGAAATTCACGGCCGAGCGGGGTATCGCGTAATTCGGCCGGCATATCGCCGAACACATCGCCGTTGGAGACAGTTTCCGTCACGGCGATATTCACCACCGCCGGGAGCACTTTTTTGACCAGCGGGGCAAAACTGTCCGGGGCGCCACGGGCAGCGGCTTGCGGCATTTGCCCACAGACGCAGAGCAAAAGCACGAACGCGAGAACGCTGGCGCGCAGGTGCCAGGGGATAACGGATTGGGTCCTGTTCATGGAGGCGTTGGACTATCCCGATGGGTTGCAGGCGGCGGGAACATGGGGTGCGGCCGCGAACCTCGCAAGCCGCGCGACACCGTGTCCATCATTTGTTGGCCTGGGGGAGCCCCGGAACATCAGCCACCTCTGATCAATCAGGATTACCACCATCCTCGGGCCAGCGGTGCCTGGGGTACCGCCCGCGCATATCCCGACGTGCATCCGCCCAGGCGCCTTTCCAGAACCCGGCCAGGTCGGCGGTGACCGCGATCGGACGCATGGCTGGCGACAACAAAGCGAGCCGCAGGGGAATGGCCCCCCCCGCCAATGTGGGCGTGGTCTTCAGGCCGTAAAATGCCTGCGCCCGCGCGCTGGCCAGGGGCACCGCCTCATTATAATCAACCGCCGCCCGGCCGCCGGGCAGCGTCAGGTGGGTTGGCAAGGCCTTGTCCAACCGATCCGCCTGTGCCCAGCTCAGCCTGCCACGGAGGATGGTCAGGAGGTCCAGGCGCTCAAGATCCGTCAACCGTGTCATGCCACTGAGATGCGGCATCAACCAATCCTGAACAGCGCCGATGAGAGCGGCATCGCCGAGGTCGGGCCAGTCGCTTTTAGGGTCCACGCCCCGCATCAGGGCGACCCGGGTTTGCAACTGCCGGGCCGCATCCGTCCAGGGCAAGGCGCGCAAGCCGCCCGCCGCCACCGCATCGGCCAGCGAAGCCGCGACATCGGCGGGGTCAGCGGCAACGGTTCGATCGCTCAGGATCAGCGCCCCCAGGCGCCGCCGGCGCCGGGCGAGGACCGTGCCGGTGACCGGATCGAACCCGCGTTCGATCTGTTCGGTCACACGGGCCTCCAGGACCGGCGGCAGATTATCGGGATCGAGCTTCGCCGCCAGCCGAATGCGGGCGGCGGTTTTCATCTCGATCGACGCCACCGCCAGCAGGCTGACAGTGGCGAGGTCGTCGTTTTTCGGCAGCCGCGCGCCGCCGCCTCCGGACAGGCGGAACGAACCGGGCTCCCCCCGCCGCTGGGCGATCCGATCAGGGAACGCCGCGGCGAGCAGCCGACCGGGATCGCCGTCGCCACGGAGCGTGCCTTGCACCCGCATACGGCGGCGATACTGCCCGGCGGCGCGCCGAATGCGCGCGAGCGCGCCCCGATCGGCCATCGGATCCCCATCCTCGATCGCCATCAGCCGGGACATGATATCGGCCGGAGCCTCCACCCCGCGCATGGGGTCGCGCTCTTCCAGGAGCGCCGCGATATCGGCCGCACGGGCGGCCTCTTCGGGCGTTGCCGCCGCCAGCATCATCGCCGCCAGTCGCGGGTGCGCCCCCAGGCTTGCCATGCGCTGGCCGGCCGGACTGATCCGGCCCCCGGCATCGAGCGCGCCCAATTCGGTGAGCAGCGCGTTCGCGGCCGCCAGGGCGCCGGCCGGCGGGCGATCCTGAAACGACAGATCATGGGGCGGGGTGCCCCAGGCGGCGCAGTCCAGCACCAGGGACGACAGTTCCGCCTCCAGAATTTCGGGCCGATCGAAGGCCGGAAGGCCGCGATGCAAGGCCGGTGACCAGAGCCGGATCGCCACGCCCGGCCCTTCCCGCCCGGATCGTCCGGCGCGCTGGTCCGCCGCCGCGCGGGAGATGCGCATGGTCGCCAACCGTGTCAGACCCGTCGCCGGATCAAGGCGCGGCGCCCGCCGCCAGCCGCCATCGACCACGATCCTGACGCCCGGCACGGTCAACGACGTCTCCGCGATCGAGGTGGCCAGCACCACGCGGCGGGTCTCGGCGGGGCGGAGTGCGCGATCCTGCTCCGCCTGCGGCAGTTCCCCATGCAGCGGCAGAACCAGGGCACCACAGCCATCCAGAGCTGCCTGGGCGCGGCGGATTTCCGCCATGCCGGGCAGAAAGGCCAGGATATCGCCCGCATGTTCGGCCAAAGCCGCGCGGACGGCACGGGCCAGCGCATCCGGCAGGTCGCGCGGCAGGGCAATGTCACGCGGCGTATGCCGCACATCGACGGGGAACATCCGGCCGGCGCTTTCGACGATCTCCGCCTGCATCAACGGTGCGAGACGCGCACCGTCGGCGGTGGCGGACATCGCCAGAAGCCGAAGCTCCGGCCGCAGCATCCGTTGCAGATCCAGGCAAAAAGCCAGCGCGAGATCAGATTCCAGCGAGCGTTCATGAATCTCATCCAGGATCACCGCCGCCACCCCGTCCAGGCCGGGATCGGACTGCAGGCGGCGCACGAGCAACCCCTCGGTGATGACTTCAATCCGCGTTTCGGCGGAGGTCGCGGAGTCCAAACGGGTGCGGAACCCCACCGTACGGCCAACCGGTTCGCCCAGCAGGGACGCCATCCGGGTCGCCGCGGCGCGCGTGGCGAGGCGGCGCGGTTCCAGCATCAGAATGCGTTGGTCCCCACGCCAGGCTGCGTCCATGAGCGCGAGCGGCACCAGCGTCGTCTTCCCCGCACCCGGCGGGGCGACCAACACGGCGTTGGTGCCGGACTCCAGCAGGGCGGACAGCGCGGGGAGCGCATCGGTGACGGGCAGGTCGGGAAGCGAGATCATGGCGCCTTATAGGGACGAGACGCCGATTTATCCCAACACTTGCTTCTGCCCGCTCCGCGCCGCGGCGACGATGGCGTCCAGCATCCCATGCCGCACGATGGCATCATCGAAACCGGGATGCATCGGCGCGCCCGTCCGGATGGACTCCCCCAATTTCGCATAGAGCTGCGCGACGTTATAGGGCGACCCTTTCGGGGTCCCGGACGGGACCCACCGATAGTGATCGGGCACCGCCATTTCCGCCAAAGGCACGCCTTTGCCGCGCGCGGTGCGGATTGTCAGTTCCTGGCGTTGGGTTGAGGCGCGTTCGGTCGCCTCCAGCACCAGACCGCCCTCACTGCCGTGGATTTCGCACAGGAACTCGTGCCCCCGGGTCATGCCGCCGCGCACCTGGACCGAGACCACGGCGCCGTTCAGGCGATTGCCCTGGAGCAGCCTGCCCAACCATTTGACACACAACCAGAATTCAAACAGAAGGTGATCTTTCGAACTGTCTTTCGTGCGCAACGGCGCGCAAGGATGTGGGATGCTGAAGCACACACGGATGCGCACCGCCCTCGCGGCGATGGCGGTTGCCACTGCATGGACATTTGCTCCCCCGGCACGGGCGGCGTTCATCGCCTCCATGCAACAGGCCGGCAGCGATGTCGTCATGACCGGGAGCGGTTCGATCAATCTCGCCGACATGTCATTATTTGATTCACGCTCTGACGCTGGGTCCAATGTGTTTCCGAACCAGGCGCTGGTGAAACTCGGGCCGGCGACACCCGGGCCGTTTTACTGGTACATCAGCCTGAATACGGGTCCGGTCAGTCTGGGAACAATTGCCCAGACTTTTGCGAATACCGGCTCTGGCGATTACGTCGCTATCTATGGCAACGGCTCCGCCCTTGGCGTGCCAGTGGGGTATGTTTCCAACACCCCGCTCGTGGATACCGCGACCTTCACCAACGCCACCTTCGCCAGCATCGGCGTAACGCCCGGCCTGTATGTCTGGTCCTGGGGCAGTGCTACCGACGGATCGTACGACACGTTCACGCTTCAGATCGACGCGGTCCCCGAACCTGCCACCGCTTTAATGTTGGGAGTTCCGGTTGCCTTCACATGGCTGGCGCGGCGGCGCCCCCGGGTGCGGTGACGGTCTGAACCGGACGGGCGACCCGGAACAAAGTGCCCTTAAACCTGGATCTCCTGCGCAGGGCGTATTCTCTGCATTTCGCCGAGATAAATAGAACCGGACCAATATAATATCTGCAGTAACTTCTTCCCTACACGCCGCTCGGCAAGAGCAACATCGCGATACACTCTACGAAACGAGTACTCTCCAGAACTGCTGCCGCAGCCTTCTCGTGAGGTATTACCGCATCTGGCCCCAACTCATAGTCGCATATCGCCTTCAGGTCATAGGCCCGCGGCAGAAACCGTCGCAACTCTTCGTCGATCCGGGGCTCCTCGCGGGCGAGGCGAGCAAACTCAGTATGCGCGCCTTTGTGAGTCTTCGTCACGATACCCTTCCGTTCGAAGATAAACGCCTCTGCCGCCTGATACCCGGCCAAATAGGCCGCACGCCCGGCATCTTCGGTGAGATTGACCGTCAACATCACACGCGCATGGTCGAGGGTGAGGCGGGCTTTCGCCAAATACCGTTCGCTTTCGACCTTCAAAGGTCAACGCCCTCGCGACGGATTTCGTGCATCAGCGGCGTTCGCTCCGCCAGTGCGCCGGCCCGATAGGGCATGGCGTGGATAAACGCGCCGTCGTTGTACAGAATCTCCGTGACTACGGGGACCAGTCGATCCATCTCACTCCAACGGTCGCGGAATCCCTTGAGAAAGACCGCCACATCGTAATCGGAGTCCGGACCTGCGTCTCCGCGAGCACGCGAGCCGAATAGCACCACTCGTTCCAACCGCGTCCCATACAACGCGTCCAACGCAGCACGAAAGCGCAGAAGGACGGGATCTACCTGTACGGTCAAAGACATCGCATCACTCCGGGCGCGAATAGCTCCAGCCTTCACGGGAACTATATCACGCCCAGGGCCACCCAGGCCACCTTACCCCGCGAACGCCCGCATCTTCGCCAGCGCCTGATCGATGTCGGCCAGCAGATCGTCCACATCCTCCAACCCGATATGGATCCGCACCAGCGGCCCGGCGAACTGCCCGGAACCCGCCGTGCGGGTGATCCCACCCGTCGTCGGCACGGCCAGGCTCTCATACCCGCCCCAGGAGGCGCCGATCCCGAACAGTTCCAGCGCCTCGCAGAAGGCGTAGGTGGCCTCGGCTGTGAATTCAGGTTTGAACTCCACCCCGAACAGGCTGCACGCCCCGGTAAAGTCCCGCCGCCACAGGTCATGCCCCGGCGCGCCCGGCAGGCCGGGGTGCAGCACCTGCGCGACCTCGGGCCGCTTGCGGAGCCAATGTGCCACCTGCATCGCCGCATCCTGTTGCGCCGCCAGCCGCACGCCCATGGTGCGGATGCCGCGCAATGTCAGCCAGCAATCATCCGGGCTGGCATATTGCCCCAATTGCCGCGCGCCGGCGTGCAAGGTCAGCCAGTCATCCTCATTATTGACGGTGATGGAGCCAATCAGCACGTCGGAATGGCCGGCCAGGTATTTGGTGGCGGCCTGGATGGAAACGTCGACCCCATGCTGGAACGGCTGAAAGTGGTGGATGCCCCAGGTGTTGTCCATGATCACCTTGGCCCCGCCGGCATGCGCGGCGGCGGCGATGGCGGGGATGTCCTGCACCTCGAACGTGTGGCTCCCCGGGCTTTCGGCGTAAACCACTTTGGTGTTGGGGCGCATCAGGGCCGCCAGCCCTTCGCCGGTGATGCACGGGTCGTAGAACGTCGTCTCGACCCCGAACTGCTTCAGGATTCCGCCGGCGAAGTTGCGGGCCGGGCCATAGACGTGATCCGGCATCAGCATGTGATCGCCGGCCTTGAGGAAGACCAACAACGGCGTCGTCACCGCGGCCAGACCGGTGCTGACGATATAGCAGCGGGTGCCACCCTCGATCTCCGCGATCGCGGCTTCCAGCGCCCAATGCGTCTCTGACCCGCCCGTCCCGTAGGTCAGGACCTGGGCGCCGCGCTGCGCCTGCAGCGCTTTGCGCTGCGCCACCGTCGGGATCAGCACCGTGGAGCCGCGCAGCAACGGCGGGTTAACGAACCCATGCTCGTGCTTGGAGCGCCGACCGACATGCGACAGCTTCGTGTGGAAACCCAATTTCGATAGATCGGCCATTATACGTTGCTCTCCACGGCGGTATCGGTGCGTCCGCCCCATTCAGTCCAGGACCCGTCATAAACAGCGCCCTCCGGTAACCCGGCCAGGCGCAATCCCATCGTCAGGATGCAGGCGGTCACGCCCGAGCCGCAACTGGTCACCACCGGGCGGGTACCATCGACCCCCGCGGCGGCAAAGCGGGCTTTGACCTCGGCGATCGGTTTGAAGGTGCCGTCGGCGTTCAGCAGATCGGTGTACGGCAGATTGGCCGCGCCTGGCATATGGCCGCTGCGCATGCCCGCCCGCGGCTCCGGCGTCGCGCCGGTGAACCGGCCGGCGGCGCGCGCGTCGACCACCAGTTCCGCCTGGGTGGTCACATTGGTGATGATGTCCCCGACCCCGCGCAGGCGGGAGGCGCGGTAATCCGGTTTGAAAACGGCCGGCGCCGGGGTGGCGGATGCACCGGTTTCCACCGGCCGCCCTTCGCGCACCCATTTCGGCAGCCCGCCATCGAGCACGGCGGCATTGTCATGCCCGAACAAGCCCATCAGCCACCAGCCGCGAGCGGCCGATGCCAGGCCCTTCTGATCGTAAAACACGACGCGGGTGGTATTGCTCACCCCCATCGCGGCCATCAGTTTGGCGAACCGCCCGGGGGTGGGAACCATATGCGGCAGGTCGGTGTCGGTATCAGCGACTTCGTCGATGTCGAAATATCGCGCACCCGGGATATGCGCCGTCAGGAACTCGGCTTTGCCATCCCGGTTCTCATTCGGCAGGTATTTCGTCGCGTCGAACACCACCAAATCGGCCGCGCCCAGTTCCCCGGCCAGCCATTCCGTCGTTACCAGCGGTCCCATTGCACGCTCCCTCAATCCGGTGAGGGCAGTGTCATGCCCCTCGGTCCCAAGTCAATGGCGCCCACGGCGGCCATCGACCGGGGAGCGAAGGATCAAGCTGGGATGATGCAGGTCGATTTATCCTTCGGACCATAAAGCTGATCGAGGTCGCTGACCTTCTCCGGCAGATACTTTTCCGCATCCAGCCAATGGTATTTATCCTTGATCGGCGTCTTGGTTTCAAACACGGGAACACGATGCAGCATCTGATGATCGTGATCGCGGAAGCGCAGTGTCACCGCACCGGACGCTTCCTGGAACCGCGGGATCGCCTGGCGGATCTTGTCGGCCTCGGTCGATTTCACCAACTCGATGGAACCAAGAAGCGAGCGCATGCCCATATAGGCTTGCCAGGCTCTGGTATCCGGCGGCTGGCCATTCATTTTTTTAAGGAACTGCTCAACAAACACTTTATCGTCGGCGGGAAGATTAGGTGCCGCGTAATCCCAGGTCTTGGAATAGACGCCACCTGTGGCCGCCGCTGCTTCGGGCCCGGCGGCCCATAGATCGGCATCCGTCAAACCGATCTGAGCATAAGGAATCTGCGTACCGACCCCGCCGGCCTGCCAGGCCTTGAAGAAGTAGGTCAACGCAGTCCCCTGCAGCGCGCCAACCACCACATCGGGCTTGGTCGTTTTGATCTTGTCGATGATCGCCGAGAAATCCGTCAGTTCCTGCGACGCGACCTCACTGCCGATTTCCTGCGCACCCTCTTCGGTCATGCCGAGTTTCGCGACGGCCATCATCGCTGGTCCGGACGTGCCGGTCACACCCAGCATGAACCACTTCTTCCCATAATCGGCCAGATAGGGAGAGATCGCCCGATACTGAATGCCATAAGGGATCGAAACCCGGAACGTCCAGGGATTGCAAAGCTTGCCTGAGAGATCATCGTGCGAGGATGTATGAATGATTAGCGGGATTTTCGCCTCACCGGCGATCGCCTGCAACGCAATCGATCGGCTGCTCTCCGAACCGCCGACAACGGCAACGACCTTCTGTTCCGTGATCAGTTTATTCATATTGGCTTTGGTGCCGGGAACGTCGGTTTCATCCGACACGACCAGTTCGATCGGCCGTCCCAGAACCATTCCGCCATGGATGGACACAGCGAGTTCCGCGCCGGCTTTGACATGGGGACCGCCTGGTCCCTGAATGCCGGCATGGGCGAAGCTAAGGCCGATCTTGACGGATTCCGCGGCTTTGGCCGTTTGGATGAAGGGTGAACCGAGGCCGCCTGTCGCTGCGCCCGCGGCACCCAGCAGAAACAAGCGGCGCGGGACGCCACTCCGAGCGACGCCGTATTCCGGCGCTTTGTTGGATTTTGTTACATTTTCTGAGTTCAGTCTATTTATTACGATTTCCGCCATTTCGCATGACTCCACTCATAATGAGACTCACCCTCCCCCGAGGGCACAACGAGCCTGTCACCAGAGTCAAACCATGTCAAATACATGAATTTCGTATGACGATATGACTACGTAATACTTACGGTATGCTGCAGTTATATTGCGTTAGCGATAATGATTCGTCTATTTTGTTTGCCTTTGTTCTCAATTTTTACAATCTGCATCCGCCCGATTTCCCCGGTGCGGGACACATGCGTGCCGCCGCAAGGCTGCAAATCGACCAAATCGCCGTCCCCAATACGCATCAGACGCAAACGGCCCATGCCGCGCGGGGGTTGCACCGACATCGTGCGCACCAGACCCGGATCGGTATCGAGCACGGACTCATCCACCCATTCAATCCGCACCGGCAGATCGGCTTCGATCAGGGCGTTCAAACCGGCTTCGATCTCGTCCTTTGGCGGCGGGTTCGGCAGGTCGAAATCGAGCCGGGATTTGTCCGTCCCGACCGAGCCGCCAGTGACCGCCGCACCCTTGATCAGGCTGCACAGCAGATGCATCGCGGTGTGCATACGCATCAGCCGATGGCGGCGATCCCAGTCGATTTCGCCGTCAATGGTGGAACCCGCCGGCGGCAAGGCCGCGCCCGCGGCGGGGATGTGGAGGATCGTCTCCCCCTCCCCTTTGATCGTATCGGCGATGATGGTTTCGCCGCCGTCCCAGCGCAGCACGCCGGTGTCGCCGGGCTGACCGCCAGAGCGGGCATAGAAGATGGTACGATCCAGCACGATCCCCTCAGCCGCGCTGGCCAGCACGATGGACGTGGCGGTGCGCTGCGCCGGGGCATCGAGAAACAGGCGTTCGGTCATGGGTTCAATCCTTTGTCGCGGCCCAGCGGTCGCGCAGCCGGGTCCGGCGTGCGGCGAGCCACATCAGGCCAAGGGCGGTGATGGAATTGGCGAAGCGGCCGTCCAAAGCGGCCTCGATGGCGGTATCCGCGGGCCAGACCCGGACGCGGATGTCCTCCTCCTCCGATGCCTCTCCGGCGTGCCAGGCGATGCCGTCCGGGCCCGTCGGTGGCGCCTGCACGCGGCCGGCATACAGGTCGCAGAACTCATCCGCGCCGCCCGCGCTCAGCATGTAGCCGCCGATATGAACCAGCCTGTCGGCGGTCATGTTCATTTCCTCTTGCACCTCGCGATGCAAGGCGGCTTCCGGGTCTTCCCCGTCTTCCAGCAACCCGGCCGGAAGCTCAACCAGAACCGGATCGATGCCGGCGGCGAAAGCGGGGAAGCGGAATTGCTCGATCAGCACGACGGTATCGGTGATCGGATCATAGGGCAGCAAGGCAACGGCCTTGCCTCGGCGCCACATCTCCCAGGTGCGCAATCCGGACAGGACGCCGTCGAAGCGCTTGTTCCGAAATCGGATGACATCGAGCAGGAAGCGGCCGGACCAGACCCGCTGCTCCGACTCGATGCTGACATCAGGATTGGCCGGAAGCGGCGGGGTCGATCGCGGGCGCATGGCGGGAACCATAGGCTGGAGCCGATCACTTGCGGAAGACGCAAACGCTTTCAAGACGGGCAGACCAGAGGACCTGATCGATCGGTGTGACGGACTCCAACCGGTAGCCGGCCTGCTTCAACAACAGCCCGTCCTTGGCCAGCGCCCCGGGATTGCAGCTCACATAGATCACGGTTTTCACGCCCGATGCCGCGATCTGCCCGGTTTGCTCGGGCGCCCCGTTATGCGGGGGATCGAGGATCACGGCGGCAAAGGATGCCAGCTCTTTGACCAGCAAGGGCTGACGCGTCAGATCGCGCTGGATCGCTTCCACCCGCCCGCCGGTCGCGGGGTTGTTGGCGGCGGTGCGGAGCGCCGCGAAAGCATCGCGATCACCCTCGAACGCCGCGACGCGCACGCGCGGGGCGAGGGCGAAGGTGATGGTGCCGCAGCCGGCGTACAGCTCGGCCACCCGCGCCCGGCCCGGGAGCTTGTCCGGCAGCGCCGCCAGCACGCGTTCGATGATCGCCTGCTCGCCCACCTCCGCCGCCTGCAGGAAGGCCCCTGGCGGCGGCGCCACACTGGTGCCGGACAGGCTGGTCACGGCCGGGCGCAACAGCACAACGGTTTCCGGCGTGTCGATGCCCTGCGCCCAGGACACCCGCGGCAAGCCATGGTCACGGGCGAAGTCGATGATCAGATTGCGATCCGTCTGCTCCAACGGGGCATCGCCACGCAGCAGCAGGTCGGGCCCGGCATCCAGCAGGTTCACCACGACCGATGCTTCTTTGCGCAAGGTGCGCAAACGGGTCAGCAGCGCCCGGAGCGGCGCGATCAACGCGAACAGATCGGGATGCAGGATCGGACATTCGGCTAGATCCACAACCTCCGACGAGCGCCCGCGATGCAGACCGAGCCGCACCCCGGCCGGCAACCGCCGCACCGCGAGATCGATGCGCCGCCGAGACCCTGGCCTGCCGGAGACGATGGGGGCGATCGCGACATCGCCGTAACCAGCCCGGCGCAACCCCGCCTGCAACAGCGCGACCTTCCAGGCCTGGTAGCCAGGCGTCCGCCAGTGCTGTGCGACGCACCCGCCGCAGGTGCCGAAATGCTGGCAGGCCGGGGCAATGCGTTCAGGACTGGTTTCCAGCACCGTCTCGGCGGCGGAGATCCAGCCCTCCCCATGCCGCGACACCGGCCGCGCCAGGATCAACTCATCAGGCAAGGTAAAGGGAATATAGAGCGGCGCGCCGTCGGCGAGCGCGCCAACCCCGTCGCCATCGGCCCCGACCCGCATGATACGGGTTTCGACCGGCGGCGGCGCGGGCGGCAGGGACTTGGCGGAACCGCGCCTGGGCTGGCGGTGTTGACGCTGTTTCAATGCGAAGCGATCAGGCGCCGAAAGCCGAGATGCCGGTCTGGGCCCGCCCGAGGATCAGCGCATGCACGTCATGCGTGCCCTCATAGGTGTTCACCGTTTCCAGGTTCATCACGTGGCGGATCACATGATACTCATCGGCGATGCCGTTGCCGCCATGCATGTCGCGCGCGACCCGGGCGATGTCCAGCGACTTGCCGCAGTTATTGCGCTTCATCAGGCTGATCATCTCAGGCGCCGCATTCTCCGCGTCGATCAGGCGGCCCAACTGCAACACGGCTTGCAGGCCCAGCGTGATCTCGGTCTGCATATCGGCCAGCTTCTTCTGGATCAGCTGCGTCGCCGCCAGCGGGCGGCCGAACATCATGCGATTCAGGGTGTACTCCCGCGCCGCGTGCCAGCAGAACTCCGCCGCGCCGAGCGCGCCCCAGGCGATGCCATAGCGGGCATTGTTGAGGCAGGAGAACGGGCCACGCAGCCCCTTCACATTCGGGAGCTGGTTTTCTTCAGGGACGAACACGTCCTGCATCATGATCATGCCGGTGATCGAGCAGCGGAGGGAGAATTTGCCCTCGATCTTCGGCTGCTCCAGCCCCTTCATCCCGCGTTCGAGGATATAGCCGCGGATATCCCCGGCATCGTCCTTCGCCCACACCACCAGCACATCCGCGATCGGGGCGTTGGTAATCCAGGTCTTGGAGCCGTTCAGCAGGAAGCCGCCATCGACCTTCTTCGCACGCGTGCGCATGGAAGCCGGATCGGACCCGGCATCGGGCTCGGTCAGGCCGAAGCAGCCCACGAATTCGCCGGTGCGCAGCTTCGGCAGATACTTCTCCCGCTGGGCTTCGGAGCCGAACGCATGGATCGGGAACATCACCAGCGAGGATTGCACCGAGAATGCCGAGCGATAGCCGGAGTCGACCCGCTCCACTTCGCGTGAGATCAGCCCGTAGCTGACATAGTTGACGCCGGCGCAGCCATAGCCGTCGAGCGTGGCGCCGAGGAAACCCATCTCGCCCATCTCGTTCATGATCTCACGATCGAACGTTTCCTGGCGGTTGGCCATCAGTACGCGTGGGAACAGCTTGTCCTGGCAATAGGCCTTCGCGGCATCGCGAATGGCGCGTTCGTCCTCGGACAGCTGGCTGTCGAGGCGCAGCGCGTCATCCCATTGGAAGGGCGTGAAAGGATTGGCGCTCATGCTTCGGTCTCCGTCTCCGGGCTCAGTTGGAGGGTGCGGGCGCGCAGGAACATGAAGGCCGGCACGTCATCGCCAAACCCGAGAACCGACGGCCCGAGATCATCGTCGCGGCGGCCGCGCCAGTAATCACCTGAACGGGAATCAACCGTACGGGGCTGCTCCATGCGCGCCGGCTCACGGCGGGGCTGGTCGCGATAGCGTTCGCCCCCCCGATCACGATCACGGTCACGGTCACGGTCACGGTCACGATCGCCACGCGGACGTTCGATCGCAACCGGCATGGCCACGGGCACGATATCCTCGACCACGGGAACGACGGCCTCCCTGGGCGCGCGGGGGCTGCGTTCGCGCGGCGGGCGGCCTTCGCGGGCTGGTTTATCCTCCCGAGGGGCTTTATCCTCCCGAGGGGCCTTATCCTCCCGAGGGGCCTTATCGCGGCTGCTGGATTTGCGAGGCTCCGCCTTGCGGGCGCCCCCACGGCCGCGGCGCTTGCGCCCGTCGTCCTCCGCCCAGTCGACGGGATCAAGTCCTTCGACCCGAACGGGCGGAATGGGGTGACCGGTCAGCTTTTCAATCGCTTCAACCGCGAACCGATCGGTCGGCGCGGCAATGGTGAAGGCACGGCCTTCCAATCCGGCGCGACCCGTCCGTCCAATGCGGTGGACGTAGTCTTCAGCATGATGCGGGACGTCGAAATTGAACACATGCGACAGGCCGCCGATGTCGATGCCGCGCGCCGCCACATCGGAGCATACGAGCAAACGCAGATCACCGGCCTTGAATTTCTCCAGCGTCGCGAAACGCACGGTCTGCGACAGATCACCATGCAGAGCGCCCACACTGAACTGGTGCTTGGTCAGCGATTTATGGAGGATATCGACATCGACCTTGCGGTTGCAGAAGATCAGCGCGTTCTGGACATTCTCTGTCCGGATGAGGCGGCGCAGCGCTTCCCGCTTATCGTGTTCGGCGACCAGAGCGAGACCCGCCGTGATCGTGGTCGCGACGGATGCCGGCCGCGATACCGCGATCTCTTTGGGATTCTGCAGGAACGCATCCGCCAGCCGCTTGATTTCCGGCCCCATCGTCGCGGAGAAGAACAAGGTCTGCCGACCCGGGGGCAGCATGGAGACAATCCGCTCCACATCCGGGATGAAGCCCATATCCAGCATGCGATCCGCTTCGTCGATGACCAGCAGCTTGGCATCGGTCAACAGGATCGTGCCACGCTCGAACATGTCGATCAGACGGCCAGGCGTGGCGATCAGCACGTCGACGCCTTTGTTCAGGACGTCCTTTTGATCCGACATGCTCTCGCCGCCAATGATCAGGGCATGCGTGAGTTTCAGATATTTGCCGTACTGCACGAAATTCTCGGCCACCTGCAGGGCCAGTTCACGCGTCGGTTCCAGGATCAGACTGCGTGGCATGCGCGCCCGCGCGCGGGAGCCGGACAGGATGTCGATCATGGGCAGCGTGAAGCCGGCCGTCTTACCGGTGCCGGTCTGCGCTGTACCCAGCACGTCCCGCCCCATCAGGACATAAGGAATAGCCTGTTCCTGGATCGGGGTCGGATGCCGGTAGCCCATATCCGCGACGGCTCGAAGGACCTCATCCGATAAACCAAGATCGGAAAACAGCGGCCGGACGGGCTCAACCGGCACCGCGTCCGCCGAGGCCTCATCCGTGGATGGCGCGTCATCGGGATCGTCCGGATCGCCGGCATAATCGACGACCCAATCAGCCCCGTACTCGCCCGATTCCTCAGTCATCGAGGCGACGATCGCGTCATCCCGCGCGAGCGCACCATCAGCAAGCGGGAGGCCAATCAAGGCCAGTTCCTGTTGCACGGGCAGCGGCTGGGCAGCGGGCTCTTCGGCGGCGGGGCCGGCGTCATCCGGCACGGCAGCAGCCAACACTGCCTCGGGGGCAGGGTCGGGGACGGCCACGGGGGCCGGTACGCCACTCGACAACTCATCAAGTGGCGCGTGTTCGGTCGGTTCCGCCTGGGCGGTCGAGGGGTCGGTCAAATCGGGTCCTGTCGATGGCTCGGTTGCGAAATCTACCGCAACGATCGCGCCCGTGGCCCACTGGCCGAAAACGGACGCCCGCTCACGCGCAACGGGCGCGGTATCAGGAGGAACCGCCTAAAAGTCAAGCTGTTCGAACACAATCCTGCCCTTTCCTTCCCGGGCGGAAGGCGGCGCGTGAGGCTGGCGGCCATGGCGCAAGCACAATCAGGACAAGGATGGGACAACGTCCTTGGAAACGACAGCTAGCGCGGTGCCATTCGAAGCGCGCCGTCCAGACGGATCGTCTCCCCGTTCAAAAAGCGGTTCGACACGATGTGCTCGACCAAGGCGGCGTATTCCTCCGGCAATCCCAGACGCGGCGGATAGGGAATACTGGCGCCGAGACTGGCCTGAATCTCCGCTGGCAGCGCTGCCACCATCGGGGTGTGAAACAGGCCCGGTGCGATCGTCATAACCCGCACCCCAGCCCGCGCGAGTTCGCGCGCGATCGGCAGGGTCATGCTGGCCACGCCGCCCTTGGACGCGGCATAAGCCGCCTGGCCGATCTGTCCATCGAATGCCGCGATCGAGGCGGTGTTGATGATCACCCCACGCTCATTCTCGTCCAACGGTTCGGCGCCGCTCATATCGGCCGCGACGAGGCGCAGCATGTTGAAAGTGCCAATCAGATTGACCCTGATCACACGCTCGAACGCATCGAGGGCCAGGGGTCCGTCGCGCCCGACCACTCGGCCGGCATTGCCGATGCCGGCGCAGTTCACGAGGATGCGCGCGATGCCATGAACCGCACGCGCCGCCGCGACGGCCGCTTCGGCCGATGCCGCGTCGCTCACGTCGCAGCGGATGCCCAGACCGCCGAAGCGGGCGGCCGAGGTCTGGGCCGCGGCCTCATTGATGTCGACCACCGCGACCTTGCACCCGCTTGCCGCCAGCCGCGCGGCCGTCGCCGCCCCCAGTCCCGAAGCCCCGCCGGTGACAATCGCCGCCAGACCGTTCATGCGCATCTGCGTACTCCGCTTTCTTCGACGCGCAGGAACCACTCCCGGGGCCTGCCGCGCAAGACCCTTCCGCGCCAAACGCGCGGTTACAGGCCTGTCATTGATCCAGGTGCTTGACCGCGTCCTATACGAGGGGGACAAGCGCGCGAGAGCCCACATTGATAAGGGAAGCGCCGCGATGAACGCCGCTGTGGCCTACGACCAAGCTTATGCCGCCTGGCAGTCCGATCCACAGACCTGGTGGGCCGCGGCCGCGGAAGGCATATCCTGGACCAAACGGTGGGACACGATCTTCGCGCCAGGCCTCGGCGCCTATGGCCAATGGTTCGCCGGCGGTGAGCTGAACACCTGTTACAACTGCGTCGATCGCCATGTCGAAGCCGGACGTGGTGATCAGGCCGCGCTGATCTGGGACAGCCCGATGACCGGGCAACTCAAGACCTTCACCTATCGCGACCTGCAAACCCGGGTCGCCAAAACCGCCGGGGCGCTGGCAAAGCTGGGCGTGACGCGCGGCGATCGGGTGATCCTGTATATGCCCATGGTGCCGGAAGCGGCCATCGGCATGCTGGCCTGCGCCCGCCTCGGCGCGGTGCATTCGGTGGTATTCGGTGGCTTTGCGGCGGCCGAACTCTCCACCCGCATCGCGGATGCGAAGCCGAAGGTGATCCTCTCCGCTTCCTGCGGTCTCGAACCCGGGCGGGTGGTCAAATACAAGCCCCTTCTGGACGCCGCCATCGGCCTGTCGCCGCACAAGCCCGATGCCTGCCTGATCCTGCAACGGCCGCAGGAAATCGCCGCTTTGACGCCAGGCCGGGATTTCGATCTGCTCGAAGCCGAGGCGGCCGCCGAACCGCATGACTGCGTGCCGGTCGCGGCGACCGATCCGCTCTATATCCTCTACACCTCCGGCACCACCGGGCGGCCGAAAGGCGTGGTGCGCGACAATGGCGGCCACGCGGTGGCGCTGTGGAATTCGATGAAGATGCTTTACGGCGTCGAGGCCGGGGATGTGTACTGGGCCGCCTCCGATGTCGGCTGGGTCGTCGGCCATAGCTATATCGTCTATGCACCGCTGCTGCGCGGCTGCACCTCGATCATGTATGAGGGCAAGCCCGTCGGCACCCCCGACGCCGGCGCATTCTGGCGGGTTTGCGCCCAGCATAAGGTGAAAATCCTGTTCACCGCCCCCACCGCGATGCGCGCCATCAAGCAGCAGGACCCCGAGGGCACGCTGGCCGCGTCCTATGACCTGTCAGCATTGGAAGCCCTGTATTTGGCCGGGGAGCGTTGCGATCCGCCGACGGCGGTGTGGGCGCATGAATTGCTGAACAAGCCGGTGGTTGACCATTGGTGGCAGACGGAAACCGGCTGGGCGATCACCTCCGGCTTCCGGCAATATGGCCTGTTCCCGTTCACGCCGGGATCGGGCGGGCGCGCCTGCCCCGGCTATGATCTGCATGCGCTGGACGACGACGGGCATGTATTGCCACGCGGCACCACCGGCAATCTGTCCATCCGCCTGCCGCTGCCCCCCGGCTGCGGCCCGACTTTGTGGCAGAACGACGATGGCTATCGCACGGCCTATCTGTCCGACTTCCCCGGCTGGTACCGCACCGGCGACGCCGGCGTGGTGGACGCGAATGGCGACGTCTGGGTGATGGGCCGCACCGACGACATCATCAATGTCGCCGGCCATCGCCTGTCCACCGGCTCGATGGAGGAGGTCCTGGCCTCTCACAAGGATGTCGCCGAATGCGCGGTCTTCGGTGCGAAGGATGAGCTGAAGGGCCAGACGCCGCTCGGCCTGGTGGTGCTGAAATCCGGCGTCAACCGGCCCGAAGCCGAGATCGCCGCCGAACTCGTCGCCCTCATCCGCGAGCGGATCGGGCCGGTCGCCGCCTTCCGCGACGCCCGTGTGGTGCCGCGCCTGCCGAAGACGCGGTCGGGCAAGATCCTGCGCGCGGTGATCCGGCGCATCGCCGATGGTGAGACCGTCGCCACGCCGCCGACGATCGAGGACCCAGCCACGCTGGAGGAGGTCCGCGCCGTCCTCCAGCGATAGCGCCTATCAGTATTTCAGCCCGGCCAGAAAGCCGCTGATCTTCTCGCTGACATAGGCATATTCCGCCGAACCCGGCGGCTGGCTGCCGGCCGAGTGACCGCGGATCGACGGGATCTCGGCATAAATGACCGGACCGCGCAGGCCGCGATACAGTTCCCGCGTCAGATAGCCGGGAATGGTGCGGTCGGTCATGCTCGGCAGCAGCAGCGCCGGCGCCTTGATCTGGCCGAGCGCTTTCATCATGTCGCCGCCGAAGGGCGTGGAGGCATCGAAGTTGCGGCTGGCGAAATAGCGCCACAGCATGCTGTTGGCGTCCCAGGTCTTCACCCAGGCATCGCCGGCCGCTTTCTTGCCGGCCTCGAACTGTTCCTCGGTCAGGGAGACCAGATATTCGTCGCTGCTGGTCCAGGGGAAATAGATCAGCGCGGCGCGGCGAATGCCTTCCACCGGGTTTTCGGTGTATTTGCCGTCCTGATATTTCGGGTCCAGCGTCAACATGGCCGCGAAGGCATCCACCACCGCGGCGAAATGGTGATCGCTGCGCGCGGCCGGCACGATCATGATCAGGCCCGCCATGGCGTCGGGGAAATTGACCCCCCATTCGACCGTCTGGAACGAACCCATCGAGCCGCCGCCCACTGCGCGCAGCTTGCTGATGCCCAGGCCCTTGGTCACCATCTCATGCTGCGCGCGCACCATGTCGCGGATGGTGTAGCGCGGGAACGCGGTTCCCAGCCCGTCCTTGGGGGAGGACGAGGTGCCGCCGCCGATGGGATCGCAGCCAATGACGAAATATTTGTCGGTATCGAAGGTTTTGCCGGGCCCGATATGGGCGTCGTAGCTATGGCGACCACCGCTGGTGCCCGGCACGACCAGAATGGCATTGTCCTTGGCCGCGTTCAGCGTGCCCCAGGTCACGTAGCCCACCCGCATGTCCGGGATTTCGCCACCGTTTTCGAATGCGAACCGCCCGAGTGGGTAGACCGCCTCCGTCTGCGCCCGCGCCGCCAGGGGCATTGCCGCCAGCAGCAGCCCCATGATCCAGTACATCGCCCTCATGCCGCCATTTCCCCCATATCACGCGGGTCATTGCCCGCGCCGGGAGGCTACTATGGTTGCAGCGGCCATCCCAGGGGTGGCGCCGCTGCCCCCGTGCGTTAGGATGACGCCATGGCCCGTCTGTCCGTGAACCTCAATAAAGTCGCCCTGCTGCGCAATTCGCGCCACACCGGCGTTCCCGATGTCCTGCACTTCGCCCGGATCGCGCTCGCATCCGGTGCCAAGGGCCTGACCGTGCATCCTCGCCCCGATGAACGCCATATCCGCGCCAGCGATGTGCCGGCGCTGAGCGCGCTGATGCGCCCGCACCGCCCGGCGATGGAATTCAATATCGAGGGCTATCCGGATGAGCGCCTCATGGATATCCTGCGGCAATCCCTGCCGGAGCAATGCACCCTGGTGCCGGATGCGCCGGGGGCCTTCACCTCGGAAGAAGGCTGGAGGCTCGACACGGCCCAGTTGGCCATCGCGGCCCCCGCCATCGCGGCGATCAAAGCACTGGGCTGCCGGGTCATTCTGTTCACCGATCCTGATCCGACGGTCGTCACGCGGGTCATCGAGTCCGGCGCCGATGGGATCGAGATCTACACCGGCGCCTACGCCGCTGCGTTCCATAAGAACGAGCATGCGGCGGTGCTGGCGGCCATCGCGGCAACCGCCCGCGCCGCGGCGGCGGCCGGGCTGGTGGTCAATGCCGGCCATGATCTCAACCTGCGAAACATTCCACCCTTGATGAAAGCCGTGCCATTCCTGGCGGAAGCCTCCATCGGCCATGAACTGACCGCCGATGCGCTGGAGCGCGGCTTCGGCCCGACCGTCACGGCTTATGCGGATGCCTTGAAATAAGCAGCCGCTGAAACGGCAAACGCCGATAAACCCACCCCGACCAAAGCTTGCCGAACCCGTAAACCCCCGCCAAACTCCCTAACCGTAGGATCGGCGGCGAACGCCAGTCGCAAACAAGGGAAATGTCACAAACCATGTCCACGCGGTTCTCCGGCCTCACGCCATTGCTTGCCCCCCGCTCGGTTGCCGTGCTGGGGGCTTCCTCCGATCCCACGCGCATCAGCGGGCGGCCGATCGCCTATATGAAATCGCAGGGGTTCCAGGGCGGGCTGTATCCGATCAACCCGAACCGCGCGGAAATCCAGGGCCTGAAGGCCTATGCGTCGATCATGGATGTGCCGGAAGTGCCTGACGTCGCCATCGTCGCTGTTGCCTCCGAAGTCGCCGCCGCCGCGATCGAGGATCTGGCCAAGAAGGGCGTCAAGGCCGTCGTCATGTTCACCGCCGGCTTCGCGGAGATGGACGATGCCGGGGCCGTCGCGCAGGACAAGATGGTCGCCACCGCGCGCTCCTACGGCATGCGCATCCTGGGGCCGAACTGCCTCGGCGTGTTCGACGCGCGCCGCTCCTACTACGCGACCTTCTCATCGTCTTTCGACAGCGGCTGGCCGGTGCCGGGGCGCATCGGCATTGCCTCCCAGTCCGGCGCCTATGGCACGCATCTCTATACGCTGGCCCGCAACCGCGGCATTGGTGCCTCGCTCTGCGTCATGACCGGCAACGAAGGCGATGTGACCGTGGGTGAGTGCATCGGCTGGCTCGCCGAAAACCCCGAAGTCGACGTGATCGCGGTCTATGCCGAGGGCATTCGCGAAGCCCCCGGCCTGATCGCCGCCCTCGAAGCCGCGCGCGCCGCCAAGAAGCCGGTGGTGATGCAGAAGGTCGGGCGATCCGAACTCGGCGCCAAGGCGGCCAAATCCCACACCTCCTCCATTGCCGGCGACGACGCCGTCACCGAGGCCATCATGCGGGAATTCGGCGTCTACCGCGCCCGCAACTCCGAAGAGATGCTGGACATCGCCCATACCGCGACCCGCAAGATCTACCCGGTCAGGAACACGCTGGGCGTCATCACCGTGTCAGGCGGCGCCGGCGTGCTGATCAGCGACACCGCTGAGAGCATTGGCCTGTCGATGCCGGAAATGCCCGTGGAGGCGCAGAAGCGCCTGCGCGAACTGGTGCCCTTCTGCGCCCCGCGCAACCCGGTCGATGCCACCGCGCAGGTGACCAACGATATCTCCCTGGTGAAGACCTTCACGGAGTCCATGGTCCGCGACGGCGGTTATTCCGCCGTGCTGGGCTTCTTCAGCATGACCGCCTCGTCCCGCCGCTGGCCGGCGATCCGCGAGCAGCTGAACCTGGTCAAAGACGAAAACCCCGATCGCCTCTATGCCCTGTCGGTGATCGTCCCGCCGGAAGGCCGTGATGAGCTCGAAGCGGATGGCTGGGTGGTGCATGAAGACCCCACCCGCGCAGTCGTCGCGATCGACGCCATGGGCCGCTTCGGCGACGCCTTCGCCAAGCCCGCCGGTCTGCCCGCCCCGGCGGTTCCGGCCGTCACCCTACCGGCCGTGACGCCCACGGAAGCCGAAGCCAAGCGCCTGCTGGCCACCGCGGGCATTCAGTCGGCCCCCGAAGCGGAATGCGTGGACGCGGCCAGCGCCGTGGCGGCGGCGGAAAAATTCGGCTTCCCGGTGGTGATGAAGATCCTGTCGCCGGACATCCTGCACAAATCCGAAATCGGCGGTGTGCTGCTGGACGTGTCCGACGCCGATGCCGTGCGGGCGGGTTTCGATACCCTCATCGCCCGCGCCAAAGCCGCCGCGCCCACCGCCCGGATCGAAGGCGTGCTGGTCGCGAAGCAGCTCAAAGGCGGGGTGGAATGCATCCTCGGCATCCATCGCGACCCCGTCTTCGGCCCGATGGCGATGTTCGGGCTCGGCGGCATCTTCGTGGAAATCCTCAAGGATGTGGTGTTCCACCGCTGCCCCTTCGGCCCGGATGTGGCGGAGGAGATGATCCGTTCCATCAAGGGCGCGCCCCTGTTGCTGGGCGCGCGCGGCCGCAAGAAGGCCGATGTGAAGGCGCTGGCGGACACCCTGTCCCGCCTGTCCGCCTTCGCCGTCGCGGCCGGTCCGCGCTTGCAATCCATCGACCTCAACCCGGTCTTCGCCATGCCAGAGGGCGAAGGCGCCTACGCGGTCGATGCGGTGATCGAGGTTGGCGATTGAGGCGTCCGGATAACGCCATGACCGGGCTTGCCTGGTCATGGCGCATGAGCCGGGCATGATCATCGCCCTCGCCGGTCATGTCGATCACGGCAAGACCGCCCTCATCCGCGCCCTCACCGGCATCGACGCCGATCGGCTGCCGGAGGAAAAGGCGCGGGGGATGACGATCGATCTGGGCTTCGCGCATACCGCGCTGCCCGATGGCACGATCATCGGCTTCGTCGATGTCCCGGGCCACGAACGGTTCCTGACCAACATGCTGGCCGGTGTGCTGTCGATCGACAGCGTGCTGCTGGTCGTCGCCGCCGATGACGGGCCGATGCCGCAAACGCATGAGCATCTGGCGGTGCTGCGGCTGACGGGCATCGAAGACGTCGCCGTCGCCATCACCAAGATCGACCGGGTGGACAGCGCGCGGGTCGAGGCCGTGGCCACCGCGGTGCGCGACCTCCTCGCCCGCTCCGGCTATGACGCGCCGGTGATCATACCGGTCTCCAGCCTCGTCGGCACCGGGATCGAGGCCGTACGGCGCTGGATCGCGGCCAAGGCCGCTTCCTGGCACAGGCGCTCGGCCGCCGGGGGATTCCGGCTGGCGATCGATCGCGGTTTCCTGGTGCCGGGCACCGGGCTGGTCGTCACCGGCACCGTCACCAGCGGCGCCGTCGCCGTCGGCCATCGGCTGCTTCTGTCACCCAGCCACCTCGCGGCCCGGGTGCGCGGCATTCAGGTGCATCATGCGGCGGCCGAGACCGCCTCGGCCGGAGACCGTTGCGCGCTGGCGATCGCGGGCGCGCGCATCGAGCGGGCCAAAATCCATCGCGGCGACTGGCTCATCGCCCCGGCTTTGCATGCGCCCACCGCGCATCTGGACGTGACGCTGCGCACCATCGACGGACGTGGGCTGAAGCACGCCGATCGGGTGCATGTGCATAGCGGCGCGGCGAGCGTGCGGGGACGGGCGTTGGTGCTGGGCGCGCGGGACCTGCCGCCGGGGGAGGATGGGTTCGTCCATCTCGTCCTCGACCGTCCCACCGCGTCGCTGGCGGGCGATCGGGTGATCCTGCGCGACGACGCCACGGGCCGGGTGGTCGCGGGCGGGCATGTGGTCGATCCCTTCCCGCCAACCCGGCGGGTGCCGCGCGAGCAGCGCCTGGCCTCCCTGACGGCGCTGCTGCGGGCGGACACCGGCGCGGCTTTGGCGGCGCTTTTGCGGGCGGAGGGCTGGGTCGATCTGGCGCGCTTCGCTCTCGCCCGCAATCTGGACGCGGCGCGCGTCACCGCCGCGGCCAGCGGACTGCCCGCCACCCGCATTGGCCGTCCATCCCGCCCCATCCTGATGTCGGATGAGGCCAGCGCGGGTCTGGGCCAGGCGCTGCTGCGCACGCTGCGATCCTGGCACGACAAGCATCCGGCCTTGCCCGGCCCGGGCAAAGCGGCCCTGCTCGCCAGCCTGCGCGCCTGGCCGGAGGATGTCGCCGAGGCCGTGCTGCTCGATCGCCTCCACGCCGGTGACATCGCCCAGACCGGCGGCGTGCTGCACCTGCCAGGCCATCGTGCCCAGTTGGCGCCAGCCGATGCCGCGCTCTGGACGCGCATCGAACCGGCTATCGGCGCCGAACCCCTGCGCCCGCCGCGGGTGCGGGAACTGGCCGAGCTGCTGAAATTGTCACCGGATGATACGGAGGCGGCGCTGATCCGGCTGGAACGGTTCGGCCTGCTGCTGCGCGTGGCCCCGAACCGCTTCTACCTCCCGGCCGGGGTCATCGCTTTGGGCGAGATCGCGGCGGCCCTGGCAGCCGAATCCGAAGAGGCCGGCTTCACCGCCGGCGCCTTCAACCAGCGCAGCGGCATCGGGCGCAATCTGACCATCCAGGTGCTGGAATATCTCGACCATATCGGCTGCACGCGCCGTGCCGGCGAACCCCGCCATATCCTGCGTGCGGCGTCCGACATCCTGGGTTAAACACCATCAGAAACCATAATCGGAGGTTATGTCATGGACGCCAGCCTGAAAATCTACGGCATCCCGCAATCCCGCGCCTTGCGCTGCCTGTGGATGGCGCGCGAGCTCGGCGTGCCGCACGACAATATCCAGGTGCATTTCACCAAGACGCGGGAGTCCGCCGAACTGCTGGGCGCCAACCCCAATGCCCGCATTCCCGCGATCGATGATGGCGGCTTCCGGCTCTATGAGTCGATGGCGATCAACTTGTATCTTGCGAAGAAATACGGCACCGGTCAGGACTTCGCCACCGCCTCGCTGGAGGAAGACGCGCTCGCGACCCAATGGAGCTTCTGGGTCATGACCGAAATCGAAAAACCCCTCCTCAGCCTCATGCTCCACACGGTCGGCATGCGACCGCAGGAAGACGCGGTGCTGGACCAGAACCGGACCGACCTCGCCCGTCCCATGGCGGTGCTGGACGCGCAGCTCGCCAAACAGCCCTGGCTGCTCGGGGACCGCTTCACGGTGGCGGATCTGAACGTGGCCTCGGTCATGGTCTGGGCGCGGTTCGCGAAATACGATTTCTCGCCCTACCCGCATGTCGCGGATTGGCTGAAGCGCTGCACGTCCCGCCCGGCGTTCAAGGGCTGAGCCGGTGGCCGTTCGCACGGGCGCGGAATTCCTCCGCGGGCTGAAAGACGACCGCTCAATTTGGGTCGGCAACGAAAAGGTCACCGACGCCGTGTCCCATCCCGCCTTCGCCGGCGCGGCGCAGGGCATGGCGGCGGTGTTTGACCTGCAACACCAGGCACCGGACGATCTCCTGATCCCCGATCCGGAAACCGGGGAGGCGATCAATGTCAGCCATATGATCCCTCGCTCCCCGGAGGACATCAAACGCCGCCATCGCGGGCTGCGCCGCATCGCGGAGCATACCGTTGGCGTGATGGGCCGCACGCCGGACTACATGAACGTCACCTATGCCGGGTTCGCCGGCTGCCATGACGAATGGTCGGTGTTCGGCAACGAAGCCGGCGCGGCGCGGCAGGTGGAATACCAGAAATTCCTGCGCCGGCAGGATATCTCCCTGACCCACACGCTGATCCACCCGACGATCGACAAAGCCCGCGACGAAGCGCCGGGGCAGGAGAATGACGTCATTCTGCGCAAGGTGGCCGATACCGAGCACGGCATCATCGTCCGCGGCGCCCGCATCCTGGCGACCCTGGCCCCCTTCTCCGACGAGATCGCGGTCTACCCCGGGCGGCCTTTGCCCGAAGGGGCGGACAAGTTCGCGGTTTCGTTCTGTATCCCCATGGCGACGCCCGGATTGAAATTCATCTGCCGCGACAGCGTGGCAGGCGGGACCAACCGGTTCGATCATCCGCTGTCATCGCGTTTCGACGAGCAGGACGCCTTCGTTGTCTTCGACGATGTCGAAATCCCGCGCGACCGGGTGTTCATCGACGCCAACGCCAAAGTCTACAACCACGTCATGACGAAGAGCTGGAACGCCAATGTCATGCAGCAGACCATGGTGAGGGCGGCGACCAAGCTGGAATTCGCCTGGGGCCTCGCCACCGCCATGGCCGAGGTCATCGGCGACAAAAGCCCCAATGCACAACAATTATTGGGCGAACTCTGGAGCTACGCGGAACTCGCCCGCGCCGCCGTGCAAGCCGCGGAAGACCGCCCGATCGAATGGAGCAACGGCGTCTGGACACCGGCCCCGGAACCCTTTTCGGCACTGCGCGCGACCATGCCATTCTGGATGCCCCGCGCCAATGAAATTATCACCCTGCTTGGCTCCCACAATCTGCTGGCGACGCCGACATGGGCGATGATGAAGAACCCGGACCTGCGGCCTTACATCGACAAGTACCTGCCTGGCGCGCATGGCGTGGACGCGGAGCGGCGCATCCGGCTGTTCCGGCTGGCCTGGGACTTCGCCGGCACCGCGCTGGCATCGCGCGTGGCGCTCTATGAGCGGTTCTATCTGACGTCGGGACAGCGCAATCAGATCCGGGCGCAGTCGAACGCGCCAAGGGCCCGGGCGATGGCGCTGGTGGAACGCTTCCTGACGGAGCCGGTGGATTAACCATTCCGCCCGTGGGGCTTACCTTCGCAACACATTGGCGCTAGCGTCGTTCACCGGACACTCTGAACCGTCATGACGGCAGACCCGGATCGGAACGCCGCTTGCCCCCCGGGATTCGGCTGCCCTTTTCCGACACGACCATTCACCAAGGAGACTGACAAGATGGCAGAATTAACAGGCTCGGAGATCATCGCGAAATGCCTTGAGAAGGAAGGGGTCAAGGACCTTTTCTACATCATGGGCGGGCCGATGCTGCTGGCCGAGGCCACCTGCATCAAAGAAGGCATTCGCATGATCGACGTGCGGCATGAGCAGGCCGCGGCGTTCGCGTGCCAGGCTTATAGCCGCCTGAAGCAGGTCCCCTCGGTGTGCATGGCGGCCTCCGGCCCCGGCGTCACCAACCTGATCACCGGCATGGCCAATGCGCTGGTCGATTGCTGCCCGGTCGTGGCTTTCGGCGGCTCCAGCCCGCTGTCGCAGTTCGGCCGCCAGGTGTTCCAGGAAATCGACCAGGTCGAGCTGATGCGCGGCTGCACCAAGCACGTCGATCGGCTGATCAACCTCAAGCGCATCCCGCAGCAGATCAACTTCGCCATGCAGAAGGCCATGACCGGCAAGCCCGGCCCGGCCTATATCGATTGCCCAGGCGACATGCTGTACCAAAAGATCGACGAGAACCTGGTCGATTGGTCCTATGCCGGCCGGCCGCTGGTGGATTCGCGCCCGCTGGGCGATCCGCGTCAGGTCGATGCGCTGGTCAAGGCGCTGCAGAACGCCAAGAAGCCGCTGATCGTGTCCGGTTCGGGCGTGATCTGGTCGCGCGCCTGGGCTGAGATGCAGATGTTCGTCGAAGCCGCCGGCATCCCGTTCTACACCACCCCGCAAGGCCGTGGCGTGGTGCCGGACGACCATGAATACGCGTACCTGGCGATGCGATCCTCCGCGTTCCGGGATGCGGACCTGATCATCGTGCTCGGCACCCGCATGAACTACATCATCGGCCATGCCTCCCCGCCGCGCTTTGGGCCCAATGCGACGATCGCGCGCATCGACATCGATTCGACGGAAATCGCCACCGCGGCGCGCTACGTCGATATCCCCATCGTCGGCGACTGCAAGGCCGTGCTGGAACAGCTGCTCGTCGGCATCCAGGGCAAGATCGACCCGCACACCTATGCCGCCTGGCGCCAGACACTGCATGACGGCGAGCAGGCCAAGCGCAACGCCGCCGGCGCCAACAAGTATGCCGAGGATGGCGACATCCACCCGGTCCGCATGCTTGAAGCGGTGCGCGACTTCGCCAAGCGCGATGCCATCCTCTGCGTCGATGGGCAGGAGACCCTGAATTTCGGCCGCCAGACGATGCCGACATTCTCGCCGGCGCATCGTTTGAACTCGGGTCCGTTCGGCACGATGGGTGTGGGTCTGCCGTTCGGCGTGGGCGCGAAAGTGGCCTGCCCGGACAAGCAGGTGATCGTGGTGCATGGCGACGGTTCCATGGGCATGAACGCCATGGAAATCGACACCGCCATCCGGCACAAAATCCCGCTGTTGATCGTCATCAGCCTCAACGGCGGCTGGACCGGCGATCCGAAGCGGGAAAAGCCGGGTCGTGACCTCGGCTACATGCGCTACGACCTGATGTGTGAGGCACTCGGCGGCTACGGCGAGTACATCACCCAGGCGGAAGACATCACCCCGGCGCTGGAACGGGCGCAGAAGGAAGTCGACAAGGGCCGCGTCGCTCTGGTCAACGTCCGCACCGACTACCGGGCCCGCTTCTCGGGCGCGTCGTTCTCCGACTATTCGACCTGAGGGTTGTTGCAGGCCCCTCCCCCGCTGCGAAGCGGGGGGGTTCGGGTCTGGCTATCCACCGGTGAATGCGTTGAATGTTATGATCGTGTAGGTGTCTTTGACACTGGGAAGGGTTTGCACCTTCTCCGTCACGAAGCGGCCGATGTCCTGGTCCGTCTCGAGGTAGAATTTCCCGAGCAGATCGTATTGCCCGGAGGTCGAGAACATCTCCGACAGCTGTTCGATCGAGTCCGCGGCCGCCTGTGCCACATCATAGGCCTTGCCCAACTCGCATTTGATCATCACGAACACAGCCCGCACGGAAACCTCCCACCGACATCGACGGCTGCTTTTAACACAGCGCCCCGTGACGTACCACCCCTCCCCCCTTATCGTGCGGCGAACGTCCCAAACCGGAGAATCGCACGCATGGCCCTCGACCGCACCCGCAAGCCGACGATCGCGCCGCGACACGGGGGCAAGGTCCTCGCCGACGCACTCGTCGCGCAAGGCATCGACCATGTGTTCGAGGTTCCCGGCGAGAGCTTCCTCGACACGCTCGACGGCCTGTACGACGCGCACCAGAAGCTGAAGCTCGTGACCTGCCGCTTCGAAGCCGGCGCGGTGAACATGGCCGAAGCCTATGGCAAGCTGACCGGGCGCCCCGCCGCCGCCATGGTCACCCGCGGCCCCGGCGCCTGCCACGGTTCCATCGGCGTGCACGTGGCGTTCCAGGACTCCACCCCGATGCTGCTGTTTGTCGGCCAGATCCCGCACGAGGACACTGGCCGCGACGCCTTCCAGGAAGTCGATTACCGCCAGATGTTCGCGCCCCTGGCGAAATGGGTCACCCAGATCGACCATGCCAAACGCATCCCCGAGGTCGTCGCCCATGCCGTCGACGTCGCCACCAGCGGCCGCCCCGGCCCGGTGGTGATCGCGCTGTCGGAGGAAATGCAGAAGGACATGGTGTCCGTCCCCGACCTGCCCCGCGCGCCGGTCAGCATGGCCTTCCCCGATCCCGCCGCCATCAAAAACATGCGCGAGATGCTGGCCAAAGCCCGCAAGCCCGTCGCGATCGTCGGCGGCTCCTGCTGGTCGCAGGCCGGGCGGGAGGCGCTGCATGCCTTCCTGACCGGCAACAACATCCCCGTCGCGACCGGCTTTCGCCGCCAGGCGCATTTCGACGGCACCGACTCGCATTTCGTCGGCGATATCGGCGTCGGCTCCGATCCCGGCCTGATTGGCAAGATCAAGGAAGCCGATCTGATTCTGGCGATCGGGAGCCGGTTGGGCGATGCGGTGACGCAGGGATACACGTTGCTCGACATGGCCGGCGCGGTGCCCATCATCCAGGTGCTGCCGGATGGGGCGGAGATCGGGCGGGTGTTCCGCCCGGCTTTGGGCATCGTATCGGATCTGAACGCCTTCGCCCTCGCGGCGGCGGAGCTGGATCGGATCAAAAAGCCGATCTGGCAGGCCTGGACCAAAGACCTGCGCTCCCTGCGGGAGGCGCAGCGCGCGGTCCCGAACTATGAGGGCACGCTGAACCTCGGCACCGCGATGCGGGAGCTGGAGACGATGCTGACGCCCGACGCCATCGTGACCACGGATGCCGGTAACTTCGCGGGCTGGGCGACGCGGTTCCTGAACTTCAAGGATGGCCAGCGCTACATCGGCCCGACCAATGGCGCGATGGGCTACAGCGTGCCCGCCGCGATCGGCGCCAAGATCACCTATCCTGATCGGATGGTCGTCGCGATGGTGGGCGATGGCGGCTTCATGATGACGGGGCAGGAAATCGCCACCGCCTTCCACCATGGCGTCGCGCCCATCATCCTGGTGTTCAACAACCAGATGTACGGCACCATCCGCATGCACCAGGAACGGTCATACCCCTGGCGCGTATCCGGCACCGCATTGACCAACCCCGATTTCGCCAAATTCATCGAGGCCTTCGGCGGCCATGGGGAGGTTGTGACCGACACCGCCGGCTTCTCCCCGGCGTTCCGCCGTGCGGTTGATAGCGGCAAGCCGGCGATCATCGAGCTGCGCATCAACCCCAACCAGATCACCACCCGCATGACCATCGACGACATGCGGGCCGGCAAGACGCCGCCGAAAGCGGCGGCCAAGCCCAAGCGGGCGCCCGCCGCCGTACATCCCAAACCCGCCCGCGCCTCGGGTGCGACCGGTAAAAAGCGGGGGTAATCGCGCTGCGACCGGATACGCCCGACGTTCTGATTGCCCGTGCCGCGCGGTATTATCAGGCGCGGGCGTTCGACGCGGCGGCATCCTGTGCCTGCGCCATACTCGAGACGGATGCCTCCCATTTCGAAGCTCTGAATTTACTCGGCGTGGTCTGCCTGGGTAAGAATTTGCTGGCTGACGCGGTCGGATACCTGACGCGCGCCGTGCGGCTTCGCCCTGGCGACGCGCGGGTGCGGTTCAACCTGGGCAATGCCTGGCTGGCGTTGGACCTGTATCCCGCCGCGATCGAGGCCTTTCGCCAGATACCACCGACCCCCGATGTTCTGACCAATCTGGGCACCGCGCTGCATGCGATGGGGGAGCCGCAACAGGCTCTGGACCTGTATGACCGCGTGTTGGCGCGGGTCCCGACCGATGCGCCGGCCTTGTTCAACCGGGGCAATAGTCTGGCCGCGCTGGACCGTTGGGACGAAGCCATCGCGTGTTTCCGAGGCGCCCTGCGGCATGCGCCCGCGGATACGCCGCCGGAGCGCCTGGTCAGCATCATCAACGCCCTGATCGGCGCCTTGGTTGAGATCGGGGAGGAGGAGGACGCCCTCGCGCTATCCCGCGCCATGATGCCGCGCTTCCCCGACCATGCGGTTCTGCGCTGGAACGCCAGTCTGGCAGCGTTGCAACTGGGCCAGTTCGAGGACGGCTGGCGCGATTACGAAAGCCGCTGGCAGGTGCCCGGCCATGATCCGCCCCGCGCCGATGCGCGCCTGCCGGATCCCGCGACCATCCGCGGCCAGCGCATCCTGCTCCTGCGGGAACAGGGGCGCGGCGATGTCCTGCAATTCGTGCGCTATGCGCCGCTTTTGGCCGAACGCGGGGCCTTGGTCAGCCTGAGCGTGACCGACGACCTCAAGCCCTTGCTGGCGGGGATGGTGGGCCTGACCGCGGTTGTTGGCGAGGATGAGGCCGAACCCAAACACGATATCGTGATCCCGCTGATGAGCCTGCCGTTGGTGTTCGGCACCACGCTGGCGACCATCCCCGCCCCTGTTCCCTATATTCAAGCCGATCCGGCGCGCGCGGCGGTGTGGCGGTCACGGCTGGGGGGGGAGGTTGGGCGTCCGGCTGGTCCGCGGGCCAATCTGCGGGTCGGACTTGTCTGGTCAAGCACCAATCCCGGGGCGCAACGCTCCACCACGCTGCGCAGCCTGCGGCCGTTACTGGATTGCCCGCTGGTATCGTTTCATGCGCTGCAACCGGCCGTTTCCGCCGCGGATCGGGTTACGATGGCCGAACAGGGGCGCATCACGGATCATAGCGCCGGGTTGACGGATTTCGCCGAGACCGCGGCCTTGATTGATGGGTTGGATCTGGTGATCAGCATCGACACCGCCGTCGCGCATCTCGCGGGGGCGATGGGCAAGCCCACCTGGATCATGCTGCCCTATCGGGCGGAATGGCGCTGGCTTCGCGACAGGAACGACAGCCCCTGGTATCCGGCCGCCCGGCTCTTCCGCCAACCCGCGCGGGGCGATTAGTTCGGCCTGGCGGCAGCGGTCGCGGCGGCTTTACACGAGGCCGCCGCGTCATCAGGCGGGTGAGCCTGGTTCAGCGATTGCGCAGGCGGCGGGCTTCCGGACGCAGGCCGAGGCCGCTTTCCTTGGCGAGGCTGGAGCGCAACTTGGCATAGTTGGCCGCGACCATCGGGTAATCCGACGGCAGGCCCCATTTGGCCCGGTATTGATCGGGCGTCAGGCCATGCACGGTGATCAGGTGCCGTTTCAGCATCTTCATGGTCAGTCCGTCTTCCAGACAAACCAGATGATCGTCCGCGATCTGCATGGATTTCGCGGAGGCGCGCTTACCGGCGGACGCAGCGCGGGCCGGACCATGGTCGTGGTCATGGTCGTGGTCATGATCATCGGTCCCGTCGGCGAGTTCACGATCCAGCAGCGATCGGGCGGGCCCGACGGTGGCGAGGGTGTCGTAAACGTCGCGGATCAACCCGGAGAGCGCATCAGTTGCGGTGGCGTTATGCGCCACGTGCGCACTCACGATTTGTGCTGCGAGGGACAGCAGACGATCTGAGGACTGGGTCATGGGCAAAGGCCGCTCCGACGAGGTTTTGACGATTTTTTTTAAGGTTGTATTACTTTGTCGTGATCGTCAACGGTTCTCTGCGGTCGTGTGGCTAGCTCGTGATCTGTCCGGTGTTTGTAGCTCGTGACGTGTCCGGTCATCTGCCCTGTGAGGAACGGGGGCACAGATGGACCGGGCACGCATTCACGAAGGGATCCGTCGGATG